>DAAI01000056.1:0-53634 GCA_001701105.1 Bacteroidales bacterium GP1
CAGCCGTAGCGGATGGCGGCGTGGGCTATCGCCTCGTTGCCCTTCATAAGCCTTACTTCTTCTTTCATGTTTTTGTGTTTTATGGTATCGGCGTCCGGCACTTGATGCCTGCCGGCGCAGAGTGAGGTTAGACGATTGTCGTTTCTTATTATTCTTCCACTTTTACCCTATAGACTTCGATGCAGGCATCCGGGCATACCCATGCGCACGAGCAACACCCTGTGCATTTTTCCGGATTTGCCATATAGGCATAATGATAGCCGCGGTCGTTTACCTCGGCCGGCTGAAGCGCCAACGTGCCCGTCGGACACGCAACCACACAAAGGTTGCAGCCCTTGCATCTTTCCACGTTTACTGTGATTGCTCCTCTGATTTTTGCCATTGCGTTTAAATTTTTATTAAGATGGATAGACCGGGATATGTCAGGCATATCAAAATGTCAAAGATTCTTCCGGCACTATCACGGAAATTTTTCACAAATATAGCAAAGTTTTTCTAAATCCTGATTAAAAATTTTTATGTTTTTGAGCATAAAAATCCAAATCGTCAAGACTTCGGCTCCAGCAGGGTGGCAAGAGTCTCCATCCCTTTCGTGGCAGGCTCCCTGATAACGGTAAGATTTGGTATCCCTGATACGTCGGCCGGATTCGGGTCGATGTAATATATAGGAGTGCCGGGCCGCACGCAGTTGATGAGTCCGGCTGCCGGATAGACCACCAGTGAGGTGCCGATCACAACGAATATATCGGCCGAATGGGCAAGCTCGACCGCCTTCTCGATATTAGGCACAGGTTCGTTGAAAAATACGATATGGGGCCGCATCGGGTGGCCGTTACGGCCACGCGTGGCCGGACTGCTTTCCAGATGCTCTATATCGAGGGTCTCGGTATAGTCCGGATCCAGTGTGGAGCGAAGTTTTATCAATTCCCCATGGAGATGAAGCACATTCGAGGAGCCGGCTCTCTCATGCAGATCATCCACATTCTGCGTGATGATGTATACATCGTAGTCTTTCTCCAATTCAGCGAGCGTCTTATGGGCCGCATTGGGCAAAGCATTGATCAATGCTTTGCGCCGCTCGTTATAGAAGCGATGCACCAGTTCCGGATCTTTTCGGAATCCTTCAGCTGAGGCTACCTGCATCACAGGATAATTCTCCCATAGACCGCCGGCATCCCGGAAAGTGCTTATCCCGCTTTCCGCGCTTATCCCGGCCCCGGTGGATACCACAAGTCGTTTCTTTTTCATGATATAGAAATTTATTAGTTTTCCATTTCGGCGGAACGAAGCTGCTCCCCCGATGTTATTCTATTATAGACTACAAATTTATAAAAAATTAACGGATAATAAAAATAACGACGCATGAAGAGAGTAATAATAATGGGAGGCTCATCGGGCATAGGATATGCTTGCGCCGAAGCTCTTGCCAAGGGCGGTGTGAAAGTAGGGGTAGCCGCCCGTCGAACCGACTCGCTCAAAAGCCTAAAAGAAAAGTATCCCGGATGCGTGGAGTATATGGCGATTGATGTTACTGATAAAGATGCCGGTGCAAAATTGCTGAATCTTGTGAAACTCATCGGTGGAATGGACATCTACTTCCATGTGGCCGGAGTGGGCTATGAAGATCCTGCGCTCGACCCGGAGGTGGAAACAAGAATGTTTGAGACCAATACGGTCGGATTAGTCCGTTGCATATCCACAGCATGGCGGTACTTCCGCGATAATGGCATCCGGGGTCATATCGCGGCCCTAACCTCCGTGGCCGGCACGAATGGCATCGGACGCATGGCAGCCTATTCCGCATCAAAGGCCGCCGCCCAGAAATGGCTCGTCGCCCTTGAGCAACTTAGCCACGACACGGGAGCCGGAATCACATTCACCGACATTCGACCCGGCTGGATCGACACCCCGCTCCTCGCGCCGGGTAAAAAATATCCAATGGAAATGAGTCTGGACTATGTGGTGCCGTTGGTGTTGAGAGCTATAGTAAAGAAGCGTAGAGTGGCCGTGATCGACTGGCGGTGGAATATCCTTGTGGGTCTATGGCGAATGATTCCCAACGCCCTCTACACCCACCTCCGCCTTCCGGCCTCCATGCCCGGCCTCCCTCCGGCCCCCGAACACTGACTTCTACCCTTGAAAGAGCGGGTTTAATCCAATTGCCGGGGACGTTTCATGGACCGAGAGGATGGTATTTGGGTATGTGCTGGATTTTTAGTACTTTTGCAGAATGTGAGCCAAAGCAGATATTTGCGGATATCAATAGGGATGAACTGGCTCACGGCAATGATAAAAGATTATTGACCCATATCATTAAGATACGGAAGTGAGGCTTATCAATAATATATTAATACGGAGGCCTGCTAAGATATTAGGCGTCGTTGTTGCAGGATTGGTGACAATGGCCACAAATGGTTGTGGACAGAGCAGACGCACTGCGGACTCCAGGGCTGCCGGTGATTCCGGCGACCGGGATTCCATCTCGAGTGTTTGCGTTCCTCAATTTTCCGCTGATTCTGCATATGAATATGTGAGGCGGCAAGTGGTGCTCGGGCCCAGAGTGCCCGGAAGTGAGGCCCACCGGCGTACCGGCGACTGGCTTGTGGGGCGGCTGCGGGCGTATGGAGCAGAGGTGCATGAGCAGAGAGTCGACCTGACGGCTTTTGACGGCACTATCCTTCCTGTCAGAAATATTTTTGCAAGATTCAATCCTTCAGTAAAAGATGGGCGACTTCTTCTGCTGGCTCATTACGACACGCGTCCATGGGCCGACAAGGACCCTGATGTCTCAAAGCGAAAAAGTCCTGCCGATGGTGCCAACGACGGTGCGTCGGGGGTAGCAGTCCTCCTTGAGATGGCACGCCTGATTTCCACCGATAACCCCGGGAAAGGAATTGACATCCTTATGACTGATGCGGAAGACTACGGCACGGAGAATAATGACGATTCATGGGCAATGGGAACACGCTATTTCGCCGCACAGATGCGTAATAACGGATGGACACCCTCCGGCGCTATTCTCCTCGATATGGTGGGTGGCCGCGATGCCGTCTTTCCTTATGAATATTTCTCGCGGCAGTCGGCCCCGATGCTTGATCGTCGCTTCCGAGATGCCGCCGCGTTGGCGGGACACTCCCATATCTTCCCCGATTACGCCGGAGGAGCCGTAACCGACGACCATATCGAGCTGATAAAACAGGGTGTACCTGCAATCGACATCATAGAATATGATCCACAGACAGGCTTTAATCCTACATGGCATACTCACAGCGACAATCTTGAGAATATCTCGACAGAAACGCTCAGGGTAGTGGGCGAATCGCTTGTCCGATTCATTTATTCAGATTAATAACCGACAATTAAACAATATAGAAATGGACTTTATTAAGGAACTTACTTGGCGGGGCATGATTCATACGGTGATGCCAGGGACGGAAGAGCAATTGAAAAAAGGAATGACCACGGCTTACCTCGGCATAGATCCGACAGCCGACTCCCTTCATATCGGTCATCTCTGCGGAGTAATGATGCTGCGTCATTTCCAGCGGTGCGGCCATAAGCCATTGGCTCTCATAGGCGGTGCAACAGGCATGATCGGCGATCCATCCGGAAAATCGGCTGAACGCAATCTGCTCGATGAGGCGACATTACGACATAATCAGGAGGCTATCAAGGCGCAATTGTCGAAATTCCTTGACTTCGACAGCGACGCTCCCAACCGCGCCGAGATGGTAAATAATTACGACTGGACAAAGGATGTGACCTTCCTCGACTTTGCGCGTGAGATAGGCAAGCATATCACCGTAAACTATATGATGGCTAAGGACAGCGTGCAGAAGCGCCTTAACGGCGAAGCCCGCGATGGTCTGAGTTTCACGGAATTCACTTATCAGCTTCTGCAGGGCTTCGACTATCTTACCTTATATAAGGACCGGGGCTGCCGGCTGCAGCTCGGCGGCTCGGATCAGTGGGGAAACATAACCACAGGCACCGAGCTAATCCGCCGAAAACTGGGCGGCGAAGCCTTTGGCATCACCTGCCCGCTAATTACAAAGGCCGATGGTGGTAAATTCGGCAAGACAGAATCAGGAAACGTCTGGCTTGACCCGGAGCGCACCTCTCCGTATAAGTTCTATCAATTCTGGCTGAACACGGGCGACGAGGAGGCCGAAAAATACCTGAAGATCTTTACATTCCTCACTCAAGAGGAAATTGCCTCACTTGCGGAGGAGCACTCGGTAAATCCGGGAGCTCGCCCGATGCAGCGCCGGCTTGCCAAGGAACTTACCGAGATGGTACACGGTCCGGAGGCTTATGAGAGCGCGGTGGCGGCATCAGAGATTCTTTTTAATCCAAAGGCGGCCGATATGCTCCATAAGATAGATGAAAAGACGCTGCTTGAAGTATTCGACGGAGTGCCGATGTTCTCGATTCCGCGCGCCGATATAGAAGCAGGAATTCCTTTGGTCGATCTGCTTGCCGTAAGTTCAAAAGTTTTCCCCTCAAAAGGGGAGGCCCGCAAGATGATTCAGGGTGGCGGCGTATCAATCAATAAGGAAAAGGTGGCCGATCCGGCATATATTGCCGGCAAAGAAAATCTGCTTGGAAATAGATACATCCACGTCCAGAAAGGTAAGAAAAATCATTATCTGCTGAAAGTGGCCGATTGATAGAGGCCATCTCTCAATGGTCAGGACTAAATATTAAACCCGATAAAACTACCTCACGTGAAACGAATAGCCATCCTCAGCACGTCGGAACCGACGGTGGGATTAGAGATAGCCCGAATATTAAACGAAGGCAGCCAATACCGCGTGGGGCTTGTGCCCCGGTCGCTTGCCGCCGCCGACTTCCAGACTCTTTCGGCAGCCCTCTCGAAAGAGAATGTCGACATACTCCTGCTTGAAAACTTCGACCGTCAGTTGCCGGAAGATTTTCCATTCGAGGTTCTCGCCATCATGCCCGGGGAGAGTGTGGAAGAAGTAACTGCGCGTCTTAATGAAGCATGTCAGGCAGAGCGTCCCACCGTTACCCCTCCGCCTCCTCCGCCGCATAGGGAACCGGAATCCGGTTACGAAGCTCCTGCCGATACGGGTGCTGTCAACCCGGGTCAGCCGGCCGTCGGGCAGCTCAGGGAGCCGATGCCTCCTACATATCTGATATGGTCGATTGTGGCCACACTCCTTTGTTGCTTTATTCCGGGAATAGTAGCGATAGTGTTCAGTTCGATGGTCACGAGCCGCTATCTTTCAGGCAATATCGAGAGGGCGCGCCGTGCTTCCCGAATGGCGGAGATCTGGATTATTGTCTCGATTGTGGCAGGCGTCATATCCAACACGCTTTATTTCCCGTTCATGCTGGGGATAGGATGAGTACGCACATATGGCTATACGTCGGCCCTCGGCAAAGATATCAGTCACGGTTCTTGCGCTAATGATTACAGCAGGCGTCGTTCTGGCCTTTTATGCCATCATCGACCCGGCGGAATCGAGATTTGTACCGAAATGTATGTTTCTGCATCTCACGGGTCTGGAATGCCCGGGATGTGGCAGCCAGCGGGTGGTTCATGCCTTGATGCATGGCGACATCGCGGCCGCATGGCGTTATAATGCGCTTGTCACTGCAGGCCTTCCAGTCCTGCTCCTGATGGGAGTGGCCGCGGCGAAGCGCAGGCAGTGGCCGCGGCTTTATGCTGCCCTCAATTCGATGCCCGCCATTATTATTGCATCCGTGGCTATCGCGGCATGGTTTATAATACGCAATTTTTTCATATGATGGATTGCAAATCTGAACATTCACCCATCTTCATTATCGGGTATATGGCGAGTGGCAAGACCACCTTCGGCCGCGCTCTGGCTAAGGTCACACACAGGGAGTTTATCGACTTGGATTTTCGGATAGAACAGAGATTTCATACCACAGTAAGCGATCTTTTCAAGACCCGGGGTGAGGAGGAATTTCGCCGTATTGAAGCCGGGATGTTGCGGGAGATCGGCGAGATGGAGGATGTGATAATATCCTGCGGAGGAGGGACTCCCTGTTTTCATGGCAACATGGATTTCATGCTCGACATGGGCGTGACTGTCTGGCTCGAGGCCACTCCGGGAAGAATAGTGGAGCGGCTTATACGCAATCGTTCGCGCCGCCCGCTCATGGCAACGAAGCCTGAAGAAGAATTACGTGATGCCGTAGAGCATGGTCTGGCCGAGAGGAGAAATGTCTACTCGCGGGCCGCATTGAGATTCAGCGGCGAAGAGTTGGAGAATCGCCATCAGATTTCCGAATCCGTGTCGCGCTTTTTTGCTGAAAACCCTCATCTTGAATATTTGATTTGCCAATAATTGCAGAATTTGTTAATTTTGCAATAGAGTCATCCGCTCCGACCGGTCGGAACTCTCGACAAAAGAAGGAAACAATAACACGCCATAAATATGAAATCAAAAAAGAACGACGGCGAAATGCTTCTTGAGCCGCAGCCGGAGGCCATCGAAATGAGCCAGAAGGAAGCGAAAATCCATATAGGGATGCTTGGTAACTATCCCGATACCGACGAAACCAGAATGCTCCTTACTCCGGAAGCGTGCGGGCTGCTGACATCGGCAGGCATCTCCGTGATGATGGAAAGCGGCGCCGGGGTCGACATAAGTTTCTCGGATGAGAGCTATGCTGAATATGGCGTGGTGATTGCCCCGCGTGAGGAAGTGTTGAAGAGGCCGGTGGTGCTCTCTTTCATGCCTTTGAAGGCCAAGGATATCAAGAAGATGACAAAAGGGGCTTCATTGCTCTGCATGATGGGAAACACGCTCTTTGAGGAAACCACGATTAAGGCGTTGCTTTCCCAGCATATCAATCTCGGCTGCCTCGACAATATGTATTCACACCACGACATAACGATATTCGCCGATATTATAGATGAAATCGACGGGCGTGGCGCGATAATGTACGCACAGGAGGCATTGTCTTATCTGGGCGGGGGAAAGGGCGTTTTACTCGCCGCAGTGCCCGGGTTGGCACCATGCGAGGTCCTGATATTCGGCACAGGCACTGAGGCCGAAGGATGCACTTCGCGGAGGTCGNNTGCAGCCGCGGCGGCAGGAGCTCGCACCTTGATCATGGACAATGATATTTCCGCCCTTGAACTTGTGAAGTCGGGTTGCCATCCCAAGGTGGAGCTCGTTGCCATCCATCCGCGCGTGCTCGCCAACCGCGTGAAGAGTGCCGATGTAATAATAATGAGCAATACGACCCGTGATTTCGAGTTTCCCAAGAGCCTTGCCTCTACGGTAAAAGACAATGTTTATGTGCTCGACCTCCGCGAAGTGCATCCTTCGGTATCAGTGCCGCGTACTGTGGCAATGGCCATCTCTAATCCTCTGGGATATTTCCTGAATGAAATGGCAATAAAAGATGGCTTTGAAGGAATGGTGGCCACGACTCCCGGAATGCAGGTGGGAATGGTGACATATAAAGGAAAACTGGTCGACAAACTCATCGCCTCCTATCTTGGGTTGCCCAGCATCGACATAAGGGTTATGCTGTCGGCCACCAACTAAAAAACTAAATGAGCGGCAAAAGGCTTGTGCATATCTTATCGTCCAACCGGCGGGGGGGCGTGGAGAACTATGCTTTTGACATATGCCGCCATTATCATGCCACCGGCACAGATGTCACTGTCGTGACGCGCGATGCCAAGGCCGTGGATTCGATGTTTCTCGGGCAAGGCATATCTCTTGTCCATGCGCCGCTTGGCGGACTTTATGATCCTGCCTCTCCATGGATTCTTGCAAAGATATTCAGGGATTTTCCCGCGGAAGGAGGTGCAGTGCATACCCATCGGTATTCCGACACGGTCACGGCTCTTCTGGCGCGAAAGCTGGCACGGCGTCCCGAAATCAGGGTTGTCGCCACGCGGCATATTGTGCGTCCCGGGCGTAATACCCCCTTGTTCCGCTGGATATGCGCCGCGACGGATGCACATATATTTGTATCGCAGACCGCGCTCCAAGCGTTCATAAAGCCGTGGGCCGGCCGGAAATTGCCTATCGCAGACGAGCGTCTGCATATCCTCCGCAATAGTCTGAATATTGACAACCCCCATCTTCTGCCAGAACCTTCGAGAGGCCCTGTGACAGCAATTTGTCATGGTGCAATCGTGGCCGGAAAAGGTTTTGAAACGATAATAGATGCCCTTGCAATGGTGCGCGATGTCAAGATTCGTCTGCGAATAGCCGGCAGTGGCAATCCTGATTATATCGACAAGCTGAGGCAGCGGGCCATCGCCCGCGGAGTAATGGAGATGATCGACTGGGTTATACCGGCCGGAAATATTGAACTCTTGATCGGAGAATCGCATTTCGGCGTGCAGGCATCTTCGCAAAGGGAGGCGTTTGCTTTTGAGAGCCTGAGATACATGGCTTTGGGTCGGCCGCAGATATGCGTGGCCAACGGAGCGCAGTCGGAATATCTCAAAGACGGGCGTTCAGCGATATTCGCACCTCCGGCGAGCGCGGTGCAACTTGCAGAAGCCATGCGGACGCTAGCCATGTCGGCTCCGCTGCGTGAGGAAATGGGGAAAAATGCCTTCATCGACTATCACGCCAATCTCGCATGGCCGGGCTTTATCTCGCAGCTTGATAAGATTTATTTTCCATGAGACGCTCCATATCCTCCCGCAGTCTGCTTAATATAGTGAGCTGGAGTGTATTCGCACTGTTGCTCACCACATATTGGCTCACAACGTCCACCACAGTCAGCTATTGGGACTGTCCGGAATATGTCACTGCGGCCGCACTTCTGGAGATAGGTCATCCGCCGGGCAATCCGGTATGGATGCTTGTTGAACGGATTGTAACGATGCTTGCCCCTTCTCCTGAATGGTGCGCCTATGCCGTGAATCTGTCAAGCGGCATTTTTACTGCTTTCGCAGGATTCTTTTTGGCAAGAGTGATTTTTGCATCTGTATATTGGCTTTCGGTCACATTGCCGCACCGTAAAAGATTTCCCGCAAAATGGGGAGCTGCGGGAAGCGCGGCCATTGGAGCTCTTGCATTCGGATGGTGCGACTCGGCATGGTACTCCGCTGTTGAGGCAGAAGTCTACGCCATGTCGATTTTCCTCACGGCCCTCTGCGTATGGCTGATGGTGAAATGGGCATTCGCCAAGAATCCCCATATATCCGTAAAGTTGCTTATCCTCTTGGCCTATATTCTGGGGCTAAGTATCGGCGTTCATCAGCTGAATTTATTGTGCATTCCGGCTCTGGCCCTGATGTGGGGACTCCGTAGAGGAATCAGAAGCCCTCTGAAACTCCTGGTTGTAATTATGTTGGGGATGCTCGTGGTGGGATGCGTGCTGATTGGAATGATGCCCTCGGCCATCAGTATAGCCGCCAATCTCGAAATATGGTGTGTTAATACGCTCGGACTTCCGAAATTAAGTGGCGTGGTGCTTTATCTGGGATTAACGGGAGGCGCATTGCTGCTTGTCCTTGTGGTGACGGCAAGGAGCCATAACCGGGGTGTCGNNGATACTTAGCCCCAGAATATAGGCCGGGTGTCGTAGCTGCCTCGGCCTTCCCTGCAATCTTCCTGTCGGGAATCTTCAACATCGGGGGTAATGCTGTGGTGGGTGCGGCTGTATCGGCCCTTATGACCTTGCTTCTTGTGCGCCCAAACCATTTCGATGTAAGGCGGCTGAATCTTGCCTTCTGGATGCTTGCGATGCTACTTACCGGGTATGGGGCATATGCCTTGATTCCGGTGAGGGGAGGAATACCGTTCCCGGCAAATCCGACAATGCCGGGCGAGCCTTTTGCTTTTGCCGCCTATCAGGCGCGTGAGCAGTATGGCGCCACGCCATTGCTTTACGGGCCGACACCATATAGCGCGCCCATGTTTCAGGAAGAATGGACAGGCAATGGAAAGATTCCCCGCTATTTCAGATACGCTTTATTGAAGGGGAATCCACAGATAGTCCCTTTCGAGCAAGGTGCCCGGTTTTCCGATACCCCGGACATTCTGACCCATGACGACTCATTGATTAATGCCCGGGGAGCCAACCCGGATAAGCCGGGATATGTGGTGAAAGGGCATAGGCTTCAAAATATCTTTACACCGGAGCTTAATTGCTGGTTCCCGAGAATCACGAGCCGCGACCCTATAGATATCCGCGCTTATGGAGACTGGGTTGGGATGGATACTTCGACAATGGCCAGAGTGGCCATAACCGAGGCCTTTGATACGCTCGGTAATCCCGTTGCAAAAATGGGCAATGACGGAACGCGAAGCCATCCCGTCGGTTATAAGCCGACAATATGGCAGAATCTCTCATTTCTTGGAAGTTATCAGATAAGCTATATGTATCTGCGCTACCTGATGTGGAATTTTTGCGGGCGTCAGAACGACATTCCTTCACAAGGAGAAGTAGAGCATGGGAATTTCATAACCGGAATAAGATGTCTCGACAATGCGATGCTCGGAGCCGAGGAGATGTTGCCCGGGGAAGCCGGAGAAGAAAATCGGGGTCGCAATAAGTATTATATGCTGCCGCTTATATTGGGGCTTACGGGTCTTATCTGGCTTTCGTGGAAAGGGCGTCGCCGTCAGGCTGTGGCTGCCATAACGTTGCTTCTATTCTTTATGACGGGCATTGCCATCGTGATTTATCTCAATCAAACCCCCGGTGAGCCCCGTGAGCGCGATTATTCATTCCTCGGCTCGTTCTGGACATTCGGCATATGGATAGGCTACGGCGCTTTAGCCGTGGCGCGATTGTGCCGTACATATCGCGTGCTCTTGCCATTGCTTGCCATCCCTGGCTTGATGTGCGCGCAAAATTTTGATGATCACGACCGCAGGGGGCGCAATGCCGCTTCAACAATAGCCCGCGCCACTCTTGAAAGCCTTGAACCGAATGCTATTATCTTCGTGGATGGCGACAATCTTACTTTTCCCTTATGGTATGCTCAGGAAGTGGAGGGAGTTAGAAGGGATGTACGCATAGTGAATGTGTCTTATCTCTCGATACCCTCCTATGCAGCGAACCTGATGCGTCGTTGGCGCGAGTCCGAACCGGTGGCCTCAATGCTCAAAAGGGAAGATATTATCTATGATGCCCTGGCTTATGTGCGCGTGCCCGCATCCGGTGATACATTGCCGGCAGTGGAGTTGCTCCAACGGCTGAAAGAGAATCCAAAGGCTGAATTTGCCGCTGCGTACGCACTCATTCCAGGGCTTCCGGATTCTATAAGTTGTCTTGATCTTAGAAAATTATCCGTATCGGGCAAAGAGAGGAAAGTTCCCCTTCGAGGGTTGCTGACACTCGACATTATCGCTACCAATACCGCGCTCACGGAACCCCGGCCGCTCTATTGGAGCAATGCTATGAACGAGAGTACAATGATGCGATTGGATTCGGCGGCATTTACGGAAATGTTATGGACAAGAAGACTCGGCAATATCTCTGATTCCGCAAGAATTGAGTTGATAAGCCGGGGGATAGAGGGGATAGGATTCCCGAACACACCTGATAGGGAAGTCTATATGGATCCGGCCCCGGCACGGATGGTAGGGATAGCCCGTAAATCCCTTGTGCTGGCAGCCCGCGGGATGATCGATGATGGAAAAATCAATGATGCTGTCACGGCTTTGAATAAAGCTGATATAGTCTTGGGCAATAATCCGGCGTCTTATCCCTTTATTAAAAAAGGGAAGGATCTGGTAAATATCCGCACGTTGCTCGGCGAGCTCCAGAAAGAGGCGGCTGATTCACTTCTTTCGCAAGAGGGAAGCAATGGTTGCGATTCTTTGCATCTCCGGGCAAAGGCCATGGAACTGAAAGCGCGCGGCGACTACAATATAAGGCAGCACAGCAAGCGGATGGACGACTGGATGAAGTATCGCCGGGCATTACCCGCACGATTGAGACATCTCACGGTTCCTCTCTCGTGATGCCGGATGATCATAACAGAATGAAACACAAATATTACTAATCATATGAAAAAGACAGTTTTAGCACTCGTGGCACTTGTAGGCATAGCCTCGGCCGACGCACAGACATTCCGAAAAGGAGACATTGTGGTGGATGCCAACATCGGTATCGGTGTGGCCCGCGACCGTTATCAGACATTCAATAGCTCCTCTACAATCGTAGATACTGAGAAATCCAATCGGGTGACGTTCACACAGCGTCTTGGCGTGGAGTTCGGTGTATGGGACATCAACGAGACCATGGGACTTGGTATCGGTATCGATTTCCAGAATGCAAACGGAAGCACGAAACAACAGATAAGCGGATTTTATGACTATGACTACACTTTCGTGACATACGACAAGGTCATAAATTCTTCTACCAATCGCCCAGGCACCCAATATACTTCTTCCTCATCGATAAAGAACCGTCAGGGTGCGGGACAGGCAATGGCTTCGGCAGCCATCATGGATTTCAATCTTACTATGCGTGCCGTCTACCACATCGAGCTGATGGATCGCCTTGACGCATATGGTGGCATTGGATTCGGAGTGGCCCGCGTTAAATACTCCTATTCCAATTTCGATCATCTCCGCGGCTTCGCGGCCGAGACAAAGATGTTCGACTCCAAATCGGATGCCATCGTGCAGTTCGCATACAGCTATGACGACCTCGAGCATGTAAAATGGCAGGAAGGGGATGCGAAAGGACGTTTTGCCTACTCTCTATTCTTAGGAGCAAGATACTATTTCAACGACCATTGGGCGCTCAACGGAGAGCTCGGCCTCCCGGTAGTGACTTTCCAAGGAGGGTACAATCACTACAACATATTCTCCGTAGGAGCCTCTTATAAGTTCTGACAATCAGTCGGTGAAGATGGCATATCCTCCCGGCGGGAGAGTAATTCCCGAGCCAAGGAATGTACGGACAGACCCCGACCCCATGACTCTCCTGATGGGGCGGGATGTAGTGAAACGCACACGCTGGGAGCGTATGATGTCGTGATTCACCATCACATAATAATCCTTGCCGCCGTTGCGAAGATGAGAGAAAAGAATACCATTTGCGCCGCTTGAGAGCGATGCAAACGGAGCAGGAAGCTCGTTGAGGCGGAGAGTGCCTTCCGGCAGGGTGGTGCCGGTGTGCCGGACGCTTATCATTTCCGCTCCAAGAAATACGGTGCGTAGATTCTGAATCTGAATGTTAATATTGCGCAGGATGTCCCAAATGGGCGTCCTGCGTCCTTTTGAATCCACCGGAGCCACTAAGTGTTGTCCCTCCGATTCGTTGAATGCCGTATATGTGAAATAACTGATTCCTTGCGCTCCATAGGCGAGTGCTGAGAATACCTCGAAAGTAAGGTCGGCCTCCGTAGGGATTGGGAACGGCCCGTCGCCCCCTTTCGTGCGGCCATATGCCCAGAAGGGGATGCCCGTGTTTTTAGATGTGCCGGCGATCAATTCCAGATTCTTATAAAAATCTGTAGCTACGGTCCGCTTCCCGTGTTTCAGGGTTATGGGATAATTATCATAGCTTATCACGGGGAGGCCTACCTTCGCGACGGCTTCATTGATGTAATCCTCGTAGGTGGGAGCTCCGTTAACGCTTGTCGGAGTCCACGGATAGAGATTAATCATGGCCAGATGCGTCGTATCGTTGGCGTAGACTCTGTCGCGTACTTTACGCAGACCCTCGAATCCTCCCGCCTTAGGTTCGTCAGCAAGGAAATAGCCTCCGAGAGCCGGGAAATCCCTTAACTCTCTTACTGCTTCCGGGGAGGTGGCCACGGTCATAATCTTCATGCCGGAGCCTTCGGCCCTCCGCAAAGCATCCTTTACTTTGTCGACATCATAATAAAGGAGGATGCCGAGGTTGATTCCGCAGGCAGCTACATCTTCAAACCATTGCGGACTCGATTCGCAAAGGTCGGTGATGCCCCATGTCTGAATCGGGAATTCTCCGGGCACGGGATTTATATACTCAGCCTTGTAGGTCTGCGGATCCGCTGCTCCGTAAGGTTTTTGATTTTGGCTCCATCCCGGCTGCATTACGGCAATAAGGATGGCGGCCACGAGGGCAAGTCTGAAGGTCATGCGTTAGAATTTATGAGTCATTATGATTGCGGAGGAGATGATAGTAACGGTCGAGCACTTCGTGGGCTGCCGTAAAAGAACTTTGCTCATTGTTGAGCACGCGCATCTCTTTCTGTTCAAGAAGAGCGCGGATCTCGGGCTTTGAATAGAAATCGTTACGCAGGCGCTCGTTGATAGTTTCGAGCATCCAGTATTTTGCTTGTTCGTTACGCTTCTGTTGGAAGTACCCGGTCTTCTTGACATAATCGAAATATCGGTCGATCATATCCCAGACGCCATCGATATTCAGTTCGTAGTAACCGCTGTAGGTGATCACTTCCGGCTTCCATTTCGAGGGAGTCGGGGGGAAGAGATGAAGTGCGTTTCGGAATTGAGCTGCCGCGAGATTTGCCCGTTCTATATTGTCGCCGTCGGCCTTATTGATCACGATTCCATCGGCCATCTCCATAATGCCGCGTTTTATGCCCTGCAATTCATCGCCGGTGCCGGCAAGTTGGATGAGAAGAAAGAAATCCACCATAGAATGCACGGCGGTCTCACTTTGGCCTACACCTACCGTCTCTACAAAAATATTATCGTAGCCGGCGGCTTCACAGAGTGCAATAGTCTCGCGGGTCTTGCGGGCCACGCCTCCTAACGAGCCGGCCGAGGGGGAAGGGCGGATGAAAGCATCGGGATGCTGTGAAAGTTTTTCCATGCGTGTCTTGTCACCGAGGATACTCCCCTTGGTGCGTTCGGAACTGGGGTCGATTGCCAGCACGGCGAGCTTCCCCCCTTTGTTGAGCACATGAAGGCCAAACACATCGATAGAGGTCGATTTGCCGGCCCCCGGAACGCCCGTTATGCCGATTCGTTTTGAATTGCCGGAATAAGGAAGGCATTTTTCTATCACTTCCTGTGCCAGCGACTGATGAGCCTCAGCAGTGCTCTCCACAAGCGTGACGGCTTGGCCGAGCACGCTGACATTGCCCTTAAGGATTCCCTCCACATATTCTGAAGCCGTGAGGCGGGGACGCCGTCGTGAGGCCGGCCGTAGATAGGGATTGACAGTGGGTTGCGAGGTAACTCCGCTGTTTACTTGAAGTCCTTTGTAATTGGGGTCGTTTTCCGGGTGTATCATGGTATGATTTATTCGTATTATCGTTTATTCGCTTTGGGTTATTTCTTTTTAATCACTACCGACGGCACAATCAGCGTGGCAGAATATATGATCGTGTAGGGTTCTTCATCATCGGCTTGGATTGAAATGGGAATATTCAGTTCGGCTCCTTTCTCAAATTTGCCGGAATCAAGGCTTACCATAATTGTTGTAATTCCTCCCGGTTCCAGCTCGCTCTCCGCGACTTCGGCTTTCAATGCTTTTTCGCCCGATGTTACATTTATTTTTACCGGATGGTCGGCCTGATTGTAGACCTTCAGGAAATGTGAGGGCATTTTCCCTTTGGTCACATTCCCTCCGAATATTCTATTGTCGGAGAGTCGCAGCAGGCCGGCATCGTAGGGATAGAATTTTTCAAGCGTCTCAGGCGTGCCGAGCACAGCACCGCGCAGAGGAATGCGGTAAATGCGGCCGCCGCTTAACCTTACCCTCACAGATTTGTCGATTTTGCCCGGGCGTCCGTCAGGATTGAAGGCAAAACTGATAGTGGCGGTATCTCCACGGTTGATTGGCTCCTCGGTAAAACTGGAAGTGGTGCAACCGCATGAAGGTTTTGCCTCAAGGATTACTACCGGCTCGTCGGAGAGATTTACGAAGCGGACGAATCCACTCTTGATTCCTTCGGATTCTTTGATGGTGCCGAAATCGTAGAAGGTATCAAGCCATTGCACCTCCGCCCGGGCAGAAACGCACACCCCGGTTAAGGCTAAGGCCGTGATTGCTAATTTATTCATATGGCCTATCCTATCATTTATTGGGATTAACCACTCCCTTGACTAAAAGGAAAGATTTTTTAGGCTTGGCATTGGTGCGCACTGTCACTTTCTTTGTAAATCCTCCGGGGCGGCCGTAAGGATTGTAGGTAACCTTAATCACGCCTTTCTTGCCGGGGAGCACGGGTGCCGGAGAATATTCCGGAGTGGTGCATCCGCATTCGGCCGTGGCATCGATGATCACGAGGGGAGCGTCGCCCGTATTTTCAAATATAAATTCATGGCTCACAGTGCCTTTTGTTTCGGGAATTGTTCCGAAATTATAAGACTCCTCCACGAATTTGATGGCCGGAGCTGATTTCTTTTTTGCTTCGGCACCCATGGCCACGACGAGGATCATAAGCAAAATTCCAAATATCTTCTTCATTTTATAAATCTTTCTTTTGATATTAAACATTCTATATTTCCATTAAATAATAACGCTTCAAACAATCGTAACTGTATAGCAAAAGGGGATGATGATGCAGAAATACGAAAAAATTTTTGTAACTTTGCGACCACTCACAGATAGATGGAAGCAAACCATATGCCGTTAATGAAATGAGGGATATTGAGAAAGCCATCTGAATCCGGAACGGTAAATAATTATTCTTATTAACTTTATCGGTCTCAAAAGCGAGGCCATGGGCAACGAATGAATTTTACGAACCGAAAGCGTGTGGGAATGTTATTAAATAAAGGACAAGAGGCTGCGAGCCGTTATGCCTTTTTGAATTAGGAATGAAGAATTTAGTAATAGTAGAATCACCGGCCAAGGCCGCTACGATAGAAAAATTCCTCGGCCCGGATTATAAAGTAATGTCGAGCCGTGGGCATATCCGCGACCTTAAGAAGCGGGGAATGAGTGTGGAGACAGACGCCGATTTCTCGCCTGTCTATGAAATCCCGGCGGATAAGAAGGAGCTTGTGCGCCAGTTGAAAAGCGCGGCAAAATCAGCAGACATGGTATGGCTCGCATCGGATGAGGATCGTGAGGGGGAGGCCATAGCATGGCATTTGTATGAGGTGCTCGGGCTTAAGCCGGAGACCACCCGCCGCATCGTGTTCCATGAGATTACGAAACCGGCAATTCTTCAGGCCATAGCGAATCCGCGTGGCATTGACATCGACCGTGTGAATGCGCAGCAGGCACGCAGGGTGCTCGACCGGATAGTGGGCTTTGAACTGAGTCCGGTGTTATGGAAAAAGATTAAACCCGCCTTGTCGGCAGGGCGTGTGCAAAGTGTAGCCGTGCGCCTTATCTGTGAACGCGAGAAGGAGATAGCTTCTTTTGTGCCCGAGACTTTCTGGCGAGTAAACGCTATATTCATTACCAATTCCGGAGCATCGGTAAAAGCAGAGGGAATCCGGCGGTTCAAAAGCGAAGAAGAAGCTCGCTCCTTCCTTGACCAATGCAAGGATTCGGCATTTATAGTGAATGAGGTAAATGTAAAGCCGATCTCTCGCAAGCCGGCCCCTCCATTCACAACATCGACCCTGCAGCAGGAAGCAGGCAGGCGACTGGGATTCTCGGTGAATACCACGATGCGGGTGGCACAAAAACTTTATGAGGATGGCCGCATCACATATATGCGAACCGACTCCACAAATCTTTCGGAACTCGCCATACGCGATATAGCAAAAGCCATAACGGAGGATTATGGCGAGTCGTATCTCTCTATCCATCATTACCACACGCATTCCAAGGGCGCCCAGGAAGCTCACGAGGCAATCCGTCCTACATATATCAGCAACCGTACAATCCATGGCACGTCGCAGGAGCAGCGTCTCTATGATTTGATATGGAAACGTGCAGTAGCCTCGCAGATGAGCGACGCACGGCTTGAAAAGACAAATGTGGAGATTGCTCCCGGCTTCCGCGCCGAGGGTGAGACCGTTAAATTTGAGGGTTTCATGCGTGCCTACGGAGTGGAAATCTCCGATGATGCCACCCTTGAGGCAGCTCCGGGGGAGGTTATCCTTCCTCCTTTAGCCGTGGGCGATCGCCTGAATGCAGAGACAATAGCTGCTACTCAGAGATTCACCGCTCCTCCGCCCCGTTTTACGGAAGCATCTTTGGTTAAAAAAATGGAGGAGCTCGGAATCGGACGTCCCTCGACATATGCTCCCACAATTTCCACGATTCAGCAACGCGAATACATCACCCACGGCGAGCACGAGGGTAGTCCCCGCGAATATGATCGTCTTACGCTTGAAAAAGGAATCATCACCGAGGAGACGCTTACGGAAAACGCCGGCTCCAACAGAGGGCGGCTCGTGCCCACCGACATCGGGATGGTGGTGAATGATTATCTCACTGAATCGTTCCCTGATATTCTTGACTATAATTTCACTGCCCGCGTGGAGGAGAAATTCGATGAGATAGCAGAGGGGAAATTGCCATGGAAAGATGAAATCAGCGGATTTTATGGGTCGTTCCATCCGATGATAGAGGAGGCGACATCGGCACGAGGGGAAAACAAGGTCGGCGAGCGTGTGCTCGGCACGGATCCCAAATCAGGGAGACGCGTATCAGTTAAGATCGGACGCTTCGGCCCGGTGGTTCAGATAGGCGAAGCCTCTGACGAGGAGAAACCTAAATTCGCCAGTTTGCTTGATGGTCAGAGTATTGCCACAATCACTCTGGAGGAAGCCTTGAAACTCTTCGATCTTCCACGCGCACTCGGCAGCTTCGAGGGGAGTGAAGTGACCGCTTCTTCAGGAAGATTTGGCCCTTATGTGCATCACAATAAGATGTTTGTATCGCTTCCGAAGGATCTAACTCCACATACCGTGACTCTTGAGCAGGCCATTCATCTGATTATTACCAAGCGGGAATCCGAGGCCAACAGGCTCATAAAGACTTTCGATGATCTTCCGGGAGTGGAGGTGCTTAACGGCAGATATGGGCCATACATCGCATATAAGAAAGAGGGTGCGAAAAAGGCCGTGAATTATAAGATTCCAAAGACGACCGACCCGGCAACCCTCACAGCCGATGAGGTGAGGGAGCTGATGAAAGCGCAGGATGCAGCTCCTGTCCGTAAATCAAAAAAGAAATAACTGAGATTTCTTTCACGGGATGTCGGCATGCAGATGAGTTCTCATGCAGATGAAATTGCATCCTCCTGAAATATTTTTATTACGGGAGGATTACGAGACTGTGAAAACTCTATGGGAGGTGGATTTGTTATAAAAGCGACAAATCCACTTGTTATAGCTATGTCTGACAGTCGAAACAGAATATTGAAGAAGGGGGCCCTCTGGGTGGCCGGAATTATTGGAGGATTGGTAATTCTCTTAGTGGCATTGGTAGTGGCAGTCACTTTGTGGCTTACTCCCGAACGATTGACGCGGATAGTCAATGAAGAGGCTTCAAAAGCCATGGCCGCTGATGTCGAGGCCCGTAATATCAATTATACATTCTGGAGCACTTTCCCTGACCTATGTCTGGAAATAGATTCACTCAGGATTATGAGCCGTGTGCCAGCCACATTGCCCGATTCCGTGAAAGGCCAATTGCCGGCAGATGCCGGATTTCTCATGTCGTCGGGGAGGATTAAAGGAGGAGTAAATGTACGCGCATTGCTTGGCAATAAAATCCGCCTTACGGATGTCGCTGTCGATGCCCTGACCCTTAACCTTCTCCAGATTAATGATTCGATAGGCAATTATTCCATCGTATCAGCTACCGGTTCTGGAAAAATACCAAATATCTCCCTCGACCGGGTAAGCCTCACCAATGCGGGCCCCGTGAGATTCACAAGCATGGTGAATAAGGCTGATGTTGAGTTGGACATCAAGAAATTACTGATAGCAAACTCGGCTGATGATACCTACAATATAGATTTTGTAGCCAACGCAGATGTAAAGAGCGCCGAGCGACAAATACTCCGGAATTTCCCGCTGGCCATAACCGGCCCGTTAGGATTGAAATTCAAGCCGGTTTCTGTCTCTACTCAGGGTTTGAATGTGATGTTAGGCAATATCGAAGGTCGAATCAAGACCGATGTGGGTGTTGAGAATCCTCTACGCATTAATTCTTTTGATTATAAATTGGAGAAATTTAATGTCAACGAATTGTTGGCCTTATTGCCTGCAGATCTGATTTCGGGCGTCATCCCGGGAAATCTTGATGCGGACGTGGATGTGCAAGGGAATGTCACGCTCACCAAGCCATTCACTGCCGGGAAGGATATATATCCCAGTCTCAAGGCAATTCTCGACATCCCCGAAGGGAATCTGAATTATAATGGAGGAAATGGCAAGGATTTGAATATTCAGGCCTTCAGTATGCTTGCCGATCTTGATTTCGACGGTGATAATCCTCTGGCCTCGCGCCTTAGGGTTCCGAAATTTGACCTTGCCGGATATGGGACGAGCCTCAAAGCCGACTTTGGATTGACTTCATTCGGTAAAGCTCCCGTGATAACGGCCGATGTGAAGGGCGATATATCTCTCGAACAGCTCGCTGCAAGTTTCAAAGCATTGGCTCCCTATGGATTATCAGGAAAAGCCAACTTTGTGGCATCGTTGGCTTTCCGGCTTATGGAGACTTCCCGACAGATGGATAATCTCCGAGTCGACGCTACCGCCGGTCTTGATGGAATCGCACTGACAATTCCGGGTCAGGTAAATATGATGAAAATAAGCGATGGAAAATTGACATTTAAAAATTCGGATAAATTTTTGTCGCTTGCTGATATTGGATCATTTGGGGGTGATTTGTTCGATATTGATGCTGATCTCAATGGAGTGGCGATGGCCATGTCGGCACCCGGTGAGAAGATTGATATGAAGATGGGAAAACTCACCCTTAAGGCTAATGCCAAAAACCTTACGTCTTCACCCTCAGGCTCGGGAAATGTGGCGGTGCAGGGAGCGGCAATGGCCTATAAATCTGATTCACTCGCAATGAATGTGAATGGTGTCGATGCCGACATCATGCTGAATCATCTCGCCGCTCCTGTAGATGTTAAGCAATTCACTCCTCCCGCTATATGGAGTGCGGATGTCGATAAGACTTACACTAAGACGACCCCCCGGATACTCTCGGCATCTTCCGTGCAGCCGATAATATCGATGCTCTCCGGCTATAATCTCAAAACCCGGATAAAAATACGCAATGGAGAACTGCTGACATACGCTTTCCCCACGCGCAACAAATTCTCAAACCTTGATCTTAGTGCGAGTCTCGATTCTGTGACCGTGCGTTCGCTGCGGCTTCGGTCAGGGGGTTCGGCGATGTCGCTAAAAGCAAGCGTAAGGAACCTGAGGCAATTCTTAAATTCTACGGGTCCGGCTCCGTTGCTGCTCTCGGTGAAGGTGGATGTGGACACTGTAAAAATCAATCAGATTGCCGCAATATATGAGGAAGGCCTAAGACTCACATTGGGAGAAGATGGCCTGAAGCAATGGCTCGCTGAGGATACGGCCCTGCCGGAAGATTCAGTCACGTTGCTGATACCCCGGAACATAGTGGCAGATGTCGATGCTACTGTGAAAAGAATCGAATATGATGACCTCGCATTTTACGGAATCGGGGGTAAAATGAGCGTAGCCAATGGCGATCTGCTTATAGATACCCTTGCGCTTCATTCCGACTTCCTCCATGCATATGGCAAAGGAAAACTGACTACGCAGGATATTCAGAATATCAGGGTGAATATGGGTGTTAGCGTTCCGGAAGTTAATGTTGACCGATTGTTTGATAATTTCACAAGCATCCTTCAGAAAGCTCCGCAGTTGAAAAATCTATCGGGTTATCTTAGCGCCAATGCCAATATGGGAATCAGGATTTATCCCGCGATGGTGGCCGATCTTCCTACAGCCCGCGCTGAACTGCAGATTCATGGACGCGACCTGGAGCTATATCAGACAGATTTTATCCGGCATATCACCCGGTTGATGATGGTCCATACGGGCGACACTCTTCATTTCGCCAATATCGACATCAATGCCGGCCTGCGCGACAACATGATGATGCTTTATCCATTCTTTGTGTCTATCCCCGATTACCGGATTGAAGTAGGGGGCATAAATAATTTCGCCGGGGAAATGTACTATCATGTGGGTCTCGACAAATCGCCGCTGCCTATACCTTTTGGAGTCAACATCAAGGGCACATTCAACAAGCCTGAAGTGCGTCTCGGCGGAGCGGGATGGAAAGATTCCAACGGACTTCCTGTGGCTTCCGGCATAATGGAAGCCACCTACATCAACCTCCCGGCCACATTCCGGCGTCTAAACCGCCAGTTTATCGGCACTGCTGCTGCATCATGTACCGATGTTCCTCCGGTTGCCCTCCCCTGATAAAATCAAATGTTAGGAGTATGAAGTGATAAGGACGCGCACGGTTACAGAATCGAGTCCTGCACTATGATCGAGGTTTGAGAAGGTGTTACGGGCAAGGGATTTGGGTATGTGGGCATTAATTGCTATCTTTACGGCGGAATTTGGAAGATGTGAATAGTAGATTAAATAAAAATCATCTGTTGGACGTGAATCGGATACCGGATTAGGAATGAGAGTTTGGATAAAATGGGTGGTGATCGTAGTGGGATTGGTGGCTTTGAGTTCTTGCTACCGCCATGATGTGTCGTACCCCAAAAAAATGGTATTCCCAGCTGAAGGAGGTAATGTAATCAAAGATTTCTCCCTGATCGACTTTGAGATAACAGATTATAAAGGGAACACCGTGGTACTCGATTCCATAGGCCAGAAAGAATCGCTCGATTGGCTGACGGTAGAGCTTATTTCAGAGACGCAGTCGGAGATAACAGTCAGTTCCAATGATGAGCGGAAATACCGCCGTCTTTTCCTTAACCGATTTGAAAATCCTGGTTATACGGAGATAATGGTGATGCAATTGCGCTGAACTTCGCGCCGAATCGCTGACTCTTTCCAATAAGATAATGATGTTTTCGTTAAAATATTAATGACGCACGATAAAGGAAGGATAGCGATAGCATCGGTAATGATCATATTGATGACCATTCTGACGGGAGGATGCGGAGTAAAAAAGAATACTCCGGCGTCCCGCAATTGGCAGGCCTTCACCACTCGCTATAACGTCTATTATAACGGGAAAGTCCACTATGATGAGAATCTGAAGGAGCTTGAAAACAGCTATCAGGATGATTATTCCCAGCGCGTGCTTATCCATCCGGCCGAGGCCAGGGCCAACGATAAGCTCCCACAGCCTGCTGGCGATTTCAAGCGCACTATCGAGAAGATGCAGAAATCGATTCAGCTGCATTCAATAAAGAAGAAGCCACCAAAAAAGAGCGGCAGTGCGAAAGAGAAGGCATTCCGGGCGCGTGAGGAGTTCAATCCCTTCCTGCACAACGCATGGCTCACAATGGGAAAGGCCCAATACATGAACGGAGATTTCCTCGGGGCCGCATCGACTTTTTTCTATATTTCCAAGCATTTCTCATGGTTGCCCGCTACTGTGACGGAGGCGCGATTATGGATGGCGCTCAGCTATTGCGCCATGGGATGGGACTATGAGGCAGAGAATGCCTTGCACCCGGTGAAAGAAAAGGATCTGATAAATAAAAATCTGAAAATACTATACAATCTCGCATGGGCCGATTATTATCTGCATACGAATAAATGGAAAGAAGCTGTGCCATATCTGCAATACGGCGCTAAAAACGCGTCCGGTTCGCAGAAAAACCGGTTGTATTTCCTTCTTGGGCAGACTTATTCACAACTCGGAGAGCAAAAAAAGGCATATGCGGCCTTCAAGAAAGCGGGGAGTGGCCAGGGCACGGATTACCGTACAAAATTCAATGCGCGGATAAAGCAGTCGGAAGTGTTTCAAGGAGGCAATATCAAGGGAGAGGTACGAGCTTTGAAGGCCATGACGCGGTATGCGCGGAACGGCGAGTTTCTCGATCAGATTTATTACGCCATCGGAAATCTCTATATCTCACGGCGAGATACAGCCGAGGCTGTGAAAAATTATCGGCTGGCAGTGGAGAAATCCACGCGCTCGGGAATTGACAAGGCTCTGGCCAATCTTGCACTCGGTAACATCTATTTCAAGCGTGGCGATTATGTGAAGGCACAACCGTGCTATTCTGAGGCTGTGCCGGTATTGCCCCCTACATATCCCGATTATAAAATGCTTAAAAAGCGCAGTGACGTGCTTGATGAGCTCGCGGTGTTTGCGGGGAATGTTCAGTTGCAGGATTCGTTGATAGCTTTGTCGAAGTTGTCGCTGGAGGAGCAATTGAAGGTGGCTCAGCGTCTGGTGGATGAATTGAAGGCGCGTGAGAAGAAGGAGGCCGAAGATGCGGCGCGTGAGGAATATCTATCCAGTCAGGAGGGGCGCGATGACGGCATCGACCGGGATGAATTGAACACGAGCACGTTTGTGAATAATGCCGATAAGTCATGGTATTTTTATAATTCCATGACCAAGAGCCAGGGAAAGAGTGAGTTTCAACGCCGTTGGGGAGCGAGGAAACTTGAAGACGACTGGCGACGCAGAAATAAGACTTCATTCGCATTTGATGATGATTCGGCTCAGGATGAGAATGAAGGAAATGAAGAGCCGGGGGCCGATAGGCCGGAAAGTGGTGATAATAAGAGGTCGGGAGATAAGGATGATATTCCGGATGCTTCGGATCCTCACAATGTGGAATACTATCTGTCACAAATCCCCAATACACCCGAGCAATTGCAGACGGCACACGATATCATTCAGGAGGGTTTATATAACATGGGGTTGATCCTCAAAGATAAACTGGATGATTTCCCGGCGGCCCGTAAGGAATTTACAAGGCTTCTTGCTGATTATCCCGATAATATCTATCGGCTTGATGTATATTACAATATGTATCTGATGGCCGTAAGGGGAGGAAATGCGGCAGAAGCGGAACGTTGGCGTGCGAAGATATTGTCGGATTTCCCAGATTCTCCCTACGGCAAAGCCATGCGCGACCCTGATTATTTTGAGAATCTTAGAAGGATGCATCTGGTGGAGGAAGAGAAATACGAAACCGCCTATCAGGCTTATCTTGATAATAAGAATGGGCTGGTGCATGCCCTCACGTCGGAAATGGAAAAAGATTTCCCGCTTTCCAAAGTATTGCCGAAGTTCGTATTCATCGATGCTCTAAGCTATCTTACCGAAGATAATACCGGAAAATTCAAGGAGCGCATTGAAACATTGCTTGAGAAATGGCCCGACACGGACATGACCGACATGGCCGGAGGAATAATGCGCGGGTTGCGTTCGGGTCGCACACCTAAGGCCGGGATGAGCAATTCGCGGGGCATGATATGGAGCATGAGATTATCGAACAGCAGTGATGACCAGGCTTCCGACGGCACTCCGGCTAATTTTGAACGTGATCCGAACGCGCCTCAGTATCTTGTGCTCGCCTTTGCCCGCGATACGGTAAATGCCAACCAATTGCTGTATGAGGTGGCGCGGTTTAATTTCTCATCATTTGTGGTGCAGGATTTTGACCTTGAACAAATGAGCTTTGGCAATGTGGGCCTGCTTATAATAAAGGGCTTCCCGAACATGAAATCGCTCGAACACTATCGCAGCGTGATGGCCGAGAAAGAATTCATGCTCCCGGAAGGCGTCCGGCCTATCATGATATCAAAGCGTAATTTTGAACTTCTCCTGCGCGAGGGGCGTTCTTTTGAAGAATACTTCAGATTTGAAGAGGACGATTCTGTAGAGCAGACGGAGAAAAAAGTCCTTGAGGCGGAGATTCCGGAGGAGGGTGTTGAAGTGGAAGAAATTCCCGATGAAAATCCGGAAATATCCGATGAAACCGATGAAACTGTTTCGCCCGGAAAGTCAGAATAGGCGGATCTGAAAATAATAATAACTGCGGATAAAATGAATCAATATGGATAGAATCCTATGGGCCGACGATGAAATCGACCTTCTGAAACCCCATATAATGTTTCTAAAGGCGAAGGGATATGATGTCACGACCGTATCAAACGGTCGCGATGCGCTTGATGCGCTTGCCGAGGCGCCGTTCTCGCTCGTGCTTCTCGATGAGAATATGCCTGGAATTTCAGGACTTGAAACGCTCGACATCATCAACGACCGTCACCCGGAGATTCCTGTGGTGATGATCACAAAATCGGAGGAGGAGAACATTATGGATCAAGCCATCGGCAACCGCATTGCCGATTATCTTATCAAGCCTGTGAATCCTAATCAGATTTTATTGTCGATAAAGAAGAATCTTCACAGCCGTGAGATTGTGACCGAACAGACATCGTCCGATTATCAGCAGGAATTTACGTTACTGTCTCAGCAGATCAATCGTGCAGACTCAATCGACGATTGGATGGATGTATATCGTAGATTGGTGAGTTGGGAGTTGAAATTATCGGAGTCGGCAAGCCCGCTGGAAGAGATGTTGCTTATGCAGAAGCGTGATGCCAATGCCAATTTCTGCAAATTTGTCCGCAGGGAATATGAAGGATGGCTCAGCGGAGAATCGCGTCCACTGATGAGTCCTCAATTATTTCAGAAGCGAGTCTTCCCATTGCTTGATGCAGGCGATAAAGTGTGTGTGTTTCTCATAGATAACTTCCGGCTCGATCAATGGCGTGTGATTCAACCTTTGCTGTCGGATCATTTCAATATCTCAGAAGATTTATATACCACCATCCTCCCCACATCCACCCAGTATGCGCGAAATTCCATATTCGCAGGCCTGATGCCGGCAGATATTGAGCGGATGTTCCCCGATTTATGGGTGGAAGAAGATGAGAACGAAGGGCTTAACGTGCATGAGGAAGAACTGGTGAGGACTCAGCTTGAACGCTTCCGGCGTAAGGAGAAATTCTCATATACTAAAATCAATGACTCGCTCGGGGGTGAGAAATTCCTTTCGCGGTTAAAGCAGACGCGCGATTTGCCGCTTCAGGTAGTGGTGCTTAACTTCATCGATATGCTCAGCCATGCACGGACAGAGTCGAAGATGATACGTGAGCTGGCAAGCAGTGATGCCGCATATAGATCGCTTACCGAGTCATGGTTCCGGCATTCCTCGGCAATCGATATTTTCAGCAGGCTTGCCGAATTTAACTATAAAGTGGTGCTGACTACTGATCATGGCACAATCCGCGTCGATAACCCCATAAAGGTAGTAGGGGATAAGAATACGAACACGAATCTGCGATATAAGGTGGGGAAGAATCTAAGTTATAATCCGAAACAGGTCTACGAGATAAAAAATCCGAAGGCCTACGGCCTGCCGATGCCGAATTTATCGAGCGTATATATCTTTGCTACAAATGAGAATTTTTTCTCATATCCTAACAATTATAATTATTACGTGCAATATTACGACGGCACCTTCCAGCATGGTGGCATATCGTTGCAGGAAATGTTGGTGCCTCTCGTTACGTTAAGCCCCAAAAATTAAAATCAGGATAATGCGGAGTTTACGGTATCTTCCTATATTGGCTCTTGTCATCGCTGCAATTATGACAGCCATGGCCATGACCCCCGATGAGCGTGGCAGCTTTGAGGCTTTTCAGAAGCGCGTAGCAGCAGGCGATCCTGAAGCCCGCTTTGCAATGAGCCGGATTTATGAAGCCGGGTGGGACACCATTTCGCCCGACATTCATAAATCCTTGATATTATTGAAGGCCTCAGCGATAGCGGGATATGCTCCCGCAATGAATTATCTCGGTTATCTGTACAGACGCGGAATAGTTGAGGGCGGAGACACCGTTATGGCCGCTGATAAGGATTCCACATTCTATTGGATTGCCAGGGCTGCCGAAGCAGGAGATGCAAGAGCAATGTCAAATCTCGGTTTCCTGCTTTTGAATGATGCCGATTCCATGCGAATTAAATGTGATTCGGTAGAGCAAAAGGCATTCTCGCTTTTAATAAGGGCTTCGGATATGGGCGTTCCCGCTGCCATGAGCATTACAGGAGATTTATATGCAGAGGGCCGCGGGGTGGAAAAGGATACCATGAAAGCCGCCCGTCAGTATCAGAAGGCTATCGAAGCCGGATTGGCGGATGCAGAGCCGAGGCTCATCGCGCTTATGGCTCCAAAATGGCTTGCACTTTCTCCGGATTCAGCCTATAATTTGGCGTTAGGATATATCGGTGAGGCTCCTTTTGCAGCGGTCACTCTCCTTGAGGTCGGCGCAAGATTGCCCGAATCAAAGTCGGAAAATATCGATGAAACCGGCAAAAAAGAATTAAAAAGCCGGATAGCGATGGCTGCTCATTCCATGAAGCTGCTTGGCGATGCCTCCAGTCGAGGCCGCGGGCTTCCGTACGGTCATCGTGAAGCGATGAAATGGTATGCGAAAGCAGCCATGGCTCTCAATCCGGAAGCGCTTGAGATTATTGCAGAGACAATCGAAATTTTCCCCGATGAAATGGAAGAAATAACCGATGAAATCGGGCAATATGAATCCGAATTGACCCCGCTCCTTGAGGCTGCCGGGATGAGTGTGATTGGGCGTGGCGACCTGACCGATGCAACGCTACTGCATGAACTCGCCAATAAGATCAAGCATAATTAGACCTGCTGCATATCCACGAGCCTTTTGTAATGGCCGTTGAGGGCGATAAGTTCGGAATGAGTGCCGGCCTCCACAATCTTGCCATGATTGAGAACGCAGATTCTATCGGCATTTACAATGGTTGAAAGTCTATGGGCAATTACAATTGTGGTTCGCCCTTTCATTAGTTTTTCCAAAGCCTCTTGCACGAGTCGCTCCGATTCGGTATCGAGGGCTGATGTAGCCTCGTCAAGAATCAGGATGGATGGATTCTTAAGGATGGCGCGTGCTATGGAGATGCGTTGCCTCTGTCCGCCCGACAGGCGGCAGCCACGGTCGCCACCCNNGCCACGGTCGCCTATGACTGTCTGGTATCCATTCTCAGTGTCCATGATGAAGTTGTGGGCATTGGCAATGCGGGCTGCTTCCTCCACGCTCTCCTGCGTGGCGTTGTCAACTCCGAAGGCGATGTTGTTGAAGATAGTATCGTTAAAAAGAATAGCCTCCTGATTCACATTTCCCATCAGGCTGCGCAGATCCTTTACGCGGAAATCCCTGACATCATGGCCGTCGACAAGAATACTCCCTTCTTCCACATCCCAGAAGCGCGGAATGAGGTCGACCATAGTTGATTTCCCCGAGCCGGATTCTCCGACAATGGCCACGGTCTCACCGGGTTTTACATCAAGATTAATGTGTTGCAACACATCTTTTGCATCGGCATCGTCAGAATATCTGAAGGATACATTCTCGAATTTCACTCCTACCGGGGCATTGCCCTTATTAATGTCAAAGGGCTTCGGAGAATCTTGGATAGGATTCACGGCATCCATGATCTTATCAATACGCGTCTTGGCTGCCATACCCTTGCGGATGGTATAAGACGTTTTCGAGAGCTCTTTTGCGGGATTGATGATGGAGTAGAACATCACCAGATAATAGATGAAAGAAGCGGCATCGATAGGCGATCGGCCTGATATGATCAGAGAGCCTCCGAACCAAAGAATTATGGCTATCGCGGTGGTGCCGAGAAATTCGCTCATTGGATGGGCGAGGGCCGTACGGCGCCCCACAGCGTTGTTAATCCTGTAAAAATCCTGCGTCTCCTTGTTGAAGCGTCCTTCCATCAATTTCTCGGCATTGAACGCCTTTACTATGCGCAGGCCGCCGATGGTTTCTTCGGTAGTGGAAAGAATCTCGCCCCATTTATCCTGAGCCGCAAGCGATTTGGCCTTCAATTTCTTGCCTACCGTGCCCATCAGCCAGCCGAACAAGGGAAGCATAATAAACACAAAAAGAGTTAATTGCCAGCTGATTACAATCATCATGCCCAGGCAGGCCACAATCATAATCGGGTACTTTATAAGGGAGAAAAGCGAAGCCATTACGGAGTTCTGCACTTCCTGCACATCGCCCGATATTCTGGCCATTATATCCCCCTTTCTTTCATTGGTAAAGAAGCCGATGGGGAGAATCAGGATCTTATCGTAGAGGTCACGGCGAATGTCGCGCACCACGCCATTCTGCATCGGGATGGTGAACCATTCAGAAAGATAGGCAGTCATCACTTTCAGCAGGGTCATCACCACCAATATCGCGCCGAGACAAGCTAATGTAGCCGATGGACCCCGGGTCGAAATCATATTCCCCACATACCAATAGAAGTCGTTTATCACGACATCCTTCAGCGATGCATCGCCAATCTCCATATAGAAATATTCCTGCGTGCTGATGCCGAAAAGCATCTGCAGGATAGGAATTATAAAAGCGAATGAGAAGAGGGTGAAGAATGCCGTAAGGAAATTGAATATCACGCTAAGGGCTATATTACCCTTGTACGGTCCGGCATAACGCTTCAGGAAAAGGAACAATTCTTTCATACCGCAAATTTACAAAAAATCCTATGAATAAAATATTCCATGCATAAGAAATCACAATTTCCAATACTATAGTGGAGGAAACCATTGCAGAGTAATACTCATCTCCTAATTACAAAAAACAGAATTCTGCGGCATTATTTAAGCAATTACAACTTATTGTGAACTCAGCTTTATTACTAGAATTCTGAATTTATTGGTTAAATTTGCATAGTGACAGCAAATAGTTGAAGGTATATGAGCGATCAACGAGGGTATGAGGAATCAGTATGTAATGCCAGGGCTTCCCTCCATTTTTTGCGGTAAACTCAGATGCACGACGACAAAACTCTCTTGCAGCTTCTGCTTTAGAAAGCACATCTGCATCTTCCATATCCTTTTCGGCTTTGGTTTCGCACATGTAAATTGCGTCCCCGGTCTCCACAATGAAGTCAGGCTCGTAGCGCTTAGCTCCATTGGCCCAATAAATGTTGAATTGGTTAGGAACCGGGCGAATCCATTTCTGTACCTCATTGCTTGTCTCAAGCACAACGGCAAAGTCAAGTTCGGTAGAACTGTCGAAGCGATACTTGGTGTAATAAGATTTTTTGAAACCTACATACACAAATTTTATAATGTGCGATTTCTGTTGAGGCACCGGGTCGTGATAGTCAAGTTCGCCCCAGTTGTTTACTAATATGGGCTGATCAAGAATTTTCGAGAACGGAAGAACCTTATTGACTTTGTATTCACCCGGCTCAATGCGATAGTGCTGCTTCATCTGCTTATAGATGTTGTCTGCTATCATTTGACGGTATGGGTGGACACGCTCGTTAAGTTCGTCCTCATTAGATATGCCGTTTTTCTCTCGAATAGCATCTACGGCCTGTTCAATAAGTTTATAGAGCAAGTCGGAATTTTCATCGTAGTCTATATCGTCCTTATCAATGAGTTTGACAAGTATTTGTTCGATAGCAGGACGCTTCGAGCTGCCGGATTTACCCTCCAATATCTCGAAATCGGTGGTGTCATGCAGACTTTGACGAATAATTTCCCTGTTCAGTTCGGCGAGAGTATAGCCTTCCGAAGTATCGAGGTCGAAGTCGTCGAAGAAGGCTTTGACTTCCTGTTGCTCAATTACGATACGCGGAATTTCAATAACATTTTTCTTGAAGTCCTCGACAATAATATTGATTACTTCATCAACTTGGGCAATTTGAGCGGCAGCTTCATCTTCGGCAAAGAGGGAGTCCTTAACGCTTTCTTTAATTGCTTCGACTGCTTGCTGACGTATTTGTGCTTTAACTTCTTTCTTTTGAAGATCAGAGAAAGAAGAAACACCGGGGGCGGTAATCGTGGCGATAGCCTCCTGAACAGCCTTGCCAACCTGCTTTACAACCTTATCGGCTTTCTCACCAATCTGCTGCTTAACTTTGGCAATACGCTGTTCAATTTTTTGCTGAGTAGTAGTAGGTGTGGTTTCAACCTTTGCCCCACGGTCGCGCTCGTCGGGTTCGTCAAGTTCGATATACGAAAGTTTTTGAAGCACGGAATTGCCTTTTTGTGCTTCCTCAATTACTTTCTCGAAATTGTCGTGAGCAATTACAGTGAGGGTGTCTACATCTTTATTCCCTGTGCGATGTCCTCCGTAAGGGAGGCGCAGTCCGCGTCCGATAGTCTGCTCAATAAGGACAGCTGCTTCAGCAGCGCGAAGCGGAATAATCGTATAGAGATTATTCACATCCCATCCCTCTTTGAGCATATTTACGTGGACTACAATTTCAATTTCATTGTCGGGAGACTCCAGAGCCACAAATTGACGGGAAATATCATCGTCTTTTTTTGTGGAACTGTCAATCTGCAAAACCTTACCACGATATTTTCCGTGGAAAATACTGTCGCTCTCCAAAAGTTCCTTTACATTCCGGGCGTGAGCAATATCCTTGCAAGCGACAAGAATAAAAGGCTTCACAATTGGTTTGCCGTTTTGTCGGGCATAGAGTTCAATAGCGGCTTTTGTGCGCTCATGAACGGTAATGCCGTCTTCGAGCTTAATTATTTCAATTTCATCAGGCGTGAAATTAGCCTTATTGAAATTTCGCGACTTGGCAATAGCCGGGTCTTTGACATACAGCCCCTCGTCGAGTGCTTCCGCGAGGTTATATTCAAACACGATATTCTTGAACGCCTTACCCTTTTCATCAAAAGGTGTGGCGGTCATTTCCAAACCGAGCACCGGGCGAAGTTCGTTTATAGCTTTCTTGGAGGCATCAGCGTGATAGCGGTGCGCTTCGTCCATCAGCACAACGAGATCGGGCAGTCCCGCAAGATAAGAGAAGTACGACTCTCCGAGATATTCAGAAAGGCGGCGCATCTTGGGCGCTCTTTTGCTCCCCTCCTTACTATCTTTGTTGAATTTAGAGATGTTGAAGATATTGATTTCAACATCTGAAAACATATGACTCGGACGGTCGGTATAAGTATCGCCCGTAACAATATTTGGCGGAGAGGTTACAAATTCAGCTATACCCTTGAACACATATTTATCGTAGGAAGTATCGCCAAAGTCGCGGATTAACTTCTCGTAAAGAGTCAGATTCGGAGCGAGGATGAAGAAATGTTTGATGCCTTTCTTCAAATAGAGATAAGCTATTATCGCACCCATAAGTCGAGTTTTCCCTATGCCAGTGGCAATGGAAAAAGCGAGCGAGGGAAAATCCCGGTCAAAACTTTTTACCGTCGGCACGATAGATTTCACCTTTGCGAGTTCGGCAGCGATAAACATTTCGAGTTTATCCGGGTCGGTCGGCGGTTTCTGCAAAGAGAGCTTATCGGTCAGCCGCGAAGTAATTTCAAGAGCCTTAGCAAGCGGAGTGCGGAGCGAGAGTCGCTGTTTTATCTGATTTACTATATTATTCATCTTCTAATTGTTTACGGCCTCTTTCTATCTCGTGCTGCAAATCTTCCGTTGAGGGTAGTTCAAGCAAATATTTTGAGGCAAATACCTGTTTGGCATCATTGAGTACAGAATATCTGGCAATCGTTTCGTTACGTTCCGAACAAAGGATTATACCTAAGGTAGGATTGTCATCAGGGTTGCGATAGAGTGAGTCAAACATTCTGATGTAACTGTCCATCTGCCCGACATCACGGTGACTTAGCTTCCCTAATTTTAGGTCAATCAACACATGACATTTTAATATGCTATGATAGAAAACCAAATCTATATAAAAATCCTCGTCTTCAAAACGCATACGCTTCTGACGGGCTACAAAACAAAATCCCCTGCCTAATTCAAGTAGAAAATGCTGCAATTTATCTATAAGAGCTTTTTCAATCGTAGATTCACGCAAGGCTGGGTAATCTTTGAAATCAAGAAATTCCAATACGTATGGATCTTTAACAAACGTTTCAACCTCAATTCCGGACAACTTCTCTTGAGCCTCTGCAATCACTGCCTCACGATTAACACTTCCAAGTAGCCGCTGATAATAAAGTGTCGATATTTGCCGGTCAAGTTGGCGAGTTGACCAACCGCTGTCGGCTGCTTCGTTCATGTACCATAACCTGGCTTTATCATCCTCTACTGAAAGCAATCTTCGATAATGCGACCAACTCAATTCGGGACGCAGTGTGTCCCGAATTGGAAATGAACGGTAAAACTGACACAGCTTGCGTAATTCGCGCTCATCAAACCCTTTACCAAATTCCTTTGTAAGCTTAGAGGCTAACTCTCGCATAACTTGCTTACCATATTCAGCACGGTGTTTACCCTTGAGCACAGAGTCTGTAATTAATTTACCGACATTCCAATAGGCTTGCGTCATAACGAAGTTGATGGCCGTGTATGCCTTTTGGCGTCCGGTTCTCAGAACCTCAACCACTGATGAATATAGAGTTCTGAAATCTTCAGACTTTAGCAATTCAGATTTATCAGCTTTCATATTGCCTTAAGGTTTATGATTCTGTTTCATCGATGTCGTCCCATTCTTCGTTGTTGATGTCGGGAACGGAGATGATGTTGAGGGAGTAGTCGTCGCGGTCGAACTCGCAGGTATCAAGAAGAACCTTGGGTATTTTCTTGATAGTGATATTTGAGTAATGATTGCGACATTCGGGCTGGAATTTAGTGCAGCAGATGAGCAATGATTCATTTTCACCCATTTGGTCGTGGATAGCTTCGAGTGCTTCTGAAGTCAAGAGTTGAGTGGTGGTGAAGATAAAGTCATGTTCAGAGCTGCGTCCTTGCTTCCAATACAATTCCTCGTCGGGCGCGTAAGTGAAGCCCTGATGTTTAGCCATGGCAGCGGCAAGCATATCGGCATTATATTCCTTGTTGATAACCATGTTGCCGTGCTTGTCGCGATTGAGAAGGCTCGGAGCAAGTTCATAAAACTTAAATCCACCGCCGCCTTTCCAATTCTGTTCTTTGGATATACCACCTTGCTCACCCTCGATTACTTTCTTCATGCGAACTGCACTATGAGTATATGCGTGTTCGCCAAGTTCTACTCCAATCCATTTACGCCCCATCTTGTGCGCAACTGCTGCGGTGGTACCGCTTCCAAGGAAGCTGTCAAGAATCAAATTTCCAGGTTGAGAAAAAAGATTAATAATTCTTGAAATCAGTCTTTCGGGTTTCTTAGAAGCCGGGAAGGAAACATTGCCTTCATTTTGCGTATTTTGAAAATCAATATCACTCCAAAAATCGCATAGTAGTATTGAGATGTCTTCACTTCCATCTTCTACTTTATTCATAGAATTTGAAAGAAATGACAACCTACGACCATTAATAGCATAATTTAACTGTCCATCTTCTGAACTATATACATATACTTTATCAATGAGGTTCTTCGATTTGATTTTGTGTTCTTCGGGCATCACTGGTTGAGTCTGAAAGATATCATCTTTATGCTTTAGGAAAAATTTCCTAAATTTAGGAGTAATCACCATGTCTCCTAATTTAGTTCCCGGACTGACAATCTTTTCTTCAACTAGAACATCTATGAGATTCCTAACAGTCAAAGTTGATTTGTCAAGAATTTTAGAGAAATGAACATCCCAAGTATCTTTTCTTACATACTGAGGGTTGACTGTTAGGGCATTCGACTTTCGATATATAAGTATGAAATCTTTGGTTTTAATTATCGTTTTTTCTTTATGTGTTGTTTTTAAACCACTTGGGGTCGATGATTTACAAGCGATGGTACATACAAAGTTCGAACGTCCAAATATTTCATCACATATAATCTTTGAATAGTGCATTTCACCATCATCGAGATGTAAACAAAGCACTCCATCATCCGAAAGTAGCTTATGTAGAATGCATAAACGCTGATACATAAGATTAAGCCATTTTGAATGCTCTAAATTATCGTCGTAGTATTCAAAGGCACTTCCGGTATTATAGGGAGGGTCAATATAGATACATTTGACAGCACCAGTGAAATTTTCTTCGAGAGCGCGTAATGCGAGAAGATTATCGCCGTGAATGAGCATATTGCCCGGCCACGGCTTCCCATTGGGGAGAGTGCCGGTTTCCACCTCTCCATAACTATGTTCGGGGTCATGGAGAAGTAACCGTGGCTCCACGGCAAGAGGTTCATCGTCCTTACCTATCCACGTCAATTCTAATTTATTTATCCTATTCTGTGCCATACACTATTTTTCAATAAATAAGGAAGTAAGAAGATTCGCACCAATACTGACACCAAAGTTTTTTAACAGGTCAAGCATTAGAGCGCGTTTCGTTCCTTTGGGTTGATTGGAATTTATTATTTCTCTAATTTGTTCGATTTGAGACTCGGAAAAATCTTCATCCAAGTGCTCTAAAACAAATTCTAAATTTTGAGATTGTGTTTGAGACTGTGTTTGGTTAATGTTGAATGCAGTACTCGGAGTGTCTTGTTTTAACGGACACACACCTTCAATATCTCTCAGAGAGACTAAAATACCAATCATTCGTGCGACACTACCATCAGTGGGTGTCATATTGCCATATGAACAAAAATCTGAATAAGCTTGATCTTCCGGATAGTTTATTCCAATAAAACGACGACATTTCTCAATCCAAGCGGAAAGTGCAATATTATCTTCAAAATAGTAATGTTCTGGTTCTAAACATCTAACACCATATGGATTTATGTATTCCATAGGTTCTTTATATTTCATCTTGAAGGTACGTCCTTCTGCTATAAGATTATCAATTTTCATGCGATTCTCCTATGAAAGGTTATTAACTTGGTTTGCTCAATCTTTTGGGCGAGCATATCACTTTTTCTTTTTGGGAAGAATTTTCTTTTCGTCGGCTTTGAGGCGACGTTCCACTTTCTTGATGTCTTCTGCCGACGGGAGTGATTCGGGACGTATGCCTCGGTCAAGAAGCATATCGCGCACTGCGGAGTTATTGTCAATATGTTCGCGCTCAATGTTGACTTGTCCGTGAAGGTCTTTCTGCTGAACATTTACGGAAGTCATTTCAGCAGCGAAATCTTTTGCTTTGATTGCTAAAGTAGATAGGAAGTCAGCCAACGGTCGTTTTTCAGGCGCACCAACTCGACGTTTCATCATCGCAGTATTAAGCCCAAACAGAGCTTGGTCGCCTTTGGCACGAATAACGGCAAAGCCTTTGTTATCCACGCCACGCTCATAAAGTACACCCGAAAGATGATGCTCAGTCTCGGCGAGTTTTTCGCGTGCCTGCACACGTTCATAATCGAGAAGTCGTTGATGCACAAGCTCGGCACGGCGGGTTTGAACAGCAAAGTAGTTTTGAGCAAAAGCGATTTCGGGCTTGCGAGGGTCGCCGTTTTGCGCTACAAGATAGCAAGCATAGCGCGTAAGCATTACATCATCTATCTGTCGTTCAGCTCCTGAGCCAAGCATAACCATTTTGCTGACGTCAGCAAAATGGTCTGTTAAAGACTCGCCTGCATTTTCTGCTGATTCTTTAGCTTTTTCAATGATTGACTGAAAATTACGCCACTGAACATATCCCATAACTGGCGCAAGCTCTCGGGCACTCCAACACTCCACGCCTTCATATTCAATGGCTATGGATTCAAAACTATCGAAGAGATTTTTTATTTCTTCTGCTTTCATAAGTGTTAAACGATTTTCCAATAAAAGGTTACTAATTTAGTTTGCTCAATATTTTGAGCGAGCATGGCTTCGACTTTGGCGAGCAGGGTTTCTTTACGAGAGTCGACATCGTCTTGCGCTTGATAAAGATTGAGCCGCTTTTCACTGCGCTTCTTTTCAAGGTCTTTGATAAGTCGCTGCAAACGTACTTTTTCATCAAGGCGTGAGGTTTTCTTGCTCTCGCTTTTGCGAAGTTTGATTTCAGCGTCAAGGTCGCGCAACTCTTTTTCTAAACCTGCCTTAACATCTTCAGCCCAGTTGTCGAGCTTTTCCATTTCTTCCTCGAAGAAATGGTTGTTACGCTCGGCATTAGCCGAGGTAATCTCGGAGCGTTGAGCGGTAATTTGATCAGCGAGCAACGCAGCCGTTTCTGAGGATAGTTCGGTTGCAATAGGATGAGATCCTAAACTTGGCAACTGTAAAATCTTTTCGGCAATATCTGCATAAACCGGTTTACCATCATCAGAACAACAAGCATAGAGAAAGAAGTCCTCCTGCTCGAATGAGTCGATGGTTAGTTTATCCACTGTTAGCCATCCCGACTTGCCGACAAGTTCTTTTATGAGCGCGACAGTTGTTCCCGAATTGGAATAGTCGAGCGTGATTTCCATTGGCTCAACATCTGCGCTCATCAGCGAGTCGAGCATTGACTGAGCGAGGAAAGAACCGCGACGGAAAGCGATAGCGTCTTCCGGGAGCGGTTTCCGCTTATCCTTTGCAGGTATCAAAATATGTTTGCCGTAAATGCGAGTGTCCTTAGTAGGCAAAGCCGGATAACACTCGCGGCGGTCGATAACAAAAGAGCGTTCCGCTTCGTTGAACTCGGTATAATTGCCAAAGGCATATTTAGCGAGATTCCAAAGAACGGTTTCGTAGCGATCAAGATTGCCTTGTGCTTTTTCAAGGTCGCTGCGAAGTTTTTCTTTAACAGACTCGTCAAAGTTCTCCAAAAGCGTGGAGCGAGCCTTTAGCATCTTGTCTGAAATCTGCTCTTGCAGTTCCTCTTGCAATGCGTCAAAAGCCTCTTTAATTTCTTTTGGAGAACGGCATTGCTGATAAATAAGTGCGATGCGCTTTTCAAAATCAACGCCATTGCCGATTGCACCAAGCACTTCATCTGACGCACCGAAAACTCCGTTGAACAATTGGAATTTTTGGTCGAGCAATTCATAGACGCGCACATCAGCTGCGTTCTGTTTATTGAGGAAGTTGATAACGACTACATCGAATTGCTGACCGTAGCGGTGGCAACGACCGATACGCTGCTCAATTCGCTGCGGGTTCCACGGCATATCATAGTTGACTACGAGAGAGCAGAATTGAAGATTGATACCCTCCGCTGCTGCTTCGGTAGCAATCATAATAGTAGCTTCCTCTCGGAAGTAGTCAACGAGGGCTGCCCGCTTGTCAGCGGTAGCAGACCCTGTGATTTTGGATGTACCTTTATGTTTTTCTTTCCACGCCTTGTAAATGGCGGTAGATTGCTTATCTGAGTTTGAACCGTTGAAAAGGACAATCTTACCTTTATATCCTCGCTTTTCAAGGAGTTCAAAAAGAAAATCCTGCGTACGACGGCTTTCAGTAAAGATAAGGGCTTTTTTAGGCGCACCCAATTCGTTAAGTTGCGCGAAGCCCTGGTTAAGACCTTCAAAAAGTTGCTCCGCTTTTGAGTTGCGCTTAATCTTGAAAGCAAGATCGCGGAACTTTTCAAGGTCGGCTATCTCTTTCTTGATGTTCTCAATATCTTTGGGTGTTAAGATTTCTTCCTCCTCCGTTTCGTCCTCGTCTTCTTCGTCGTCGAGCCATTCGTCGGTTTCGCTCTCGAAATCTTCGTAGTCGTTTGAGAACATTGCGACATCAAATTCTATGCCCTGACGTTTGAGTTTATCTTCCAACTTAGCGATCAGGGAACAAAGTGTGCCGTAAATCGCGTGAGTTGAAGAAGCAAGGAGTTTGCGGAGTATTAGTGTCATCAGCTGACGCTGACTATTAGGAAGCGCGTATAGTCGCGGACGTTGCAGATACTCCGAGACAAGGTCGTAAAGTTCCTGCTCCATTTTAGTCGGGAAGAACTCTTGAAGAATGGCTATGCGTTTTGTATAACGAACATACTCCAACACCTGACGCCGGAGAGTACGCTTGCAAAGCGGAGCAAGCCTACGTCGGAGATTCTGATAATCGTTCTCGTCGAGATTATGATTATACTGCATCTTGAAACTCTTGAGGTCGCCAAACGCATAGTCATCTATTATGGAGGTCAGACCATAAAGTTCAAGAATAGAGTTTTGAAGCGGAGTCGCCGTGAGAAGTATTTTCTTACGGTCGGCAAGCGCATTCTTTATAACATTGGAGATTTTGTTAGTAGGCTTATAGACATTGCGTAGTCGGTGAGCCTCGTCTATAACAACCAAATCCCAGGGAGTTTGTTTGAGGTAAGGGGCTTTAGTCTTTGCGAATTGGTATGAGCAAATGACAATTTCCTCGCAGTTGAAAGGATTGAGATTACCCTGCTCGATATATCCATTGAAAGTTTTGGATTCAAGTATCCGAGAAGGCAGATAAAACTTTTCCTGTAACTCAGCCGCCCACTGTTTGCGTAGGTTAGCGGGAGCAATGATGAGCAGGTGGCGACGGTGTTCAGCCCAAAACTGTGAAAGTATAATACCAGCCTCAATCGTTTTGCCGAGACCTACTTCATCGGCAAGAATAGCACCCTTAGAAAGTGGAGATTTGAAGGCAAAAAGAGCTGCATCAATCTGATGTGGCGTTAAGTCCACCTGAGCATCTTGTAAAGACGCAGTCAACTTACCGAGATTGTCCGAGGGCAAACTCCGCGTAAGCCAGTGAGCGAAATATTTAGCCTGCGGTGCGCTTAACATCTTTCAAAAATAAACAAGGAACATCTTTGCAGCATCTGAAGGCCGACCAAAGCCCGTAACGACTACAAGTGTATCAAAAGTTTCCGTTTTTGTCTAATATTTACAGTGTCAAGCCGGTATATTTTGTTTGTAGGTTTACAGACCGGTCGTTATCAGATATGAGGTACTTAATGCAAAATTAGTAAAATTTTCTCAAATACCACTTTTATCTATTGGTATTACTTTTTTCTTTCTTAGGATTCAGGTCTTAGATCGGAAGAATTTGCATCTGGGAGGTTTAAGTAAAACTGTCGGTTATTGGTTGACTATATTTACGGTGATGGCGTTGGCAGGGCGCGGGGAGAGGTAGGAGCCGAGTTGGGCGCCTTTCTCAAGGCGATGGTGCTTTTCATTCCAGATATAGCGGACCATTGAATATTCACCGTTTTCATAACCATAACCGTCACCGGCGTCTTCATAAAGCGTAAATTCCGCGTCTGCTCCGGGATATACGGTGAGGGTTAAGGGCGATGCAGCCTGTTGGGCCACATATTCTCCCGGTTCTACAGTCGGAATTATGCTGCCGCCTTTCACAAAGAGGGGAAGGCGGGAAATAGGGGTCTCAACCTCTATATTCTTGCCACCATCATATTTTCGGCCTGTCCAGTAGTCGTACCATACGCCATTCTTCCCGTCGTCGGGGAGATATACGTTCATGGTCGTGACACCGGGATCCGTAACGGGACAAACAAGGAAGTCGCCGAACATATATTGGGTCTTCATGTCGCGGACTCTCTTATCGTCAGGGAAATCGAAGGCCAGGGGCCGGGCCATTGTGTAATTGCCGAAACTCTGCTTAGCCGCCAGGCTGTAGATATAAGGATTCAAGGCATAGCGCAGATTCAGCATCCCGAGGATGGCATCGTAATATGGGGAGCCGGGCTCGCCGAATTCCCATATGTCGCGGCGCGTATCAGTGCCGTGGCTTCTTAGCACGGGAAGGAATGTGGCCCACTGGAACATCCGGGTGTAGAACTCACGATATTTATCGTCGGCAGCCCCTTCAGGGAATTCGCCTTTCATGAACCATCTGCCGTCGCCGTGAGTGAAGAAAGCGCCGACGTCCACTGTCCAATAGGGATTGCCTGTGGCCATATAATTCAGTCCGGCAGGGATCTGCTGCTTGAAGGAATCCCATGAGGCATGAGTGTCGCCATTCCAGACTATCGTGCCGTAACGCTGTTGCCCGGCGTAGGTTGAGCGCGTGAGGTTCACAACACGTTTGGCCGATGTCCGGGCACGCTGATTTTCGTAGATTCCTTTTGAATGATATAGTGAGTAAAGATTCGCGCGGTGATCTCCGAGAGCATTTCCGAGGGCTTCCTTGCTGAGATTGTAACGCCTCTCATGGCTATCCCACCCATAAGGCACGCCATTCTGAGGAGCGGGCAATACATTCCAGTCGTTGTCGACGGGTTCGCTACTGTCGCACCACCACGCATCGAATCCATTTGAAAAGAATTCATTGTCGGCATAATCCCAATATGCTTTGCGGGCATCCGGATTGAACGCATCATAGACGGAATATTCAAGCATATACCCCCTTTCGCGGAAATCCTTCTCCTCCGGGCAATATTGAGGATTGGGCCAGATGCTTATCATCAGTTTTCCGTTAAGAGCATGCACTGAATCGGCCAGAGCCTTCGGATCGGGATAGAATTGCCGGTCCATCTTCATGTATCCCCATCCTTCGGGCCAATAATTCCAGTCCTGGACCATAATATCGACAGGCACATGACGCCTCCGATATTCTTTCAGCGTGGCCACGATTTCATCCGAGGAGGTAAATCTTTCCCTCGACTGAGTATAACCGAATACATAGGCAGGGGGAAGCGAAACATTCCCGGTCAGATAACGGTATCCTCCCACCACTCCGGCCATGTCTCCTCCCTTTATGAAATAGTAATCTACCTGGTTTGCGGCCTCCATTTCGATTTTACCCTGATATGAATCATTGTCAGCCTCTTTCTCGCTGTCGAAAATCATGGCACACCCGGCGTCGAACAGCAAGCCATATCCTTTAGTGGAATTAATCATAGGGATTGTTGCTTTCAAATTGTGCTGCACGAGATACATCTTATGGCCCAGCAGGTCCATATAATCCTCCATATGGCTTCCGAGTCCGTAAAGCGATTCTTGCGGATCAAACCGGAATGCTACCGTATAGCGGTTATTGACCCCGATAGTGTCGATGCGCAAAACATCTTTCACCGTCACTTTGCCATTGGCCGTATCCTCACTTCTGGCTGTGGAATCATTATATATCGTGAGAGTCTTGATTACTTTCTCAACGCTTTTCGGAGCAATCGGATTCTCGGACAGCAGTACCCGGTTTGTGGCGGGATCAATAAATCGCAGAGCATCGGTGGAAAGGTCGTTTTCTACGATCAATCCGGAAGTTTCGTAAATTCGGATTCCGTCTTTTTCAGTAGTTTTTACCGCGACATCGTGCGGCGGGTATACACAAACGCCCGTTTGATTAGCGCCCTCCGGGAGATCGCCTTCGGCAATCCATTCGACCCGGACGATTTCAGGTGTAATGAATGTAACTTTCTGTGTAGCTCCGGCACCAATGGATATAAGGGCGGCTAAAGCCGGAATGAATAGTTTGTTCATAAGTTTAGGTCATATTTGAGTAGGGCGAGAGAAGGCGTGCTCAGTCCTTCCGGTTGAGGGCTGCGGCCACGGCTCTTCTTTGTGCAAGCCGGCGGAACATAGCGGGCCGAGCCACCCATTTCTGGACAGCCCAAGCCGCAATCCACCATCCGGCAGCCACAATCCACAGAGAAATATATTCAGGTCGCACCTGCGCGAGCGACGAGCCGTTGGAATTCATCTTTATGAATCCCTCCACGCCCCATGTCGAGGGGCATATTCCGCTGAGAGCGTGCCAGAACGGTGGCATATCGTAGCGAGGCCAGATAAGGCCCGACAAGAAGAGGAAGATTAATGAAGTCACTACCCAGCTAAGGAACACGGACTCGCGTTCGGATGTGGCACCCTGCAGGCAGAACCCCACGCCTATGCTTGCAATCACCATCGGGAAAATAAACAGAATCTCCTCCCATACGCTGCCGGCCATTGGGAATTTGAATATGAGAGGAACATAATGCATGATATAAAGGGTGGCCGGCACCATGATCGTGCAATAAACAATTCCTTGAGCCAGCATAGTCATCCATGTGGAATCCGATTCCATGTTAAGCAGATAAGACGACAAGCGGTAGTTCTCTCTTTTCGCCCCTCCCGACATGGCCACGGCAAGAATCACGCATTGCTGGAGAATAAGCATCAGGACGCCGGGCATGATAAAAGAGTCGAAACCGCTTCTAATGTTTCCGAGACTCGCATTGGCTATGGGCAGTAGATCGCCTGTGGCTATGGTCGAGACAAGCGGAGCTATCATATCAATATCTTCATTCATAATTTCAGTGCCCATTGTCTGCATCACATTAGTTGAGGCCACGAGGAATCCACGATAGCGAAGCAAAAGACTCATATCGCTGTAAATCACTGCAGGAGCCGACTCCTTGCGCCCTACTTTACGCTCGAAGCCTTCAGGAATCTCAAGGATGCCGTAGCAATCGCCGAGCGACATCGCATTGCGGGCCTCGTTAAGATCGGAAGCATAGCCGCAGATGCGTATCTCCTCTGTGGCATCCAGATTTCTGGTAAGTTCACGGCTCAGCGGCGTACGATCATTATCCACAACAACCATAGGCACATCGCGCACTACTTCCGGATTATATATCAGAGAATAGACTATCGGATATACAAAAGGGAGAAAAGTGAAAAACAATATCAGACCGCCATCATGGATAATAAGCGAGAACTCATGGCAGTACACTCTTGCGAACGTATTGACCCTGCGGCAGAAACGCTGCCAAATGGAATTATTGTTATTCTTCATCTTTTACGGGCAATAGACGGGATCGAGATAAACTTTCTTAATCCTTCTCAATGGCAGCAACGCCAGAATAGGATATACAAGATAGGCCGCGAACCATATCCGTGAATAATATATAGGCAGGCCGTTGAGAGCGATGTTGGCGTATATCAGAAAATTATAACGTGCAGGCATCAGATAGGAGAAGATGCCTATGGCACCATACATACTCGGCACCGGGAAGGAATAGGCAGCGATTGAAAAATTGAGGATGCCAAGCAAAGCGCATACCGAGAGACCGAGCCGCAGATTGGGCAAAAGTCCAAATATGAATACTGCAAAACTCTGGGCTGCTACCACATATAACATCTCCGATAAAATCATCCATCCCCATGAGCCATTCATCGGATAGTGACACCATCGATATAGGAACGACAACATGAATATCGCTATGACCCACCATATGATAGTCTGCGGGAATAGCTTTCCGAACAATGCCTTTACAATCGAGCCATCGGCCATCTTCATCAGTCGCTTTGAGCCATGATACTTTATTTCCTGCCCCAGGGTGAATGCCGTGACAAGCATTATCATAAGCTGAAGAATCCCTGGAATGAAGGAATTTGAAAGATATATGCCATAGTTCAATCCCGGATTTCCGATTCCGCGGCTCACTATATTGATGGGCTGGAGTAATGAAGATACATCCATAGGGTCGACTCCCACCGTCTCCACGGCCGTAATGGCAGCTCCGGCCTTAGTGTATACGGCTGTGGTCTTGAAAGTCTTATATAGCAGCGACCCGGGGACGTAGTAGGTCATGTTGGTGTAAAATGTAATCTCGGGTTTGCGTCCGGCCAAAAGATCGGCTTGAAAATTCTCCGGAATGAGAAAGAATCCGTAGATTCTCCCTTCCTGCACGGCTTCTCGGCCCGCCGAATAAGAATTTAAACTCTCCTTGAGGTTCACCATCTGCATTCCGCCGAGAGTCTGAGTCACCTGACGGCTCAGATTCGAGCCATCGCGATCGACAATAGCCGCAGGAATCCTTGTAGGGAGTCCTTCATATAGCATCGACCCAAGGAATATGAAGAGGAACACCGGAAATCCTATCATCGCTACCCAGAGGATGGGACGCCGCACGATCTGCAAGAGAGAGCGCAGCATGATCGCCTTCACTCCTCGTCGTCCGGCCAATCCGGTGTCGGGGGTCTTCTTGTCTTCCATACGATTGTTTTTATCGGCAATTCTACATAATGTTTCCGCATCAATCCGAGAGGGGAGTGGGATACGGAAGGCCAGCCGAATCAATCGGCCACTCCGCGATAAACAGCCGACATACCGGGGCGGAAATTCTCAATAGGCTTTTCCGGACGGGCCTTGATCTGGAAAGTACGTGCGTCGTAATCGCCTGTGGCCTTGGTTGCCTGCCAATTGGCATATGTGCCGAGATCCTTGATATAGAATACCTTCATCACCTCCTCCTTATCGAGGGCAGGGATATATACTTTTATTTTTGTGCCGAGTTTTATATCTTTCAGGAGAGTCTCACGGACGTTGAATACAGTCCAGTGGTCCGGGAGCTGGAGAGTCATAATCGGGGCTCCTGTAGCCACAAGTTCCGACACATTCGGATATACGGTCACCACCTCGCCATCGAAAGGCGCGAGAAGATATTGATCCTCAAGGAGAGCGTCGACTTTCTTGACTGATTCCTTTGCCACGCGCACCATAGCGGCGGATGCTTGGCGGTCTTCCGGCTGCGCGCCGGCTTTGGCAAGTTCATAGCTGTTGCGAGCAGCACTTTCGCCGGCTTTGGCCACTTCATAGGCTGCCTTTGCCTCATCACGCCGCTGAGCGGAGATCACTCCTTTCTTGAATAGCGATTCCATGCGGTTGTAGGTAGTTTCCGCGATTGAAGCGGATGCCTTAGCTTGTTTCCAAACATCTTCAGCGGCCTTGATTATCTGAACGCGGGTGCCTGCATCTACTTTTGCTTCGCCGGCTTTGGCCACTTGCTCCATGGCCTCGGCTTCCGCAAGCTGGGCATCGGCAAGGGTGGAGGCGATATGCACAAGAGTATCGCCTTTCTTCACCTTCTGGCCCTCCTCTACATAAATCTTCTCTACGCGGCCCGGGAGCTTGCCGGATATTCGCAGTTCCTTGGCCTCGCCTTGTCCCTGAACAGTGTCGGGACCGGGCTTCAGGAATAGAAATCCGATGATAGCAATGGCTGCTATCACAAGCAGGATTATTACGATGGTGGTAATCAGTGTACGATCGCGCCGTGACACCTCCGAAGGCTCCTCGGAGCCTATCGGCACAATTCTTACTACCTGGATTGTAGGATCTTTTTCGGTTGTTGCTGCGCTATTATCCTTGTCAGTTGCCATATCCTGTAATGTATTAGAGTCTTTTTCGTTTTTGCTTGTAAATAATCGTGGAATTATCGGTGATCAAGAGTGCCGAGCACTTTAGAGAGGTAGACTTCGCAGAGTTTTACGCCGATAGCGGCATCAATACGCTCTGAATTTGCCTGAAGCCAGCCAGTCTGCGCGAGGATTACATCGCTTGTGGTCATCACTCCTTCAGAAAAGGCCACGCGGGCATTATCAAGGTTTTCTTGAGCGCTGCGCATATTGGCCTTTGTCATGTCGTAGGTCTTGAACGCTTCGTTGAATTTGAATTTTGCCTGCGAAACCTGCAGTTGCACTTTTTCCTCCATGTCTTCGAGCAAGAGCTCCTGTGCGCGTGTGGCACTTTGTGCTGCCTTATAGTGATGGTAATTACCTCCCCAATGCCAGATTGGCACTGTCAACGCAGCTCCGACGGTAAATCCACCGTTAACTTTTTTACTGAATCCGTTATAAATATTCGGGGTGGAAAATTCATAGCTTCCCACTAATCCAAGTTTTGGAAGCATATTGCCCATCGTGAGTTTCTCTCTTCCTTTCAACACATTTACACCCTGCCGCAGAGCCTCAAGGTCCTGCCGGCGTGAGAATACATCGGCCATCTCGTACGTATATGCAGGTGCATCCTGGGGAATATCATTGAAATCTTCATCAGCAAGCCGGAATCGGGCGTCCACGGGCTTGCCGCACAATTGATTCAGGTTCATCCGGGCGAGGCTCAGCCCATTGTTTACTTTAGTGAGCATAATTCTCGCCTCATTCAGCTTTACGTCTACGGATAGTAGGTCAGAGCGTGTGGCCATCCCTTCATCAAGGAGAGCCTGGACGTTGCTCCGCAGCGTATCCACGAGCTCCACGAAATTTTGAGCGAGTTTCTCTTTGGCATTAAGCGATACTACGAGCCAGTAGGCTTCATCGACAATGTATGTCACTTCATCGCGGAGGGCATTGCGCGATGCTATTGCCGCGCTTTCGGCATATTTCGCAATATCGTTAAGGGCTTTGATCTGCCCCCCCATGAACAGTGGCTGCGTGAGGGTGACAGCACCCGCAAACACATTATGAGTATCGAAACTCAAGGCATCTTTGGGAATCACGGCCACCTCGGTAGGGATATATCCTCCGCCATCGGGGTTAAGGATAGGGTTGCCCTGCGGATCGGTGAGGATATTCCAGTCGAATTTTCCCGTGCCCGGATTGAACGACATGGTGGGGAGCTTTGCATCTTCGGCAAGCAGATTGATCTTGCGCTGATTGTATAAATAAGTAGCGCTGAAATCAATTCCGGGGAGATATGCCGATTTTGCTGCTTTACGGTCGTAACCGGCGCCTGAGATGGCTTCATTAGCAATGGCCAGCGTCTTATTATTGCGCAACGCCATAGCCCGGCATGAGTCGAGTGTCAGCACGGATTCCTGCGCGGAAACATACCCTGCCGGGATAGCCGCACATAAAAAGGCAAACGCAACGCCCTTGAGTAGATTTGTCGATATAGTCATAATGGCTCGTTTTTGTTCCGGCATGATTAAAGATAATCTCTTCTTGGGCCGAAAAATGTCCGAGGATAATTATAATGTGAAATGCTTCATAATTTATAACAAAAAAATACGCCTCTTATTCAGTGAAAGTGAAAATAAATTTTATTCGCCGCAACCATGCATGGTGCCGGGCTTTGCTTATTCCATGTATTTTCATTAATTTTGCAACTGTCGGAGACGACAAAAATACCATGAGTTAACAATTCCATGAAATCGTATTGGAAGCAATTCAAACCTGAGTACCGTCGCCTTTTGCAACTGGGAGGTCCTATCATGCTGTCGCAACTCGGCGTGATTCTTCTTGCTTTCACCGACACGGTGATGGTAGGGCATTATGGCGTTGCCGAGCTTGCGGCCTCGGCATTTGTTAACAGCCTATACCTCGTGCCCAACGTTATGCTGATAGGTCTCACCGGTGGGGTAACTCCGATAGTAGGGTCGCTTTTCGCACAAGGAGAAAATTCGGGGGTCGGACGTGTAACGCGCGGAGCTTTGCAGGTGAATCTCATGGTGGCCGTGATTTTTACGGTAATTTTGGGCGGGATGTATTTTCTGCTGCCTTACTTCGGTCAGGATCCGGGATTGCTGTCGATGATCCGGAATTATTATCTTGTCCTGCTGCCCCAGCCATTGATGATAGCAATATTCTTCGTGATGATGCAGACCATCAACGGCGTGAATTATACCTCGCTGCCAATGTGGATTACTCTGGGCATGGTAGGGCTCAATATCATAGGCAATTGGCTGCTGATCTACGGCGTGGCGGGATTTCCGGAATTGGGCTTGCTTGGTGCGGGCGTGGCAACGATTCTTTCACGTTTTATCGCGATGGTGGCTATAGTGGCCCTTTTCCGACATTTGGAAAGATTCAAGGAATATCAAACGGCTTTCACCGGAGCGCGCGAACTCGGATCAACCCGCAGGAAGGTATGGGTCACATCATGGCCCCTGATGATCCAAAGCGGGCTCGAATGTCTGCTTTGGTCGGTAGCGGCCGTAGTGGTAGGCTGGTTTGGGGCTGTCCAGTTAGCTGCCTATCAGGTGGTGAATACAGTCGGACAGCTTGGCTTCATGGTCTATATGAGCATTGGGACGGCAGTTACCATCAGGGTTGCGAATTTCGCCGGATTGTGCGATGAAAAGGGAGCCGGTCGGGCTGCCCGGGCCGGATTGCATATTAATTTAGGCTTGGCCACCATCGCATCGCTGATATTCCTATTCGCGGGCACTCCGCTGATAAATATTTTTGTCGATACGGGTCCGGAAGCAGTTTCGGGCGCGGCCGTAGTAGCTTCAGCCATGATGCTGATATGGCCACTCGTGCTTTATCAATACATGGATGCGATCCAGATCACGATGTGCAATGCCATCCGCGGAACGAGTCAGGTAAAACCATTGATGTGGATTTCCATCGTATCTTATGTGATAGTTGGCATCCCTTTTCTTCTTCTATTTGCAAAAGTATTCGAAGCAGGGAATGTGGGTGCCTATTGGAGCTTTAATGTGGCATTGCTCGCAGCTTCGGTGATGGCAACAATGATTTTCAAAAAAATAAGATTTAAATAAAATAAAAAACTATGATTCAGCAGATCAGTACTCCGGCGGCACCCGCCGCCATCGGTCCTTACAGCCAGGGAATAGTGGCCAACAACTTCGTATATTGCTCGGGGCAACTCCCGATCGACGCCGCCACCGGCGATATGCCCTCTGATATAAAGGAGCAGACGCGCCAATCGTTGAAGAATGTGCAGGCTGTCCTTGCAGCCGCCGGCCTTACACTGGCCAATGTGGTTAAGACCACAGTCTATCTTGCCGATATGAGCCTGTTTGCGCCTATGAACGAAGTGTATTCGGAGATTTTCGCTGCCCCGTTCCCCGCGCGCTCAGCTTTCGCCGTGAAAGAACTTCCCAAGCAAGCACTGGTAGAGATAGAGGTGGTGGCGGCATTCTGACTGAAGCGGAATTTGATTCGGGAAGAGAGTTCGGCAGGGCTACCGTAGCAACCGATTCTCAGCTTTTGTAATGGTAGAATCAGTCTACACCGGCCCGGGAAATCGTAAAGGAAGGGTGGGGAGAATCCGTGGGCCTTGGCTGTCGGATGATTACGGCGATAAAAAATCCGTCAGAATCAAAATTCACAAATTCAAAAATGCCGAATAGTTTGGAATCTCGCAGAGAAAATATTAACTTTGCATTCCGAAACGGGGTCCGGTAGCTCAGCTGGATAGAGCATCTGCCTTCTAAGCAGACGGTCGCGCGTTCGAGTCGCGCCCGGATCACAAAAAACGTGAAGGCGAGAGATCATATTCTCCCGCCTTTTTAAAATATAAAACAATGTCGTATCAATCCATTGATGCCATTCAAAAACTTTTGTCGGATGAAATTTTTCATTATACAAAAGATAAAAAGAAAGCAGCCGGCAGAGCACTTGGTACGATTGTGGAGATAATTACATATTATCTTCTTAAACAATGGCAATTAGATAAATATACGGCTATTGAAAGGCCATTGTCGGAGTTTGGGAATTCAGAAATTACTCATAATGTAGAATTTACTCTCCATCCAACTCGTTTCATAGCCAGAAGAAACATTGCAGAATTTTCAAAACTTACATCAAAGTCTATAATTTCCCAATTTCAATTATGTGCGGCAAATCCAAAATCAGGTGCTCTAATAGACTCTAAATCGATTTTAAAGAATGCGTTTACTTTTGCAATAGGTAAAGATGTATTTTATAATGTATATTTGCATGATAACAATGTGGAAATATATGAATTAGACAATCAACCGTTGGCGATGATAGAGTGCAAACGCGTTGGAGTGGAAGAAGGTATGTCCAAAGGACCCCAAACTATAGAGTAGGCCAAACAAGGGTCATATGTTGCTAGAACGGTTTCATCTTTGCAGAGATATAGATCTTTAGAAGGCCAAATAATGGGTATTCTGCCATCAACTAATTCTGAGCCACCGCTGGTAGATGACTACTACTTAATACTTGATAATATACTTGCAAGCAACATACCCATTCCTTCAAATTTCATTATGACTGTTGGAATAATAAGCAATCATGGAAATTGGTTTACATCTTCCAATATGAATAAAGAATTGCGAGTTTTAGCAAATTCTTTTGACTGGCTGCTCTTTTTGTCGGATAATGGGCTTACAGAGTTTGTAGAAGAGCTATTGTTAGAGCCGCGTAAAGATATGCAAATTGTAAGGGATAGTTTTATCAGTACTTACTCCCCGGATTCAAAGATACGAGCCTTTACAAAATCAAAAATGCCTGTCATGGCGGATCTACAACTTCAAAAATATTTTAATAATAATATTAAGAAAATTGAAAATGAGTGGTTTGAGGTAATTGCTCCTCAAAATAAAACTATAATAGATTTGAAACGGTCACTTACAAATTTATTAGAAAAATGACAGCAGGTAGACGAATAAATACAAAATCACAATCATGGTGTACTCCACCAAAATATGTAAATGCTGTTAGGAAAGTATTGAATTACATTTATTTAGATCCATGCTCTAACGATGATTCAGTAGTTAATGCACTTACCGAGTTTAAACTTCCAGAAACCGATGGCTTGGAAGAAACATGGAATTTCCCGACAATATATGTAAATCCCCCTTATGGATTGGACAAAATAAGAGGCACATCTATAAAGAACTGGATAGCAAAATGTTCTGAGGCAAATTCAAAATTTGGCTCAGAAGTAATGGCTCTGATTCCTGTAGCAACGAACACACGCCATTGGAAAGATTATATTTTTAAAACCGCTAATTCAATTTGTTTTTTATATGACACTCGTTTAAAATTTATAATAGAAGGCTCGCTTGATAATAAGGGAGCTCCCATGGCATGGGCTATGATTTATTGGGGGGAGAATATAGAAAAGTTTGCTGAAGTATTTAGCAAATTTGGAGCCTGCGTTGATTTGAAAAACTTAAAATTACCGAAAGAAGAAGCCTCCTTATTCGATGATTGATGGATATTGCATATATCCACATCATTTTTTTGCTGAATTTTTTCTAAATAGAAAAATTGAAAAATTCTTCTGACGGACTTTTTTGGGTCGTTTCAGTATAAATAGGTTTTTAAAGCAGTGGAGGATTAGAGGTGCGCGCCGAATAGTGATTTTAATATTAATAATTCAAATTTCGCAAGTTAAGTTAAGCTGACTTTATGGCACGAAAAAACGGCATAGAAGGTTGCGCAATTCGCAGAATATTAGTAAATTTGTGTACCACCATAAATTCACTATATACGTCTATGCCGTTGCACAAAGTTAGCACATTTTTCTCGGAAATCAATAAATTTTTCTCCGAAAAATCATCTGAGGCTGCTGTTTCATGTCTCACACAGACCCTCAGGAGCATCTCGATGCGCGAAAAGGTATTGTTCGGCAGGGAGACTCGCTTCAATGCCGTGTATTCCTTGGAATGGGTTCTGTCTGTGCTCATAATATTTCCATGTTTGCTGGTTAGGCAGGGCAGAAAGCCGGTGATTTCATACAATCGTTCATAATAAGGAGTTTCAAGGAATATGGTGAGTAGCGCAATCGACCCATTCAACTTCAATTATTAAGAGCCACAAGTCCTCTTATATGATTGCTCATCGAATTTGCCCGCGATTGCTCATGTCATATAAGCGGACTTGTATTTGTCAGATAGTCAATAGTTAAAATTAGTTTAAGATAGCATTTTATTATGAGACTATGTTTTGTAATTCAAAATTTTATTCGTAACTTTACAATGTATTTAAGCAACATCCCTTATCATGCACATCATCTCGAAGAAGACATTGACCACTCCCTATCAGAATCATCCCCACGCAAAGGAAGCTCTGGAGGACTAGGATTCCAAGACCAAGAAAAGCAGTTGGACTTGCTTCGCAGATATTCGAGCCACATTCAATTCTGCTGACAGCGTAGGTAATCAGCACTATGTGTTCAACATCAAGGGGAATGATTTCCGACTGATTGTCGTAGTTCAATTTAAGTACCAACACGTTTTTATAAGGTGGGTCGGAACTCACGCAGAATATGATAAAATAAAAGATGTCTCACTGTTATAATAAGATTGTTATGGAAACAATTAAGACCAAAATCGAAAACGAAGCCCAGTATGAATGGGCGATGGGGCGAATTGACGAATTGCTCCCGAAGGTAAATGATGAGACTCCGGGCGATGATCCCAACAGCATTGAGCTGTATCTGCTGTCCGCACTTGTTGAGGAGTATGAGGATGTTCATTATCCCATCGGTACGCCCTCGCTGATAGACATTCTGAAACTCAGGATGTATGAGATGGGTCTCTCGCAGGCTGCTCTCGCTAAGAAAATAGGAGTTAGCCCTTCTCGCATCTGTGATTTCCTGTCAGGAAAGAG
>DAAI01000056.1:53654-63681 GCA_001701105.1 Bacteroidales bacterium GP1
CGCATCTCGAAAGAGTTGAATATTGACCCGGCAATCGTGCTCGGTGTCTGATAGCATAAAGTAGCCCATCCAATGTGAGGGCAAGTATAATATGAATACGGTGGTGACTCATCACACGTCCGACTGGAGTGTAACAGCACTCGACAGGCCGGTAGAAGCTCTATGGATTAAGGCGGTTCGCAGGAAAGATGCCTTGGAAATATTTTATTCGTTTGATGATAAGGAGTATACTCTCATGCGCAACGCATGGCTGGAAGCAAATTGTCCGGTAAAGGTCGGGATGATGGGGGCTTGTCCGGATGGAGATGGCTTTAAGGTGACATTCTCCGATTTCACTGTAAAGCATCTGCCCGACAAGGTGCGCACCGAATGGCTCCGGCAGAACGCTGAATAGAAACGGATGTAATCACCATTGGTACGGAAGTCAACATGAGGAGTGATATCAGGACATGGACAGCAGGTATTCTTTCGGTGTCTGCCCGGTCCGTTTCTTGAAAAATCTGATGAAGTGCTGCGGATACTGGAAGCCTAACAACTCGGCTACGAGTTTTGTAGACATTTTCGGATCCAGAAGCGCGTTTTTGGCATGATTAATCATTTTTTGCTGTATGAACTCCTGAGCTGTCTTTCCGGTTTCCGACTTCACTAAATCGCCAAAATAGTTTGGCGAAAGGCATATTTTATCGGCAAAATGTTTCACTGTCGGCACCCCTTCGGATGCTCCCTTGCCGCTGCGCAGGTAATCATCGAGCAAAGCCTCAAAACGCGCCAGAACATCATCGTTTAATTGTTCGCGGGTCACGAACTGTCGCTCGTAGAATCTCATGCAATAATTGAGCATCACTTCGATGTTGGAAATAATGAGCGACTTCGAGAAGTGGTCGATAGGGTGTTGCAGCTCGCGTTGGATCTTAGTCATATAATCTTGCAGGATGAGGCGTTCCTCTGCCGATAGATGGAGTGCCTCATTGGATGCGTATGAGAAAAAGGAGTATTGACTCATTTTCTGAGCCAGTGAAGTCCGGTAAAGAAAATCAGGGTGAAAGAGCAGTCCTATTGCCTCCGGCGCCGGCCCATCTTCCAGGCGATGAATACCAACCGTCTGTCCGGGAGCGAAGCTCACCACGGTTTCATCGTCAAAGTCATAACTCGTCTTGCCGTAGTTTATCTTACACCCCATGGTCTTTTTAAGAAACAGTGCATAGAAGCCAAAGTGCATACAATGGGAGGGCTGATGCACAGAATAGTCAAAATGAACGATTCCTACCAAAGGATGGCGCGTCTCAAAACCGAAATACCGGTTATATTTCTCTATACTGTCTGCTTGAAATATTTCCATATCTATCTAATGTTTGTGCGACAAAATTAATGATTAAAACCTAATCTTCCAAAGCTATAGCTCGCATTCCGTAATCTTGGTTCTTCTATCCGTAACATGGGTATAAACACCGATGTGATATTGAAGTAATTTTGCAATATCAATAAGGTGGCGGGTATTCCGGATGAATATCCCTCTTCCCGAGAATTAATTTACAATTTAATTATTTGGCAAATGAGATTCAGAATATTATCAATGACTTTGCTTATGGCAGTTTCTTTCACCATGATGGCATGTTACCATGAAAAAGAAGGGCCGGAGAATGAGGAAAATCAGACTCAGGTTCCAGACCCGGATCCCAATCCCGCAACCGGCCGCGGGAAAGTCCTCGTCGCTTACTTCTCATGTACCAACACCACTAAGAAAGTGGCAGAGGATATTGCAGAACTTACGTCGGGTGATCTTTTCCGTATCGAGCCGCAGGAAGCATACACTTCCTCCGATCTTGATTATAATAGTGATTGCCGTGCAAACCGTGAGCAAAATAATCCATCTTCTCGTCCGGAAATAAAAGGAATGCCGGAAACTCTCGATAAATACGATGTGGTTTTTCTCGGCTATCCTATCTGGTGGGGAAAGGCTCCGCGCGTTATATTTACATTCTTGGAAAGTGGTAACTTTAATGGGAAGACCATAATCCCTTTCTGCACTTCCCATTCAAGCGGTATAGGCAGCAGTGACACCGAACTTCACTCTGCGGCAAAAGATGCCATATGGAAATCGGGCAAACGCTTTGGAGCAGAAACTGTCAAATCAGAGCTTGAAAAATGGATTAACACGCTGGATATAGATTTTAACGGACAAGAAAATATGGATAATTATTATGCACAATTCCCCCTTTCGGAGGGCATGAACGGGCAGGCCCCCACAATCCGGCTTAGCAGCGGCTATAATATGCCGATTGTTGGACTCGGCACCTACAGCCTCACCGGCGACGTATGCGTCAATTCTGTAAAATCAGCAATTGGTCTGGGTTTCCGCAAGATTGATACGGCCCATATCTACGGAAACGAAGCGGAAGTCGGACGTGGTGTCAGGGAATCCGGAGTTCCCCGCGAAGAAATTTTCGTGGCGACGAAGATATATCCCAACCAATATTCCGACCCGGAAAAAGCCATCCAGAAATGTATCGACAAGCTCAACATCGGCTATGTGGATCTTATGCTTCTTCATCACCCCGGTGCAAACGATGTCAAGGCATACAAGGCTATGGAAAAATTTGTCAGGGAAGGGAAAATCCGTTCACTCGGGGTATCTTGCTTCTATATAAAAGAGATTGATGATTTCATCAAACAGGTTGACATCAAGCCGGTTCTTGTCCAGAATGAAGTTCATCCCTATTATCAGGATTTGGATGTAGTGCCGCATATCCAGTCGCTTGGAATAGCTGTGGAGGCTTGGTATCCGCTTGGAGGCCGCGGCCATCAGAAAGAATTGCTTAATGACCCGGTGCTGACTGAAATTGCACAAAATCATGGGAAGTCGGTTGCGCAAGTGATCCTGCGCTGGGATTTGCAGCGTGGTGTGGTAGTAATTCCGGGCTCAAGTAATCCTGCCCATATGGAAGAGAATATCTCCATCTTTGATTTCAATCTTTCCGATGAGGAGATGGCTCAGATAGAGGCTCTCAACCGCAACGAAAAACATGACTGGTATTAAAAGCATGAAATTCACCATCTATCGCCTTAGGGACTTGGGTTTGGGCATAGGTGCGGTCGGAGGTGAAAAACGGTACCAGTGGAATATGCATAACCTACCAAAGGCGTAATAATTCCCTGAAATAATAAATAAAAATTATGATTAGATTATTGTCAATAATAATTTTGGCCTTTAGTATATCTGCAATTTCTATTGATGCAAAGACATTGGTGATGTATTACAGTTTTACCAACAATGTAGAAAAGATTGTGGATACTCTCACAAGCCAGATAGAGTGTGATGTAGTGGAGATTGAGCCTGCGGAGAAAGGTATTGATTATGCTGCGAATGGCTATGCAATTGGTGATGCCTTGATTGCTGCGATACTCAATCATCCGGATGATGCATCGTCGTATCCGGAAATAGATCCGGTGGATGTCGACCTTGAAGAGTACGACACAATAATAATCGGAGCGCCGCTTTGGTGGAGTCACATGGCTGCACCCTTGCAAACATTTCTGTTTCTCAATGGGAATAAGATGGCAGGTAAGAAAATAGGAGTGATTGTATCAAGTCATTCATCCGGAATAAGTGGAGTAATAGCCGATGCAAAACGTCTTATCCCTTCCGGTGACTTTCTTGAACCCTCTCTTTGGATCCGATATTCGGAAACGTCAAATTGTAGTTCGATGATTGCCAAATGGCTGAAAGAAATTAATTATGATGATATTCCAGCTTCAATCAGAGATATAAATTCTGATTGCGGCTTCTCATATAATATGGCCGGAAACAATCTATATCTGGGAGGTACCTACAATTTGGTCTCAATTTTTGACAAATCCGGTTTAAAGGTTGCTGAAACCAGGAAATCGAAAATGCATATCTCATCACTATCGCGGGGGCTGTATATTTTAAGAATACATACCCACTTAGGTAGCAGGACATATAAATTTGCTATAAGGCGGTAAATATCCTGACTTGTGGCAGATTCCTTTGGCTTCAGCCGAGGAAGTAAAAATAAGAAACAGGCTGACACACAATTATTGTTATTGCTTGTGCACCAGCCTTTTATTCTCTTTGTTATTTTGGAGCCGCGAGTGGGACTCGAACCCACGACCTTTTCGTTACGAATGAAATGCTCTACCGACTGAGCTATTGCGGCTGATATGCGGCAGAGGTTATTACTGCCGTTTTGCGGATGCAAAGATAATACTTTTTCCGATGTCAAGCAAATATAATTGCTTTCCGTAATAAATTTTTCTTCCAAAGAGTTGTGAAATTCATTTATAATCTGTATTTTTGGGAGTTGAATTAACATATCCGGAATATTACAATGCTTCTTCAGCGATGGAAATGAATTGTAATATTAATTATAAATATCAATATAGACCGGGAGACGGTCAGTATTAGTAAAGCAATTGCATCATGAGGAGATTATTACTGACATTATGTATGCTGCTGCCGATAGGTGTCACAGTTTTCAGTATGCCGCTAAGTCCGGAGCAGGCAATGGACCGGGCGTTAAGGTCGTCGGGAGCGCGGAGCCGGGGGATTTCGGCATCGTCGATGGAACTCGCCGCAACTATCAATTTCGATGGGGTTCCGGCAATCTATTCCTTTAATAATGCTACATCCGGAGGCTTTATCGTGGTGTCGGCCGACGATGCATCGGAAGCCGTTCTGGGGTACAGCGATGAAGGTACTATAGCTGTAAATCCGGCTGATATGCCTGATGGTTTGTGTTATTGGCTTGAATGTCTCGCGGAAGACATTCACATGAACTCTCTGGACCCGGGAAGAAGGGTGATAAGCAAGACCCCGCAGGATAATTCGGAGCGTAGCCCCATTGAGCCGCTTGTTACGACGAAATGGAATCAGGGTGCCCCGTTCAACGACAAATGTCCGCAAGTGAACGGCAACCATTGTGTCACGGGTTGCGTGGCCACGGCCACAGCCCAGGTCCTGGCTTACTATAAATATCCCGTTACCGGTACAGGTTCTTTCAGCTATACATGGAATGGCAAGACATTATCGTTTGATTACGGCAACACAACGTTCGACTGGGATAATATGATTGATGAATATAAGGCCGGTCAATATACACAGACTCAATCGGATGCAGTTGCCACATTGATGTATGCCTGCGGAGTGGGTGTGCAGATGGGATATGGCGTAAGCGGTTCAGGTGCCTATACCGGTTATGTGGCCGATGAACTCGTGAATTATTTCGGCTATCCGGCAGGGGTTAAAATTTACAACCGTAATTATTATTCAATCGACGCTTGGAACGACTTGGTTTATAGCCAGCTTCAGGACTGCGGACCGTTGCAGTTCGCCGGGCGGAACTCATCGGCTGGTCATTCTTTTGTGTGTGACGGTGCGAACGGCGACTATTTCCATTTCAATTGGGGGTGGGGAGGAATGAGCGACGGATATTTCCTTCTTACGGCCCTCAATCCCGGCAGTCAGGGTATCGGAGGCTCAGTGAGCGGATATACCATGAATCAATATTTCATTGGCAATGTAAATCCTACTCCCAAAGACTATCCGATATGCTTTGAAGTTAGCGATGGATTGAATGTAACCCCGGAATCAGGTACGGCCGATGTTACATCCTTCACCATAGATAGTTGGATTACGAATAATTCCGGATACACGTTGTCGGGAGGATCATGTAGATTAGGAATCAAGCTCCGGCCCATCGACCCTAATAAGGGCATGGAATACATAGCTATGGGCACGATTGGAGAATTGCCCAATGGATATGGATACCACAGCCTGAGCTTTAATGTAAGTTCCGATCTTGAAGACGGGGCTTATAGACTGACTCCTGCATTCCGCATCGCGGAGAATGGAGAATGGAATGATATGCTTTTACCAATTGACAAGGGGCATCCATATTATACACTGGTAAAGGAGGGTGATAACATCACGCTCACTCCGGCTACCGCCGCATCAATTACCGTGAATGAATTTGCGCTCGATACGCCGTTGTATCTCGATCAGAAATTCATGGTTTCAGTTTCTGTCACCAACAACTCGGATCAGGAATATCTTGATAATCTATGCGTTGTTTTCCTAAATGATAACAATCAATGGATAGCGGAAAGCCTTGCGGAGCCGGTCGACCTCATGCCGGGCGTAACCCATGCCTTCAAGATTTTCTCGAATTTCCTTGCCTGGGACTCCGATGTCGCCGTAACGGCGGGAAACTATGAGATGTACCTTGCCCAATTCGGTTCTGATTATTCCTATACACTCCTTTCTGCTCCGATAGATGTCACCATTGAAGGGGCAGCTCCGGAAATGGAGCTCACCGTTTCGCAACTGTCTATTCCGGATAATCAGCCGGCCGACAGGGTCCATATCTCCGGAACTTTGGAATGCCTGCAGGGATATTTCTGCGGAAATCTCACTCTCGCCGTATTCTTTAACGGAAGCAATATCTATCAGGCGGATTCTGATGTGATTATTGTATCTGCGTCCACCAATTCGGGCGAGGAGGCCGTTACCAATACTGCGCCGTTCCAATTCATTGCGAATCTTGAGCCCATGACCGGAGGAGATCATGCGATGGCCGCTATATATTACTATAAAAATGGCTTCCACCAGATTAGTAGTCCGGTAAGTTTCACAGTTGATACCCCGGTAGGGATTGAAAGTGTAAATTACGATGAAGCCAATTCGGCCGCTGAATATTATGATCTGTCAGGGCGACGTCTGGGGACTAAGCCCACGATTCCGGGATTCTATATCCTTCGGGAGACCCTGTCAGACGGGCATATCCGCACGCGTCGCGTGATAGTCCATTAAAAAATTGAAAATATGCAACAGACGTCGGGTTGGATAAATACCGACCCGGCGTCTGGAATTTATTTCGTAATTTTGCAGAGGAAATTTCTGTGATAACTGAAGATAGAAACAAATGGAGATAATTTGTAAGGATATTAAAGGCTTGCCGGCCGCGGCCGAGCAATTTATTAAGAATATAGGGGGCGACTCCATATTTGCCTTTTACGGAGAGATGGGGGCCGGAAAGACTACATTCATTTCAGAGGTATGCCGGCAGCTGGGGTGCGGAGATGCTGTTGCGAGCCCCACATTCAGCATAGTCAATGAATATATGGATTCAGAGGGAGTGCCTGTATTTCATTTTGATTTCTATCGACTCGATTCTCCGCAGGAAGCAATGGATATCGGGATCGACGATTATTTTGCGAGTGGGTTTCTATGCTTCATGGAATGGCCAGAAAAGATAGGCCGGTTGCTGCCGGCTGAAGCTGTGAAGGTGCTCATCGAGGAACTCCCCGATGGCTCCCGGCGGATATCTATAGGAGAATGATAGGTCAAGCCAAGAACATCATGACCGTAAAGACAACGCCGGGGATGTTATTGAATATATGCACGCCGACGCCCCACCAGAAGCCTAAATTAACCCGGACATAAGCGGCTGTGCATCCGAGGAAGAATGGCGCGAGAATCATACAGAGCGCGTAGGGAAGGAGAGTGAGATTGAGTACACTGAAGGCAATAAGATGCATTAATCCAAAAGCAATGGAGGTGAGCCACATTGCTGTAATGAGCCATCTTTGCCTCAATGATTCCCAGAAGGCAATTGACGTGAATCTCTGAATCAAGAAAAAGATTGTACCCCCCGCTGCGACGGCCACAAGCCCGAGCCACCAGGGAAAATGCGAAAACCGGCTCCACCATGCAAATATTGGAATCAAGGCTACGGCCAGCGCAACCTGACTGCGACGGAAAGACAATCCGAGCCGAAACACTCCTTCCTCAATCAATGGCGCTATCACTATAAAGACTGCAAGGGAGAAAAGGAACTTCTGCAGTGTTTCCGCTTTTTGGGGACTTCCACCGAACACTGTCATCTCGGCAGGATTGAGGCCATTATTAGCATATATCGCCATGCAGACGCTTATTGCCACTGCAGCCAGGATTCTTGTAATCACCCAGAATAGGGCCGCATATCCTAATATCCATTTCTTGGAATGGGTGAGATGGTCGTCAACCCTCGATAATATGAATCTCATAAGATAATTAAATTTCAGTTTTTTTCAAGTAATTCCAGATAACGCAACTCGGCTTCGTCGGTTCTTGATATAATCTCCTCGATTCTCTTCCCGGCCTTAGCCAGGGCCACATGGTCGAGAGTGCCCGAGTTCATCGTATCCTCCAATTGTCTGCGCTCCTTTCCGAGGGCCTCCATTTCAACTTCAAGCTGCTCCATCTCGCGCTTCTCCTTAAAAGAAAGCCGGGGTTTTGAAGGTTCACGGCGTCGCTGGTTAGCCTCCGGTGGAATTATCTTATGATAATCCGACTTTTCGCGAGCCAATTTTCGTTCAGAGGCCACACAATGCCTGTAGGTGGAATAGTCGCCCGGGAAATCCCTCACATTACCATCGCCTTCAAACACAAAGAGGTGATCAGCCACCCGGTCGAGAAAATACCTGTCGTGACTCACCACAATCACGCACCCTTTGAATTCGGCAAGATAATCCTCAAGCACGGCAAGCGTCATGATGTCGAGATCATTGGTAGGCTCGTCGAGAACAAGAAAATTGGGTTCCCTCATCAGGACAGTGGCCAAATAAAGCCGGCGTCGCTCGCCGCCACTGAGTTTGGAAATAAATTTCTGTTGATCCTCCGGGGTAAATAGAAAACGGTTTAGGAATTGGGAAGCCGTGAGGGTGGTCTTTTCATCGAGGCGGATACGGTCGGTGATGTCGCGCACGGCATCAATCACCTTTGTATTTTCATCGAAGTCCGTGATCCCTTCTTGGCTGTAATATCCCCAGCGGACGGTCTGCCCGACATCAATCAGTCCGGAATCCGGCGGGAGTTTCCCCATCAGCATCTTTATGAATGTTGACTTGCCTGCACCGTTCGCTCCCACCACCCCTACTTTTTCATAGCGGGCGAAGGTGTAGGTCCAGTCGGTCAAAATTTTCTTGTTGCCGAAAGCCTTCGATACATTCTTGGTCTCCAGAATTTTTGATCCGATATACCTGGCCTTTACACCGAGGCTTACATTTCGTTGCTCCGGGGTTCCTTTTCCACGCTGTTCAAGTTCGTGAAAATTATCGATGCGGTATTTGGCCTTTGAGCCGCGAGCCTGGGGCTGCCGCCGCATCCATTCAAGCTCCGTGCGGAGCAGATTTCTTACGCGGGCCAGCTCGGCAGCGCGGTTCTCCATCCTTTCCGTGCGGCGCCGCAGATAATAATCGTAATTGCCATCGTATGAGTAGAGAGTCCGGTCGTCGAGCTCAATCACGCGTGAGCAGACGCGGTCGAGCGTCCAACGGTCGTGAGTGACGAGCAGCAGGGTTATGCGTTTCCGTTGAAGATAATTCTCCAGCCATTCCACAATTTCAATGTCAAGATGATTGGTAGGCTCGTCGAGAATAAGCATATCCGGCTCCGAAAGCAACACCTTAGCCAGGGCGACGCGCTTTGCCTCGCCCCCCGACATCGTGCCGACCGGCTGCGCAAGATCAGAAATGCCGAATTGCGTGAGTAATTGGCGTGCGCGTTCCTTCCCGTCCCATTCCGCGTCCACGACACCTTCCGGAGGGATAGGCGCGGCATAATCCACGGCATTTACAGTAAGATTTAGAGGGGGTTGTTGCTCAAGATAACCTATGCGGATTCCGTTACGCCATGTCACGCGTCCGGAATCAGGAGTCTCCTTCCCCGCCAAGATGTCGAGGAAAGTGGATTTCCCGGCGCCGTTACGGGCCACGAGTCCTACCTTCTCGCCTTGATCAATGCCGAAGGCTACGCCGGCAAACAGCAACCGGTCGCCGTAACTCTTGGTCAGGTCTTCCACCTGCAGATAACATGCACCCATCCCTTAACAATTTTTTTGCAAATTTAATGATAAATCCTTTTGCAGGGAATAAAAAATGTAGTAATTTTGCATTGCGAGTCCCCGATGCCGGAAGGCAGGACTCAGAGGCGAAAGCCCGGTGGATAAATTTGGCTGCTTGCAACCAC
>DAAI01000017.1 GCA_001701105.1 Bacteroidales bacterium GP1
ATTCAGGATCTTGACATTGCCTCGGCCATTTTTTCATCGGATGAAACGAAGTACGATGAATATCGCAAGCGCCAGGGAGGATACTGGCGATTCCCCTCGATCATCGATTTTTCCGATACCGCAAATCCTTATTTCCCACCCGCCAAACTGATAAACGAGATGAAGGCGAATTTTGCTACGCTCATTTGTCAATATCCATCTGATCAGGCAGTAATCTCCTTGCTCGGAGGTAAAATATTCGGCATCCGGCAGGAATATATCACGGTAGGAAACGGAGTATCGGAATTGATAAATACTTTCGCTAAAGTATATTCTCCAAAGCACATCGGGATAATTTCAGCCGGATGTGGCGGAAGTCGCGCCTTTTTCCCTGATTCGGAGATTCATTGTTTCCATCCTTCCGAAGATAATTTCAAATATAGTGCCGCCGCCATAATCAGCTATTTTTCCTCCTTGCCTTTAGATTCTCTACTAATAACAAATCCTGATTCGGAAACAGGAAATTTCATTCCTTTCGAGGAAATCATGGAGCTTTGCGAATGGTGCGGTAACAGGGGTATCACTATGCTTGTGGATGAAAGCCTTGTTGACTTCACCGATAATTTCCGACATAATTCCCTGCTTCATAACAACATCCTTCAAGATCACTCCAATCTATGCGTACTGAAATCGTTAAGCAAGAGTTATGGCGTGCCCGGAATGCGGATAGGCGTCCTCGCCTCCTCTGATACTCCGCGGATCTCGGCCATTAAGAAAACGATGTCTACGTGGAATATAAATTCTGTAGCCGAATTTTTCCTCCAGAATATTGGTAAATATGATACGGATTATCTAATCTCGTGTGATAAATTTATCAGGACACGGAGAATTTTCCATGATATGCTGAATAAAATTCCATATCTCAAGACTTTTCCCAGTCAAGGAAATTTTTTCCTCTGCGAAATAACTTCCGGCCTCACCGGCGACCGGCTTTCGATGTTTCTTTTGAATCATGGCATCCTTATCGGCACTTTACCGGAGATACATTCCTCCGACAAGAGGGAATATGTTAAAATCGGGATTCTATCGGAAGATGAGAATCAAAAATTAATCGACATTCTTAAATCAATCAGGCCGTGACAAAAATGGAGGGAGGTTCCGGAAATAAGGATGTGACAACCGGAGAAAACCTGAGGCATTTGCAAATTGTGCTTCTCGAGATGATGAAGGAAATTGATGCCTTATGTCGGAAACATCATATCACCTATTACATTAACGGTGGCAACACAATTGGAGCCGTAAGGCATAAGGGATTCATTCCCTGGGATGATGATTTCGACATTATGCTCCTTCACGAAGATTACAGACGTTTTATTGATGTATGCCGGAGCGAACTTGATCCTTCCCGCTGGATCGTGCATGAGGGCAGCGTGGATTGGCCCGGATGTCATACCAAGATACGACTCAGGGATACATTTCTTGAAGACCCCGGTGACTGGGACGGCCTCCCTCCGGATGAGCGGGGCATCTTCATCGACGTATTTGAATTAGTTAATGCTCCGCGCTCTCCATTGGCAAGGCGCATCCAATTTGCAGCCGGCAAGCTACTGATCGCAGAATCTCTATTAAAAAGAGGATATAAGACCGATTCCATATTTAAGAAATTCATCCTCGGCTGCGCAAGGATGCTGTCGGTTCCCGCAGTGAAGAATTTATGCCGAAAGGTGATGTACCGATATTGCGGTAAGGACACTGATACCGTGGCAAGTTTTTTTGAAAGGACACGTTTTCACAATGCCTTTCACGATGCAGATGTGTTTAGAAAGCCGGTATATGCGGAATATGAGGATACGACGCTGCCATTGCCTACGGATGTCGATAAATACCTTACCCTGACTTTTGGAGATTATATGACGCTTCCGCCGGAGGACAAGCGGCGCCCGGCCCATGCATTGAAAATTGATTTCGGGCCTTATTGAGCAATCAGAATTTCTTGCCGGTGAGGATTGAAGCCGTTGTCTTAAAGATTATCTTCATGTCGAGGGCCAGCGACTGATTATGAAGATATTCGAGATCCATCTGTGTCCGTCTCACCATCTTATCCATCGTATCGGTATAGCCGTTATTCAACGTGGCTTCGGAGAAAAGTCCGGGACGGAGTTCAAAAAGCTCTACATGTTCGGGAATCTCCTTGATGATTTTTTCCACAAAATAAGGGCGTTCGGGTCGGGGGCCCACGATGCTCATGTCGCCTTTTAGCACATTAAGGAGCTGGGGGAACTCATCGAGATGATGCGCGCGCAGGAAGCGGCCTACGCCAGTGAGCCGGTCGTCTTCCTCCTTGCATAATTGGGGAGTACCGGTTTCCTCGGCATCAACCCGCATCGATCTGAATTTCAACAGAGTAAATTCTTTCCCGTTTCTTCCTACGCGCTTCTGCGCATAGATGGGAGATTTCTTATCCTCTATCCATATCAATAAGGCAATCACAAGGCATGGAACGGCGAAAATCACCGTAGCCACGCCTGCTACTATCAGATCGAAGGCCCTTTTCATTATGCGGCCTCCGCGAGTGGTATATTTAGTGCCGGAAGTTTGCTTCCTTGCTCCGTTGGACATTTCCTTCAGATAATTATTAGCGTCAAAGATTCCATTAATAATGTTATCCCCAAGCAATCAGGCATTAATCTCTCCTTTCCTCGAAAACTTAACGGTAATGCCGCTTTTCTTCAGCATCAGGTTGCCCGTTATTTTCCGGGAGGTTTTATTGCCCTGCCTTAATATTAACGTAACAATTATTCATAACGTATATGCGATTTGCGCAAAACCTTCCAATATCCGTTTTCGAATATTGCTGTGCCTGCACTTTCCGTCACGATTGCCGTCACTCCGGCCGTGTCGCCGAGATCCTTACCGAGGCATCCTCCTGCCAGGTATTCATTGGGCGATGACAGTGCAAGTTTAGTTACTGAAGGCAGGTCGACTACCCTGAAAGTCCCCACGATTCCATCTTCCGTATCAAGGCGATAGATTGTATTTCCGGGGCTCACTCTGCGATCCGCTCGTACAAAGATGCCGCGGGAATTAGCTCTGCCGAGATATATCACCTTCAATATTTCCGGTTCTTCCTTCGGCTCTTCAATTATCGGTTCCTCATATTTCGCTTTCGGCTCATGCCGGCTCTCCGCATCCTGATGGTTGGTTTCCTCGCGCATTCGTTCCATACGCTCCATTAGCCGACGGTTATCGGATTGAACCCGCTCGAGCATTTTTGAAGCCTCCACGTTTCGCTCTTCTGCCTCCTTAAGTTTACGAGTCAACCGGTTGATTTCTTCGCTCTTTTCAGCGAGACGAGTGCTCAATTCGGCTATCTCCGCTCTGGATGCTCCGTTATCGCCCGAGAAGAACGCCTCCTCAGCCCCTTCACGCCGCTCCTGACGCTTCATTACTTTTGCAGCATACATCACAAGCCAAATTACCACGCATATCAGGATAACCAGAATCACGATATATACCCACGTGTAACTCTGTTCCTTGTCAAGACTCTTGACTTGTCGGGCATCCTCTGCAATAGCCTGCTGATCGGCGAGGATGTCCTGCTGTTCCTGAATGGCCTCTGCCGCAGTGGGGAGAGAGTCCGGCATCACGACTGTTTGACCCGGATCTGCTGCCGTCGATGCTTCGGGGGTGGCCTCCGGAGCAGGCTCCGGTTTTGATGTAGGAGGCTGGACATTCATCGCGGAAACCTGTTTTCGCACCCTGCTCTTGGCGATTTTTCCCTTTTCGCTTAATTCCGGGGAAGAGAAGAACGTCACGGCCCAGAACTCCACGAGTTTTGTCTTATCCCATGAGGCATAATCGGCCGGTACTTTTATTGCCTTAAAGGCTTTCAGATTCTCCACCTCCTTGGGCTTCAATGCTTTCTCAAGATCGGCCATGGTCTTCACATTCACCTCGTCAAGGTATCCGCTGCCATCATTGGCATATCGCAGATAAGCCTTGGCCGTTATAGTGCGGGCCTGCTCCATTTCCTGATCGGTTACGGCATACATTCCTGCTGCGGGCAGCATCGACATTGCGCCGATTATTAATATCCTGGATAATGCATTCTTCATATCGTGCTTTTATTGGTGCGTGGATCTTCACGCTCTATTTCCATTAATTATAAACTCTTCCTTAATCGGGCCACAGGAATACCCTGGCGGTCGCGGTACTTTGCCACCGTGCGCCTTGAAAGGTCGAAACCTTGCCCGTTCAATGCCTCCGCGATGCGGCGGTCGCTCAGCGGATGCTTCTTGTCTTCCCCTTCAATCAAAGAAGCTATCGAAGCCTCGATCTTACGGTTGGTGGCAGCATCCACTCCCTCCTTTTCCTCCCCGATGCTGTCGCTGAAAAAGAACCGAAGCGGAAAAATTCCCCAGGGGGTCGCCACATATTTATTATTTGTTGCCCTCGAGATCACCGAGAAATCAAATCCTGTAAGGTCCGCGATATTCTTCAGCATCATTGGCTTCAGCGAATATACATCCTCCGTACGGAAATATTCTTCCTGAATCTTCATTATCGCTTCCATCACGGCAAGCATCGTGTGTTGCCGCTGGTTAAGAATCCGGATAAAATCCCTGGCATCATTGTATCGGCTTATAATAAATTCTGACCCTTTTCTACGTTTTTGCCTCGGTAATTTCTCGATATCGGCCATGGCCTGCTCAAAACTGCGTTCAATCCTCAGTTCAGGGATATGATTGTTAAGGGTCACGCTCAGCCGCCCATCCTCGTTATTGATAATGAAATCAGGCACAATCACATTGGCGGATTCCGACGGGTCGCTGCCTACTGCGGCTCCCGGCTTCGGATTAAGACTGAGAATGAGCGNNGGTCAGAATTTATTATAAGCCGATACTTTTTCCTTCAGCTTTAATTGGGAGATAATGCGATGGCGATGCTTCATGGTGAAGGCCTCGAAAGCATCATTTATAATTGCGAGTGCATTGTTGCGTGTTGAGGATGCAGGCATTGCTTCAAGCTGCATCCTCAGTGCGTCCTGAAGATCGCGCGCACCGATTCCGGCAGGCTCCAGACTCCTTACCACTGAAAGGGCCTCTTCTGCAGTCGGCATATCCACCACGATGCCGGGTCCAAAAGCCATATCGTCGATTATTTCCGGCAAGGTCCTCTCAAGATACCCTGAGAGATCAAGGCTCCCTATGATGAAGCGTGCAGCCTGCTCCACTTCCGGTTTCAGATTTCGTTCCGATAATTGATCATAGAGAGAGTCGTACAGACTTTCAGTAGTATCTGCCGGAGAGAACATAGGCAATTCGACGTCCGAATATCTGCGCGGATAATAAGCCACGCCATCAATATGCTCATCGAGCGGCTGCTCTTCTTCGGCATCTGCAAGAGCCGGATTATCCTCCATCTCCCGCTCTACCGCATCATCAAGCTCGGGCGCATTGAGCTCCAGCAATCTCACGAAGCGAACTTGCTGAGCCGACAGGCGCATGGCCTGCTTTTGCGTCATTTCCAGATTCTGCGTAGCCATGATTTAATCTACAAAATTAATCACTCTTTTCCGATTCTGCAACCCCTCTCCCAAATTTAGCATTTCCCTCCGACATCACGGCGCGTTTTGATACTTTTATCTTCGATTTTATGGTTTTGCCGAAACAAAAACATCATTTCAATTGTCATAATAATATAAACTAATTAAACTTATCGCCTTCCTTCCCGGAGGAAGCCCAATCGAATCCACTATGAGAAAGTATGTAGCTGAATTTTTAGGCACTATGTTCCTCGTGCTGTTGGCATGCGGAAGCGCAGTGCTTGCAGGTCCGAAGATCGGAGTGCTCGGTATCGGTCTTTGCTTTGGCCTTATTCTTTTAGGCCTGTGTTACGCTATCGGAGGAATCTCCGGATGCCATGTGAATCCCGCTGTTTCATTAGGCGTCTACCTCACCGACCGTAACTTCTCCCTTACCGATCTGTGTTTCTATGTGATATCTCAGCTTTTCGGAGCCGCCCTCGGCGGAGCGTTGCTGTTCTGGCTGATGTACCTCGGCGGATACTGGGCAGATGGAGCGTTCGACTTTGGTGGCATTACCACTTTTGCCGACGGATCGCAATCATATCTGGCTACTAATGTGCTTCAGGAAGGCGTTACATGGCCATTCGCCCTGCTCACGGAAATTCTGCTTACCTTCCTCTTTGTGTTCGTAGTGCTCGGTGCTACTTCCAAATGGGGCAATTCCAATCTCGCAGGTGTAGCTATCGGTCTTGCCCTTGGCCTTGTTAATATCGTAGGTATTCCTGTTGACAATTGCTCTGTAAATCCTGCCCGCTCCTTTGGTCCGGCCATCTTCTCGACGAACGCGTGGCCCGATTTCTGGATTATGGTGGTAGGTCCGCTTGTGGGTGCTTGTCTTGCCGCCATGGCTTTCCGCTGGGTTGGCTCGGCTCCACGCACAATTTCAGAATAATTGACTCCAGTTGTGGAAAAAGCCGTCGGCACCGCGTGTTCCGGCGGCTTTTCAATTATGATTCTTTATTAATTCTGCATTTTATCTCTCCTTCAAATAGGAATTAACCCGGCTCAAGCGTTTATTTATTGGATTCTTCACATTCCAATTATTAAGATTACATAAATTAACCCAATCTAATATTATTATTTAAGATGGAAATTACAGATAACGACAACATACATATGCAAGCCACGGATTATGACATAACTCCGGCCGACGCAGAGAAAGCCGTGGAGGATGCTCTACAATCCTCCGAAGAGCAAACCGAAAAGGAGATTGAAAATCTATCAGCTTCTGATTTCGTAACGGATGAGGTTGTGACGGAAGTGACGCCCGAATTTACCACTTTCAAGGCTCTTGGAGTTGACCCCGTCCTTCTTAAAGCCATCGATGAACTTGGTTTCGTTCACCCCATGCCTATCCAGGAAATGGTGATTCCTCATCTCCTGACAAAAGACAGCGACGTCGTAGGGCTGGCGCAGACAGGCACAGGAAAGACCGCGGCTTTCGGACTTCCGTTACTCCAGCGAATAGACATATCCGATCATACCCCGCAGGCCCTCATTATCGCGCCGACGCGTGAGCTATGTCTCCAGATTGCCGGCGATCTCGCTGACTTCTCCAAATATATCGACGGCCTGAAGATTCTGCCTGTTTATGGCGGATCGTCGATTGAGAGTCAGATCCGGTCGCTAAAAAACGGCGTTCAGGTGATCGTGGCCACTCCGGGGCGCCTCATCGACCTCATTAAGCGCGGCGTGGTGCATCTTGAAAGTGTGCATACCGTGATTCTTGATGAAGCCGACGAGATGCTTAACATGGGATTCCTTGAGGACATCAATGAAATTCTCACCCATGTGCCGGAGAATCGAAAGATGCTTATGTTCTCTGCCACCATGCCGAAAGAGATCGCCGGCATCGCTAAGCAATTCATGCACGAGCCTGTGGAATTTGTCGCCGGCAACCGCAATGAAGGAACCAAGAATGTGCGCCATATATATTATATGGTGAAGGCCCACGATAAATACCTCGCATTGAAACGAGTCGTCGACAATAGCCCCAACATCTACGGAATCGTATTCTGCCGAACGAAGAAGGAAACGCAAGAGATTGCCGACAAATTGATTGCCGATGGATATAATGCGGATTGCTTGCACGGCGACCTCTCGCAGGCTCAACGCGACCTTGCGATGAAAAAATTCCGCGACCATGTCACCCAGCTGCTCGTGGCAACAGATGTGGCTGCCCGCGGACTTGACGTCGACGATCTCACCCATGTGATCAACTTCGGATTGCCGGATGATACAGCTGTATATACCCATCGGTCCGGGCGTACCGGTCGCGCTAACAAGACCGGCGTTTCCGTGGCCATTATCCATAGCCGGGAGCGTAATAAAATCCGTCAGATTGAGAAGATTCTTGGACGCGAGTTTGAATATCGTAAGGTCCCGACCCCGGAACATATCATCGAAAAGCAATTGTATAACCTCGCCGACCGATTGGAAAGAGTACAGGTGAACGAGGCTGAGATTGGTAAATATATATCAGGCGTCCGTAAGAAATTGGAATGGCTGTCGGAGGAAGATCTGTTAAAGCGTGTCCTATCGTTGGAATTCAACCGACTGCTCACCTACTATCAGAATATGCCCGATATTAATCTCGACGACAAGGGGAAGAAAGAGCGTCCTGAAAAAGGAGAGCGCGGAAGCAGGTCGAAACGCGATAAAGATCGCCGTGACGCCGAGGATGGCTTCGAACGGCTTGTTGTCAATATCGGTAAGGCTTCCGGATTCTTCCCCGGCAACCTTATGGAACTTATAAACAAAAATATCCAGGGTCAGAAACCTGAGATCGGAAGAATCGACCTCATGCCCCGCTATACCCTCTTCGATGTAGCAAAGGGAGAGGGCCATCGGGTGATTTCTGCCCTGAAGCACGCGGATTTCTTCGGTCATAAAATAATGTGCGAGCGCGCCACTGACCGTGACTATGCCGCTGAAAACGCCGGCACATCCCGCCATCTTAAAGAAAAACCTCACAAAAAAGAAAAGAAAGAAGGAAAAGCCAAGGACTCCAAGCGCGGAAAAAAAGTCTCCGGAGGTGACTTCTTTACTGATTCTGAATCTGCTCTGATGTCTCCGTCAAAAGGTAGAGTAAAAAAGGAGAAGAGAGAGAAAAAGGAGAAGAAAACTCCTGCGAAGCCGAAATATAACGGAAATTATGAAATTTTCATGAATAAGAAGAAATGAAATTGACATCAACCAATCTCCCATTTATAAGGACTATTGCAGTCATAGCCATGGCTATAATCTCCGTCGGATCTTATGCCTCGACGCGCGATTCGGATGATGTGCTCCCCGACAGCATTCCTGTAGTCTCGGATTCTATTACGACTGTTTCCACAGCTGCTGAGGCTTTTATGAAGATGCCCTCTAAGGTGCTTGAATTGCTCAATAGCGAGAAAAGGAGCGATCTTCTGGCATATGTGGAAGCCGGCAGAGCAGAAGACCCTGATTCCATGCCTTCAGTGGTGAATACTCTTGGAGGTAGCTCTCAATTAATTTATCCGGTTACGGATGAATATCTGGCTATCAGGATCTCGCCTGTGTCGCAGCTCACGTTCCGGATTCTGCCCCGCAAACATAAGAAGGAAAAAAATATAGTGGCGGTGGTCTATACTCTCGGGGATGAGTCAACAAGTTCTGATTCCGAGGTAGCCTTCTATGACTCGCAGATGAATCCATTAAAGACCCGGGATTTCCTGAAACTCGCCACTCTTGATGATTTCCTTGATATCCCCGACAATGATAAGGAACTGAAGAAAGAGTTGGTAGAAATGGTGCCGTTCCCGATGGTGGAATATACTCTATGGCCCGATTCCGACACCCTTACTGCAAAACTTACTGTTGGCGATGTCCTGGGTGTGGAAGATCAAGAGAAACTGATGCCATATATACGCCCCATGCTGAGATATCGCTGGGATGGGCATAAGTTTAACCTTATCAAATAATATTGGGGCTCGATAAATCTTGATAAAAGACAATAATCGGCTCGATTGCCTATTTTAAGGTGGTCGAGCCGGTTTTTTATATTCTTCCTAAGTCAAGAAAAGTTTTTCACCCCGCTATAAATCAGAATACGTATCCGGCATCGGTCACCAATTCCTTGTCTTCCCTGACTTTTGCACCGAGTGTAGTAAGGAGATCACCCATTATAGCACCGTTTACCCCGATTTCCATAGCCCTTAGCTGCGCTTCTCGACTTAGGGCCATTCTTCCTCCCGCAAAGCGTAACACCACCGTCGGATGAATCATGCGGAATATGGCCACTGTTGCAAGTATCTCGGCCTCACTCAGGGGCTCCATTTTTTCAAGAGGAGTCCCCGGAATCGGGCAAAGTATGTTCAACGGAATCGACACCGGCGAAATCTCCCTTAATGTCAATGCCAATTCAATTCTCTGCCGCCTGCTCTCCCCCATCCCTATGATGCCTCCACTGCAAATCTCAAACCCTAATTCCTTGGCCGCTCGGATTGTCCGCAGTTTATCTTCGATGCTGTGGGTGGTGCAAAGTTCGTTGAAATATGAGGGAGCTGTCTCCAGATTGCAATGATAGCGATGAACTCCGCTATTGAATATTTTCTGAAGATCATCCTTTGCAAGCAACCCGAGCGATGCGCATAAACTGATACCCCCTTCAGAATGAAGTTCTGCGAAATATCCGCATGCCCGGTCGAGTTCTTCACCATGCATGGCCTTTCCACTCGTTACCATGGAATATCTTCCTACCCCCTGCTCCTTATTCAGCTCCGCGCCGCGCATATATGTGGCCCGGCTCACTAATGGATATATATCCGCCGAGGTGGAATAATGGGCTGATTGGGCACACCATTTGCAATTCTCGCTGCATTTTCCCGACCGGGCGTTGATTATGGAACATGAATCAAACTTCTGTGAGCTGAATTTCCGGGTTATTTCCGTTGCTGCCTCGAGAAGGTCATTAAGATGAGTGTCTACGAGGCTGTCAAGCTCATAGGCTTCATCGGCATTAATTTCACCCCCGGTGAGGATTCTATATTTCGCTTCTTCTAAGTTTATCATTATGGTTATCTTATTCCGGTTTGAGTTCCACATATGTAAAATCATGGGCGGTGGCCGGCAATATCCGGTCGGTAAGCTCATGGTAATCCATCACGACGCTTGCTGTATTTACGCAAGGATGGCAGGCATACAGGCTGCTTCCTTCAAGATCCTTATCGATAATCAGGCGCACATGGCAATCCTTATCATATAATAGCCCCAGCGGCGAAACGGCTCCGGGATGGATGCGGAGATACTTCCACATAAGTTCTTCGGAAGCAAACGACAATCGCGCACATCCCAATTGGGAGGATAAATATTTTGTCTTGAATGGTTTATCGGCGGGCATCATTAAGAGAAAAAATATTGTCTGCTGCTTATTGGTAAGAAACAGATTCTTAAACACCGGAGCTCCTATCCTGCTTCTCACGGCATCGCATTCCTCCATCGTGAAGGCCGAAGGATGATGGTAAACCTTGTACTCCACTCCGAGTCCGTCAAGGAAATTATATACTCCCTGCTCTGCTTCCGACGGGTTAACATTTCTTCCTTCCGCAACAGTAATCGGCGTCATGGTTTCATCGATATTCGTATCTTCCATTTTAACGACATATTACATTTTTCAACCCCAGCACTTACAATCCCGATCCCCCATTATCACTGCAAAATTACCCAATTCCTCCCACATCTCAAAATCAGATTTTCACTCCGCGTGGCCGTTGGATAATCATAAAATAACATGATTGGGGATTATCTGCCCTTTTTGGTATGGCGGGAGAAATCTCTAAAGTAGCAGCCCACCTCCGAGAAGTTGTCATAATCGTGTATAACTTGGGAAGTTTTATTTCAGCAAATGGAGTAAATGGAGATACAGAATTTGGAGGTTACGAAATAATTGAATAACTTTGTGATGCAAAAGCATCAGACTATCCGGCTTTGCCGGTAGCCTATCGATAACTTTCATAAATTATCCACCAATACACCATGAAACCGCAGGCACTCATAAGCATCTGCTTAATCTTATCCTTTTTTCTTTCGCCCATATCAGCGAAAAACATTAATGAATACGGCACTGAATGGGAATTTGACGGCGCTACGATCCGCACCGTCGAGCCTCAGCGCGCCGAAGGACAGAAGTCGGTGCTTGGCCTCGCCCTCGACCCTATGGAGAGTGTAAGGGTCGGTTTCATCGGGCTTGGCATGCGCGGGCCCGGGGCAGTAGAGCGCTTCACCTACATCCCGGGTACTGAAATCAAGGCTCTTTGTGACTATGAGCAGGCGCGCGCCGATAGTTGCCAGAAGTACCTCCTCGCGGCCTCGATGCCTCCGGCCGACATCTATTATGGAGAGGATGGCTATAAGGCTTTATGCGAGCGTCCCGACATCGACCTTGTTTATATAGCTGCCGACTGGCTTCATCATGCCCCGATAGCAAAATATGCGTTGCAGCAAGGTAAGAATGTGGCCATTGAAGTTCCTTCCGCCATGACTTTGAACGACTGCTGGGATCTCATCGACCTTAGTGAGAAGCAGCAGAAACATTGTTTCATCCTTGAAAATTGCTGCTATGATTGGTTTGAGATGAATACGCTCAACATGGCACAACAAGGTCTTTTCGGCGACATAATCCGCGCGCAGGGTGCTTACATTCACGACCTCTCCCCTTTCTGGCGGCATTACTGGAAAAATGGCGAGGACGACAAATTAGGTTGGCGGCTGGATTATAATATGCGTCATCGCGGCGATGTATATCCCACGCATGGCCTCGGCCCGGTGGCCCAGGCTCTCAACATTCACCGGGGCGACAGAATGGAGACCCTCGTGGCAATGGATACGCGTAGTTTCAATGGCCGCGACCTTGTAAAGCAATTTGCCGACTCCACTTGCAATTCTTTCCGTAACGGCGACCACACCACAACCCTTATCCGCACCACCAACGGCAAGGTGATCGAGATTCAGCATAACGTGATGACTCCGCAACCTTATAACCGACTATACCAACTTACCGGCACTCGTGGATTCGCCAACAAATACCCCATCGAAGGCTATGCTCTCTCGCGCCAACAGCTCGATGATGCGGGAGTGAAAGTAGATATTGAAAATCTTAACGCTCATTCATTCATGCCTGAGGCGGAGGCTAATGCCCTTACCGAAAAATATATGCATCCCATCCTGCGCAAATATGGTGATTTGGCTAAGGAAGTCGGAGGCCATGGCGGAATGGATTTCATTATGGATTCACGACTGGTGTATTGCCTGCAGAACGGGCTGCCGCTCGACATGGATGTCTACGACCTTGCGGAATGGTGCTCGCTTGCTGAATTAGGCTCTCTTTCGATGGATAATAACTGTGCGCCCGTGGCAATCCCCGATTTTACACGCGGAGATTGGAACAAGTCCGATGGCTATCGCCATGCCTTTGCCTCACAAGAGCAGGAGCAGATGTCGGCGGCGCGTGCAGAAGCCTTTACCACGGCCCTGAAGGAGCGGGGAAAGAAACATGCGCTGAAAGCCGCCAAGAAGCAAAAAAAATCCAAGAAATAACCCGGTTATGGAGAAGATTGTATCCCGATTCGGGATGAATGTGGAGCCGCAGGCAATCCGTCCTCTTGGCTCAGGGCTCATTAACGATACCTACATCGTGACCACACCGAAACCGGGGCCGGATTATGTGCTGCAACGCATCAATAACGCAATTTTCAAAGATGTCCATGGGTTGCAGCGTAATATTGATACCGTCACGGCTCATATTCGCAAAAAGCTTACGGAATCAGGGGAAACCGACATTGATCGGCATTGCCTGCGTTTTCTCCCCGATATTGAAACCGGATACTCTTATGCATTCGATGGCAAGGACTACTGGAGGATGTCGGTTTATATCCCCGATACCGAGACAAGGGAGAACCTGACGCCGGAAAACGCCCGCCTCACCGGAATGGCTTTCGGAAATTTTGAAAGCATGCTTGCAGATCTTGCCGAGCCCTTGATTGAGCCGATTCCCGATTTTCACAATATGGAATTCCGAATCCGGCAGTTTGAGGAAGCTATCGAGAGCGATACCGCAGGCCGCAAAGAGGGTGTGAAAGATCTTGTCGCAGCCTTGCTTAGCCGACGCGATGACTTCACTTTGCCCGAAAGGTTGTATCGGGAGGGAAAACTCCCCAAGCGCATCTGCCATTGCGATACCAAACTTTCCAACATCCTCTTTAACCGCGACGGAAGCGTGGCCTGTGTCATTGATCTTGACACCGTGATGCCCTCCTTCGTATTCTCCGATTATGGCGATTTCCTAAGAAGCGCAGCAAACAAAGGTCGGGAAGATGATCCCGACCTCGACAATGTGGAATTTGATATGGATATCTACCGCAATTTCACCCAAGGCTACATCGACAGTGCGAGCTCCTTCCTCACCCCTTTAGAAATTGAGTTATTGCCTCACGCCCCGGCGCGATTTGCATATATGCAGGCCATACGCTTCCTTTCCGATTATCTTAACGGCGATACATATTACAAGATCGATTATCCGGAACATAATCTCGTGAGAGCCCGTGCCCAATTCCGCCTCCTCGGGTCAATAGAAGCCTCTATCGGCTGATCGCATTATTTACTCTTGCTATTGCCGAAATATTTTTGGTCCATATCTTGCTTATTAGGATCCCAGCCGTCGGGAAGAAGGCTCGATGGCCCGCGATAGGTGTTTCTGTCGACAAAACGGACTCCTCCTAACTCAACTTTCCGGGAAGCATATGCTTCAATATCCGCCGGCATGAACATTATGGCTGTACCTCCGCCGGGCGCCAGATTCAGTTTGAGCTTGCTCTTGCTATCCACAATCTTCCTGGAGATGCGATAGGCCTGCGGATTGCTTTTCCAATCGGCATCCGGAGCATCTTCATAGATAATGGCTTCGTATTTTTGCCCCTTAGGCAGGAATTCAAGTTTCACCGTCGTTTTGCGGGCATTATGATCAGTAATGGCACCGAGGTACCAATTATCCGTATTCTTGCCGCGCCGGGCCACGGTGATGTAGCGGTTCGGTTCCGCTTCCAGATATTTGGAATCCGACCAATCCACGGGCACATCCTTAATAAACTGAAACGCATCGGCGAAACGTTCATAATTCTCCGGCAAATCGCAGGCCATCTGAATCGGCGACGGCATTGTGACATAAAGAGCCAGCTGACGTGCTATCGTTGTGCCCGCCTGATCTGTCTTTCCTTCACCGTATGTGGATAGACGCGTCTCGAACAGACCCGGAGTATAATCCATCGGACCCCCTTTAAGACGGGTGAAAGGCAGAATCGTCGTATGCGAAGGAGGATTCCCACCCATCGACTCAAATTCACCGCCACGCGCCGATTCCTGGGCGAGCCAGTTGGGATAGGTACGGCAAAGTCCTGTCGGGCGTGGGGCCTCATGGCTATCGACCATAATCTTATAATCGGCGGCTGCCTCTATTACTCTGCGCACATGATCCACCATCCATTGCGAGGTATGATATTCCGATCGAGGAATGATTGCTCCTACATAGCCCGTCTTTACCGCATCGTAATTATTATCCTTCATAAAACGGAAAGCCCGGTCGAGCTGCAATTCATAGTCGGCGGCATTGCCTGCTGTCTCATGGTGCATGATAAGCTTAACGCCCTTAGCGGCTGCGTAATCGCGCAATTCATCAACATTGAAATCAGGATAAGCCTTGTCAAATAGGAATTGCCTGTTCTTCCGGAAGGCCGCCCAGTCTTCCCAGCCTTCGTTCCAACCTTCCACGAGCACCCCGTCGATGCCGTGCTTGGATGCGAAATCTATATAGCGTTTCACGTTTTCCGTATTGGCCGGGTGACGCCCGTTAGGCTTTAGGGCTGTATAATCCGTAATTCCCGGTTTGGCAAGACTATAGTCGGAATAAGCCCATGTCTTCTGGTTGCCCGTAAACATCTCCCACCATACTCCCACAAACTTCATCGGCTTGATCCAGGATGTATCCTCTATCTTGCATGGCTCGTTAAGATTAAGTATCAATTGCGAGGCAAGAATATCGCGTGCATCGTCGCTTACTATGAGCGTGCGCCAGGGAGTATTGAAGGGCAACTGCAGATAAGCCTTCACCCCCAGACGGTCGGGCACGAGATGGGTGCGCATCTTATGCGTTTCCGGCTCGACATCGAGCAAGATGGCCGGATAGCCCGACAATGCTGCCTCATGGATATTCACATATACCGGATCGGCGGTCTTCATCATCAACGGAGTCTGGATCACATTTCCCCCCGTCCGGCAGGCCTCGGAATGCTTGCCATATCCCGACAGCGTTTCTTCAAGGCGGCTGAACGGCGTTTCCGACCATAGATACTCATCCGTATCATAGTCTCCCGGTATGCAAAATAGTGTATGATCACCGTTGAAATTAAACTCCGTTAATTCATCTCGCACCGTAAGATAATTCTTCCCCTCCGTACTCTCCGGAAATTCATAACGGAATCCAAGGCCATCATCAAAAAGACGGAATCGCAAAGTCAATGCTCGTGCCGGGGAATCAGATACCAGATCCATTTGCAATTCATTGAAATTGTCGCGAATGGAATCATATTCACCCCATACCGGCTTCCAGATTCTATCTACCGATGTGGTTCCGGTCCGCGCTATCCGGAACCCTGTGGCATAATCCGTTTCATCGCTCTTAAGCCCAAGTTTACTCTCGGCCACGATTGGCTTTCCTTTATAAAGCAGCGTATAGTATGGCTGTCCTTGCGCATCGACATCCACATTCAGGGTCAGCTTCCCTGACGGAGATTCAACCGATGCCGCAGATACTCCCGTTACTGCCGTTCCTATGATCCAAAGTGCAGTAAGCGCTGCAATTGGCTTATTCTTCAGTTTCATACCAATATATTTTTTGCAAATATAATGATTTATCCATAAAATCTTACTTTATTAGCCCAAAATATTCCAAACATTACGCCCCTTTCAAACCTTATTATTATAAAGAGAAATAATATTATGAAACATACGAAGATAGTTGCCACCGTTTCCGATAAACGCTGCGAACCTGAATTTATCCGCCAGCTTGCCGAGGCGGGCGTTAACGTAATAAGGATGAACACCGCTCACCTTAATGCCGAAGGCATTGCAAAGATCACGAATAATGCCCGTGAGGCCGATCCCCGCCTTGCCTTGATGATCGACACTAAAGGTCCGGAGATACGCACCACGCCGACTCACGACGGAGGAATCCTTACCTTCGCCGCCGGAGATATAGTCGAGATTAAGGGCAATCCCGATGGCCCCACCACTCGCTCCAGGATATGCCTCAACTATCCCGGCATCGCTAATTATATTAAGGCCGGCGACCGGCTTCTCATAGACGACGGCGAAATTGCATTCCGGGTAAGCAATGTAGAGGAGGGCTCAGTATCGGCCATTGCCGAGAATGCCGGTAATCTTGGCTCACGCAAATCAGTGAATATCCCCGGCGTAAAGATTCCTTTGCCATCGGTCACTCTACGCGACCGCGCAAGCATCGAAGCCGCCGCTAAGCTCGGAATCGACTTCGTGGCTCATAGTTTCGTCCGCTCTAAGGCCGATGTGGCAGCCGTGCAGGAGATTCTTGATTCCCTCGGATCGCCCATGAAAATCATATCCAAAATTGAGAATCAGGAGGGTGTAGATAATTTCGATGAGATTATGAAGGCTTCCTATGGCATTATGATTGCGCGTGGCGACCTCGGGATTGAAGTAGCCCTCGAGATGCTTCCGGGCATCCAGCAGAATATGATTAATAAATGCGTGGCCAATCATAAGCCCGTGATTGTGGCCACTCAGATGCTTCATTCCATGATCGAGCATCCGCGTCCCACACGTGCCGAAGTCAGCGACATAGCTAATGCCGTCTACCAGCGCGCCGATGCCATGATGCTTTCGGGAGAGACGGCCTCGGGTAAATATCCCGTTGAAGCAGTGAAGGTGATGGCGCGGGTGGCCTGCGAGGTGGAACGCGAATTGAATGTAAACATCGATGTGCCCCCGATGGAGGATGTGGAAGTGGCGTCGTTCCTCGCGCGCCAGGCTGTGTTTGCCGAGCGCGCAGTAGGGATTAAAGCAATATTCACCGATGCCTATCATGGCGCAACTGCCCGGTACATCGCATCCTATCGTGCCAATGTCCCTGTCTTTGCCGTCTGTTATAATTCCAATATCTTTCATTGGCTTGCTTTAAGCTATGGTGTGCGTCCATACCTCATCCATGAGAAGCATACGAATCAGCCGGTGATTCCGGGCGTAGTCCTTTCCAAATTAAAAGAATCCGGCAAGCTCGAGGGGTCGCCGCTCGTGGCCTATGTCTCCGGTTCCGACCGCGCCGCTAACTCGCTTAAGATTGATACCCTGACAAATCTTATGGGTTAATCTTGCGGCCGTTTCATCATTTTTTCGTAATTTTACAACGAATATTATGAATTTGGCCATATGGATTTGATACATCCTTTTCCCGATTCACCGACCCCTATTGTGATAGCCGGGCCATGCAGCGCCGAAAGTGAAGTCCAAGTCATGGAGGCAGCGCGTGGTGTAGCTGATGCCGGCGTTAGAATTTTCCGTGCCGGAGTGTGGAAGCCACGCACCAAGCCCGGCGGATTCGAGGGAGTAGGAAAGCCCGCGTTGAAATGGCTTCGCCGCGTCAAGCTGGAGTACGGATTGCAGATTGCCACGGAAGTGGCGAATGCCTCACATACCCGCGATGCGCTCGAGGCCGGGGTGGATATCCTATGGATTGGCGCCCGGACTGCTGCCAATCCTTTCGCTGTGCAGGAAATTGCCGATACGCTCGCCGTTTTGCCTCAGGAAAAACGTGATTCCATTGTCGTTCTGGTGAAAAACCCTGTGAACCCCGACCTCGATTCTATCATAAGGCCGTCGAAATTANNCATGAACGCAGCCGGTATCCGTCGTCTCGGAGCGATTCACAGAGGCTTCAGCCGCTATGACTCCCACTATTACCGGAATCCTCCTGAATGGCGCATACCCATAGAAATGCGTCACCGGTTCCCGACATTGCCACTTATTTGCGACCCGAGTCACATAGCAGGACGCAGCGAACTGGTGGGCCCACTCGCTCAGCAAGCTCTCGACCTTAATTTCGACGGCCTTATGATAGAATGTCATTGCAATCCGGCTGCCGCGCTGAGCGACAGCCGACAGCAACTCACGCCCGATTCACTCGCCCGGCTGCTCGACACCCTTAAAGTGCCTGATGAAGCATCACCCACCGAGAGCCTCCAAGCCCTGAGAGGCAACATCGATCGCATCGACAATGAATTGCTCGATCTACTGGCCGAGAGGATGAGAGTGGCCCGCGACATCGGCGCTTTCAAGAGAGAGAATAACATTCCCGTCCTCCAGCCGGGACGCTATCGGGGCCTTATGCACCGGTGCATCGACGATGCCCCCCGCCTCGGCCTTAGCCCCGAATTTGTAAGAAATATTCTCTCTACAATCCACGAAGAATCAGTAAGACAGCAATTAACGACCATGGATAATCTGAAATATACCCCGGATAACCTCACCTCGCTCGGCGAGGACGAGATTTTTGTATTCGGAAGTAACCTTGAGGGCAACCATCCCGGCGGAGCCGCTCGCACGGCGCTGCTCAATTTCGGCGCCAAAATGGGACAAGGAGTAGGACTGCAAGGCCAATCATACGCCATCCCGACAATGCAGGGAGGAGTGGAGACAATCCGGCCATATGTGGATGAATTTCTTGACCTCGCTTACGAATGGGACCAGACCACATTTTATGTGACGCGGATAGGCTGCGGCATCGCCGGATTTACCGATGAAGAGATAGCACCGCTGTTCGACCGCGCTCTTGATATGTACAACGTCCGTCTGCCGGAATCCTTCGCACGGATCATCCGAGCCCGCCGCGCCCAAAACTCCCCTCAATCCTAATATAAGAGGAGGCACAGTACATATCTTACAAGCCTCGGCACCATGCCCTGTTGGGATTAGTGTTTGCGTATTTTGGAAATTTAAATGGAAGCATCGCTATGATACTTCCATTTTCGCTATATTATGTAAATTGAGTAATTTTGCAATCCACTCATCTATAATCCCATGTGCAATCTTATCATGGAATTTGCTCATTGTTATGGCTCACGGATAGCGCGTACAGGGCGTGCCATAGCCTTACGGGCGATAAAATGGTCTGCAATAAAGTAGTTCGCAGCTTGCCCGGCACTTAAACTACTGTCATCCGTATCCAATCCTAAAGCCACACAATGGGCATTGGCCGCATTAATCCATCTATTGCTCCAAGCATAGTAAACGTTAGATCCGAAGTTATCTCCGGCAGTTGTTCCACCGGGCGTCCAGATGTTGGAAAACCAACGGTGGCCGGTTGAAGCAAAGAAGAGGGCATTCTCATTAGTTTGGTTAGTGCCAGGAGCATTACCATAAACTTTGTAGTTATAACTATTTATCCAGCCGCCATTCAATTCTGCTTTAAACCAATTAAGATCTCCCGTTGCTTGATGATGATTTGGAGCTTTAGTAGTGTTTGGGGCAGAAGTCTTGGTAATAAAGTTCCATACTCCGGCATTCGGGACCATATAACCGGCAGGACTGGGGTCATAAACCGTTTTGGTATGGCTCCAAATATTAGCATTATATGCTCCTCCATTTACAGAACCTGTGCCGACATTTGCGTCATTATTCCAGAGATTTTTATATCCCCCGTTTTGCAACCAGTCTTGATTTGTATTATTATCCCCATCGCCGACAAAGAGAATATTGGGCTTTTGAATGCCATCCTTAATACTCTTACCGATTTGGCCTTCCATTGCCGGAATACGGGGACCGAAAACCACTTTATAGGTACTTTCACGGTTAAAATAACCGCGCATCGGATCCTTACGCCCCCACTGGAAATAAACATTATTACCAATCTTATAATCCACAACTGAACCTTGCTGAATGATAGGAATATTATCCGTCAAACCGGTCTTTGCAGTTCCATCTGGCATATATTGTACAAAAGCCATATCATTCTTGCGCTTGAGATATAGCACTTTCTTCGGGTCGCACCATCCGATGTTATAAGGTGACATCATAAAGGTACGATTCTCTTGCATATGAGTTACAGCTACATCACCGGCTTGGCGATATCCAATTACCTGGCCGTTTTCATCCTTAGCAACTGACTCCTTATATGTATTAAAGTTAGAATTAGTTTGATCATACACATGAGGCAGACGTGTAGTTTTATCGAGCCAGTGTTCTGTAGCCCATATATGCCAGCTCCAAATCACAGTGGATTGGCCTATTGAATTATCTCCTGCCGTAAGAGCAATAATGGCGTTGCCTTGCTGGAGATTGTTTGATTCCACTTTGAAACGAATCATCTTTTCTCCGTTTATAGTAACAATTTGAATGCTACTTTCGTCAATCATACCATAGGCATCCTGCCAAACCATTTCAGCACGCGCTTGATTAGTGATGGAAATATTAGGACCGGTAATATTGTTACCATTATAATCTACCAGACGCTGCAATCTATTAGTAGCATCGGTACTCTGACAAGTATAGGATGATGCATTAGTGCTACCGTTTTTAATGGCATTGCCATAAACAAGGGGAAACATATACCATCCCCCACGGTCGACCACATAGCAGTTAGCCGTAGTACGGCTTCTGGCTCCTCCAAACGTAGAGAGATCATACGGCTGAGATTCCGAATAACCGGAGTATTCGGGATATCCTTGCATATCCTGATCGCCAATCCAGTCGGTGGCTACAAAATGTGGCTGGAACACAAGATTGTGGCGTTCTTTTGCATTTTTTGTAGAGGAACCTTTACCTGATAATTTCGTGGCATATTGGTCATCGATCCAAGCTGAGGATTCGATAAACTTTAATTGAGGATTTCCGACAGGATAAGCTACCTCAACACCTCCATCGACATTATATGATAATGAGCCGCCATGCGAGGCCTTCCAGGGGAGGGGCTGAATGAAGTTTTGATCATTGGCTTTATAGCGATAGCTGATTACATTGAAATAGGCATTATTGCCATATTGATAGAATCTTGTATCGCTTGGAGAATAGACGTAAATATTATTTATTCCTTCGGCCTGATTTCCCTCTGCGTCGAATACATAGACCCAGTTATCCTTGGACGTGGATATCGTATATACATATTCATATCCGGGAAGCCAGCGTTCCACATTATTTGCCTTGATCTTGCCCCTTACAGTGATAGTCTTTGCAAGGCCGGGAGCCAGATTGTCGCGTTCGATCACGGCTTCGATCACGGCATCGTCGGGAATCTCCTGCGGGATGAGCATGAAAGTCTTTTCGGGCATCGTTTCGTTGATTACGATGTCCTGCGACTCATCCGTGGGATCATAATTTCCATCACTGGCGATGACATAATTGAATTCCTGCTTATAGTCGGCCTTATTCGTCTGGCCCGACCATACGAATTTACCGTTCTTACTGTCGGGATCGGCGGTATATTCGCAGTGACCGGTACTGTTGATGCCTTTTATGGCGATGCTCACAACCTTACCTTTAATCACATCGCGCACGGCAAACTTGATAGCCGAAAGAGCATGACCGAAATTCAGGGGCACCCGGTAATTATAGTCCTTCGTTTCCTCACGGTTCATAGTGGCTGTAGCCATCATGAGGTCAATCTGCGCTTCGGCATCTTTAGTGCCGTCGCTGCTTTTGAGGGCCGTATAATCGAAAATTATCGAATTCTTAAGGAATGCGGAGTTATCCAGTTTCGACTGATGACCGTAAGGGGCCACGGCATTAAACGAAAGTTTTTCGTTGCCGGGCCAGCGTTGAGGCACTTCTGTGGTCCATAGCCGGTAGGAGCCGTTGTTGATCATCTTGGTGTTCTGCATAGCTATGTATGGGTCGCCATTGTCCTTATCGCCTTTAACGGCAAAGGACTTATGGATGTCGAAAAGTTGCTGGGGAGTATTTACCTGCAGCCCGCGAGTTTCGGCCGACTCACTTTCCTCCGGCTCGCTTATCTCGCCTTCTCCAAGGGGATGCTCCCAGGTATGGAGATAGAGAGGAAAGTCCTCTGTGTCTGCATTCAGCACAAGAGGCTCGTATAGGTCGGTCTCAGAGCGGGTCTCGCGAGAATCGGCAGTGGCTACAGTCGCGGTGAATCCTACGGCATCTGTAGCAAAGGAGCCTTCGTTATTCTCCGCCAAGAAATTGTCAGTGCATCCTGCCAACGGCATCAATGCAGCCACGATTCCCAATATATATGTTCTTGCCGAATATTTCATTTTACGCTTAGTCTTTCAAAAGTTCGCGTTATGGTATGGATTCTCATTCGAGCGAGATGTGGACCTTTCCACCGAATTTCCACTGCTCTACAGAGATTATAAATTCAAACGCGAGTGAATTTATGGTGTACTGGTATATGTAATTTCTCTTAATGGCATCCCAGTCGGAATCATATGTCGACTGGATTACGGGTTTTCCCTGGGCGTCGTAGGGGGCGAGGTAGATCCATTTTTGGTGGGCCGAACCATTCATATTAAGGTTCACGCAGATTGCTCGGCGCTGATCCTCGCCGTTCAGCTCCATTTCAGGAAGATAGATGGAATATTTGTTACCCTGCTTATGGAAAGGCACGGCATAATTGGTGTACTTCAAGTCGGACGGCAGTGTTGTTGCCGATACGTTTTGGGTAGCACCGGTAAACGTGTACTCCTGCATAAGTCTGCCGGCCTGATTACGGTGAGCCAGTGTTATGCTTGTGATTTCGGGCGAGCTAACATCCGTATCGAGATTCACTACTTCGATTTTGGAAATCGCCCGCACGAGCAGCACGTCGGGAATCGGCATCGGGTTCCCTTCGTTGAATATCTTGCGGTCGTATCCGGCGAGCGAGGTATATCGGCTGCCGAACATCGGGATCCATCCGGCTTNNGCCGAACATCGGAATCCATCCCGCTGCCGGGCCGGGCATCCAGGAATCCGGCTGATTTCCTTCGGACACATGGGGGTTGAGCGTGAACACCATCCCCTTGAGATCATCGATGGTAAGGGTGCCTATTTCATCATTGCTGATGGTATGCCCCTGCCAATCGGAAGTGAATTTTGCGTTATCGTTTTCCCAGTTGGCAAGAGCCACTATCGCGAAGTGGGAAGATGTGTTGTATTGCTGCGGATCGAGCTTCGTGCGGAGAATATAGGAGCCTACGCTAATTTCCTCGAAGGAGGTGTTGGCAGGCATTGATCCATTGTCGTAGACCACCTGCTTGAGTTTCCTGTTTTCATCGAAAATCAGGATCTTCAGGTTGGCCGGGTCGATATGGTTCTCCTCATTGGAGCCGAGTTCATCCACGGCCCTTGAAGCCACATTCCCCGTTATCAGGCGGAAGCTCACCGAAATGTCGTCGGAATCCGTGCAGCTTTCCGAACCGGGCTCATTGATGAGTCCGCATCCGGCCAGCATCGGCAGAAGCAACAGCATCGGCAGTGCCGCGATGGTCCGTATCGTATGTCGGTTTATCTTTCGTTTCATTATATCCTTTACCCTATTGGAATTACTCAATCAGAGATCAGTGTCCTGAAGCACTACGCGCCATGACAGGATGTCGATAACAGCCTTATACCATGAACCATCGTCGTGCATGAAGAATGTCATGTTATAGTCGTCCTGACGGTCGAGGTATTCATCATCCTCCATCTTGCGGTTGTATTCCCCTTTTACCATCATAAAATAATCGATGATCGGAATTTCAATCACCTTCTCGCCGTCGGAAGCGCGGGTCACTGTTAGGATCGGCCGCCGGCAGGTCTGGAGTCGTGAAGTAGTCATCTCGGCCACAAGCGAATGTACGGAACTCTGCGTGGCGCGGGTGGGAAGGAGCGGAGAAATGCCGCTTGGATTATTGCCTTCTACTTCAGGGAGCACCGTCTGAGCCACGCCCTCGCGCTTTGCCCAGGCGCGGTATTCGATAGACTCATCATCGAGCAGAGAATTGTCATGACCGAGGGAGCCGTTATTATCAGTGATCTTAAAATTGAAATCACCTTCTTTTATCTCCTTTCCGCTGAGATGCACGAGCATGATGCGGATGGAGTTGGTGTCCTTAGTAAGCGGTATTGTCACGATGTGAGTGCCCCATGAGTCGGGAAGCTCCACATTCGACAGTTTGCCATGGAAAAGGGCATGAATGTCGGTATCGGAGAAAGCCGTCGCAGCGTCGCGCTTCCGGTTGAGGGATACTTTCAGATCCGAAGGCTGTGCGGGGATCGCCCCGCCGGCGAGTGTGAAGTCGGTGGCGCTCTCATGACGCTTGCGGCACCATGCCACCATATCATAATTCCCGGGAGCCACCGGAAGATCCATCAGATAACCTTCCGCCGCGAGCTTGTCGCCCTCCTCGTGACCTTGCCATACAAGATGCCCATCCGTATCAAACACATAGAGATCTACTTCGCCAACTTGCGTTGAGAAAGCATCCGCATAGAGCATATTCATGTCGAAGCGGAAACGCACCTTATAGTAAGGATTACAATCAGGCTCTTCTTCGGTCATCATGGAGCATGAGCAGAGCATCACCAGCGATGTTGCCGCGAGAAGGATGTGCTTGTAGATTATCTTTATCAGTTTCATGATTATATCTGTATCATATATATTGAGGCGGCATAAAGCATTGAGCATAGCCGCTCTTTGTTTTCAAAATAATGGGCGGGAGCGCGTCGGGAGACTCCGTCTGGAGAGGCTTCGCACCCTCCCGCCCGATGGGGGGCCGGACTATTAGCCGGCCGGATTTTCCTGCCTTATTTTTCGACCTGCAGAAGTCGTTGTAATCCCGAAGGATCGGTGTTCATTTTTTTATGCGGACCGTAATCCGCCGTTCAAGATTCCCACTTGGGTAGATTAGAGGTCAACAGACTGCTTTACAAGACGCCACTGCAAGATGCGCAGCTTGGTATTGATGTAGTACTGGTCGTTCACCGTCGGAGGCACAATAGGCTGGTCGATGTCGCCGATACCGGTGCCGAGGCCCTTGATGCTGTTGACGGTAAGGTCGTAGACATGGTTGCGGACTACACCATAGTCGCCGAGTATTACCTTGGAGGCATCAAATGAATTGTCGGTGCTTCCCACTCCCCAAATGTGCTTCAACGGCACGTTGAAATATGCTTTACCGGTCTGGAACTTCTCAAGCACGCCATAAGTGGAGTAGAGCCTTGTGTTGAGGGATGCGATATCCGCATCAGTAATGTTCTTATATCCGCCATTGCCATCGTCAATAGTAGCGTCGTAAACATAGATTTTCGTGTTGTAAACACCACCGTTCTTCTTGAGCTGCATCGTGCGCCATTGCTCGGAGAGCTTCTTGCCGGCAAGGTCTTTGCTTGGATAGATAAGTTCGAAGTCGTTATATGAAACTCCATATCTATTATCCTTAAGGTGTGCTGCGCGTAAGGGTTCATATGATCCCTCGACGGGGTTGCCATCTTTATCGATGGTCTGCACGTAGAGAGTGCTTCCGCCACGCTCCAGGAAGAAGTCTTTGGCCTCATTGTCACTTACCATTATATATTTCTTCTTGTCGGCCTCGTGGCGCACATAGAAGGCCTGGGTTTTATCGGTGGTATTGCTGCCATCGAACACGACGTTGCCGGCTTTATTCTTGATAGTATAGTAGCCGATAAGCACTACCGAACTCATCGAAGCCATAGCGTCGCCCTCCTCAAGGGTCTGACGGCTCATGGTGTTTTCAAGCACATATTCGTGAGTCTTCACTCCGCTGTTGAATTTCACATAGTTAGTGCTCTTTCCTGCGTTTTGCTCTGCCATGACATTAGCGTAAGAACGATAGAGCAGAGGATAGACGTTTCCTGTAGGATTGATATCGCCATATTGAGCGTCATAGCTTACATCAGGATAAAGGTCATCATCAGAGGTGAAATAAGTCGGGTCAATAGCCCAATATGAGCGTAGATTTGCACCATCGTTCACTTCATCATATCTCTTATCGCCGGGACGAACGGTGTTGTTCACTTTGAAAGCCTCCTTGAGATCGGAGAGTTTCATACCGTAGTCGACATCAGTATAGTTTCCTGTGAGGAAGTTAATACGATTCGAACGATAGTTCTTTAGGAGGAACGATCTCTTTTCGGTGGCGTTCACGAACCAAGCCTGCGGAGTGAAGTGAAGGGTATACTCCTGGTCGGCATCAGTGCTTGAGCCCCCGGTATAATCTTCCTGGGAGATGTTGGCAAGGTCGCTTGAGAAACGCACTTTTGCCTCAACGCGTTCCACAGTGATTTCAATGGCTGCTGTCGTAGCGTTCTGAGCTTCCTCCATAGTCTCGAAGAACTGATTCTGAAAGTCAACTTCAGTGGCATAACGTATATATCCGGTCTCGTTGCTAAAATAAGCGGAATTGTTCATGGTGCGGTATCCGTTAAAGGAGATGGTGGAACGAGAACGAGTTATGCCCATGGCATCCTCGAGTTTATCGGTAGCGAGGTCTTGATGCTGGGATGTCGGGTTGACGTAAGCCACAACATATTTCGGATAATTGATGTGTTCGGGGAGGGTTACGGGAGCCACGACGGTGAGCACGCGCTCTACGGTGTTGGTGCTACCGGGCACCTGGATGGCGTTATCCTCGTTGACAGTCACCAGCGTGCGGCCCACATAGTTGCGCCCTGCATCGAAGAAGGTAAGTAGGATCTCCTTGATCATGCTTTCATCGGCGGAGCCGTTTTCATATTCGGCCGCACGCGTATCCCCTGCATTGATTAGAGACACTCGGACATAGGTGGTCGTCTCGTTCTCGAGCACGCCGCCTTCTTCGCCGGGAAGGTCGTTGTTACAGGCGGTCATCAGTCCTGCAAGCACGCATCCATATAAAAGATATTTTAACTTCATTTGATTAAATGTTAGATTATGTTTTATTATGTTTTATTTCACTCATTCATCGCCTAACATAAGGCTGTTTTTCTGGGCTTCGGGGAGCTCACGAATGCTGTCGAACATCTTGAGGGCATCCTCGAAGTCTCCCTTATAGGTAAGGAGGACTGCTCTGGCATTCACAGCCTCCGGGCTATTGCCCGCTTTGGGAAGCAGCGTCTCGGCGCGTTGGTAATCTTTCTGACGTATGGCCGTAACGGCAGCATTGAGATTTGCTTCCTCACTGTCGGGATAGTATCGCAGAGCCGTATCTATCACCTTGTTAAATTGTTCGGAGCCTTCCGGATAGAGGCGCGCAACACGCATCATCTGGTTGAGCGACATCTTTTCCGGGTTCGTGGTTATGATTTCGGCAAGTTTCTCATCGCTCATAGGCTTCAGGCGCGTGCCGATGCGGAATTTCGTGGCGCGCAGATGCGGAAACCATTCAGGGAGAATCTTTTTAAGATAAAGATCTTTGAATTTCGGATTTGTCTTCAGCTCCTTTTCCTTGGCATCGTAATCATCCGGAGAGAAAGCCGGACGGTCGATGAGGGCGAGGAGATCGGCACGCTGCTGGGGAGTAATCTCAGATGATTTCACCACCTGCTCGCGGAACTCCGCCCAGTTCTCCGGCACGGCGTCGAATTTCGCCACATCCTGCGACAGACTGTATTTCTTGCCCACATAATTGCCGATATAGTTGGCGAGGGCGCGTGAACGTCCCGTTGCAAGTTCCCTGTTGTGCTCATAGGGAGATTCGGGAGATGCATAGCCGATGATCTCAATTCCTGAAATCTCTACATTCGGATCGGTCAGCGCATATTCTATTGAATCATAAATCACTTTCAGCTGGGCTCGATTGTCGATCCTCTGGCCGCTGCGGCAGCGGTAGATGCTGTCGTGCAGCTCCGTGCGGTCAACTTCAAACTGCACCCTTGCCACTCCCTCATGGAGCGTTACCGGCAGTTCGGTCACCTTAGGGGTGATATAGGCTACTCTCATGCCTCCGACGGGATTCATCGTGGTATCCACGGGTATTCCAGCACCTCTGCCTGCAAATACTCCACACCCGCAGGTGTCATATTGGAACTGAATTGAAATCTTGCCGTTTCTCATCCATGATTCCATCGGGACGGAGCCGGTGTAATCGATTGTCTGCGCATGGCCGTTTTCACGTCTCACTTCCTTAATGATGTCATAATTGGCCCGGTACTTTTTAAGGTCGCGCATCGTGCCGCGTTCATAAGCATAATGCATTCCGCGTCCCGTGACAAGCACCGTGGGAAACACAGCCTTGTTGCCGTCCTCACCGCTAAGCACCGGAGTCATAAAAAGCTGCTGCGAAGATTTGAGCTTCAATGAATCAAGCACTATGTCGGCACTGATGCGCATCTTCCCGCCTCCGCGGCTGAAGGAGATGTTTTCCGTACTTACATTGCCCGTGACATAGGCCCCGGCGGTGAAAGCCGCAAAGATAATTGCCAGTATTGTATATATCGTGCGTTTCATATCGTTTCTTCTTAAAATAGATATATGAACGAAAGCCCCAGCTTGGTGATTCCTACATAGTTGGTATGTCCCTCGCCAATCTTGCCGCCACATTCCGTGCAGTTAAATTTCTTGTAATGCACATAATTGTAGCCTGCTCCTATTTCGGCCTCAAAGTTCCAATGCTTCGAGAGCACCCATTGGTATCCATAAGTAATACCGCCTCCCACAAACCAGCCTTCATAACGATGGTCGCGGACGCCACTGGTGAGATTATCCCCGCCGAAGAAAGCCCCCGGGATGGGAAGATTAACGTTCGCGGCATTAAACTGTCCGCCCATGGCATGGATTCCGAAGAAATGGCCGTCGAATTTTGTACAGGGCCACCAACGGTACTCCGGCATCACTACCCAGTGCTTGGCCTTGCGCTTACCTTTGTCGCTGTTGAATGTCCACGGGTTAAGTCCGTAAACCACGTTAAACGTGCTCCGCGGGCCGATCCCTAACTCCAGCCCCAGGTTAGGGGTGGTGGTAGCGTCGTAAAGAAGGTTGGTCTTCAACGCAATCTCCTGCGCACTGCCGGGTGTTGCTCCAAGGAGCGCCAGCAGAGAGAATATGAAGATTGCGGCAATTTGTCTATAACGCTTCATATAATAAAGTATCCTTTTGCGATGGGTTATCTATTGGGTTTATTATAAGTAGAGGCGATCTTAGTATTTAAAAGTCAATGGCTTGTTAAAATTTCTCGAGTCGCGCCATTCATATATTTTTTATATGACTCTTGCCGAGAG
>DAAI01000054.1:0-1255 GCA_001701105.1 Bacteroidales bacterium GP1
CGGTCTGATAGACCCTTTAGTGACCCCGGAGAGGCTCGAACTCTCGACCCAATGATTAAGAGTCATTTGCTCTACCAACTGAGCTACGGAGTCATATACTTTTGATTCAAATGATAGGGGAATAGTATTCTTTTTCCTTCTATCCGTTTGCGACTGCAAAATTACAATCTTTTTTTTAATTCCCCAAATTTTTCATCATTTTATTTCAGATTATTTTTATTAATTTTGCAGATATGTAACCCTTTTGTCTTTTCAGCGGGAGTCGCAATGGATAAATAGTGTCGCTCAGAATGAGGATAGACTTTATGATTGACGACGCTGCGGAGACTTAATGCTAACCCGTTTTTCATGAAATTCAATTTTTCGATTTTGCTTGTTCTGGCGTGTGTTATGTCGGTGTGTCCGGTTTCAGCCAAGACAAATGCTTCTTCACTCCGGCAGCCCGTCCCGGGAGTGACCAAAGTTAGTAATTTTCCTCTTTCGGACGTGAAATTGCTTGACAGTGAATTTAAACGCGCCGATGAGCTTAATGTCGACGTATTGCTTCAATATGATGTCGACCGGCTGCTGGCTCCCTTTCTGAAAGAGGCAGGTCTGCGGCCCAAGGGGGAATATTTTCCTAATTGGGCAGGTCTCGACGGCCACGTCGGAGGTCATTATCTAAGCGCATTGGCGCTCGCCTATGCCTCGACCGGAAATGAGGAGTGCAAGCGCAGGGCCGACTATATGGTAGCTGAATTGAAGCGTTGTGCCGAAGCAAATGGCGATGGATACATAGGGGGAGTGCCTGAGAGCCGCACAGTATGGAATGCTCTTAAGCGTGGAAATGATTCTGAATTGAGAAAGCGTTGGGTACCATGGTATAACGTGCATAAAATCTATGCCGGGCTTCTCGACGCTTATCGGCATACCGGCAATGAGGATGCCCGCAATCTTTTCTTAGGTCTTTGCGACTGGGGAATCGACGTGACCTCTTCTCTTGATCCTCAGGGATGGGAAAATATGCTCGATGTGGAATTCGGAGGCATGAACGAAGTATATGTAGATGCCTATGATCTTACAGGCGACTTAAAATATCTTGAAACAGCAAAGAAATTTTCTCACCGCCGCATCTTCGACAGCATGAAGCGACGCATCGACAATCTCGATAATATGCATGCCAATACGCAGGTACCTAAGGCTGTGGGCTATCAGCGCGTTGCCGAGGCCTCAGGCGACCCGGATTATTTCACGGCTGCCGATTTCTTTTGGGAGA
>DAAI01000054.1:1279-16265 GCA_001701105.1 Bacteroidales bacterium GP1
CTGTAAGATCATAGGCATCTACATTTTCCTTCGGCTGTAGGCTGCGTGGAATACACCATGGAGCGCGAGGGACCGGAGTCATGCAATACTTATAATATGCTCAAGCTGGCCGAGGGACTATTTCGCATTAACCCTCATGCCCGCTATACCGATTTCTACGAGCGCGCCCTTTATAACCATATCCGCTCCACGCAGCATCCGGAGCATGGCGGGTTCGTATATTTCACTTCAATGCGACCTCGCCATTACCGTAATTACTCCACTCCGAACAATGCGATGTGGTGCTGTGTGGGTACAGGCATGGAAAATCATGGCAAATACGGTGAATTTATTTATGCGCATTCCGGAAAGGATTTATATGTGAATCTTTTCATTCCTTCCGAGCTAAACTGGAAAGAAAAGGGCATCAAGGTTACGCAGACCAACGATTTTCCTGCCGAGGAGGCTACCACGCTTACTTTCGACATGAAAAAAAGCAACGATTTTACTTTGAAAATACGCCGTCCTCACTGGCTGGCTGTAGAAAAGCCGGAAGTATTTATCAATGATAAGCCCTTCACGGATTACTCCATTACTCCGGATTCCTATATCACCATTACCCGGAAATGGAAAAGAGGAGATCACCTGCGCATATCGCTCCCGATGAGGAATTATGTGGAGTCAATGCCAAACGTGCCTGATTATCTTTCTATCCTCCACGGACCCGTGACGCTTGCATCACGCGCCGGCACCGAAGACCTTGCCGGACTCGTGGCCGACGACAGCCGATGGGGTCATATTGCCCACGGCAAATTACTTCCACTTTATGAAGCCCCTATACTCAATGGAAATAAAGAGGAAGTAGAGAAGCGCGTGGAAAATATGAAACCAATAGATGGAAAGCCCCTTCATTATATAGTGCCGGGTATATTTATCCAGGAAGAATATGCCGACCTTGAACTCGAACCCTTCTCCGGCATCCACGATTGCAGATATTCCCTCTATTGGCAGGCTATGGACAAGGAAAGCTATGAAGACAATATGGAGCGCCTGGCCCTTGCCGAAAAGGAAAGCCTGCGCGTAGACAGCCTTACTGTCGATATGATCACCCTCGGCGAACAGCAGCCCGAGGCCGACCATCAGATGAAAGAGGCCGTGAGCGATAAAGGGTATTACGAGAATGAAAGTATCCGCACTATTCATCCCAACGGCTATATTACCTTTACATTGACCACCGACACTACCTCACCATTAAGCCTTGATCTCCAGATATTGGGCGACGATATGCCGGTGATAAGCATCGATGGAAAAGAGATAGAGGCCGAACCCAGCATTTCCCTCCCTGATGCCAAAGGATTCCGTCATGCCGCCTACCGTCTGCCTGAAGATTTGGGAGCATCGGCAGTGGTGACACTCCGTCCGCAAAGTGGAAAAAGAGTGGGAGGTATCCATGCAGTACGGCTTATAAAGTGTGAATAAGCTGTCGATAACTCGTCGATAAGTGTTCATAACATCTTTATAAGTATTGGAAAACTTTTCATAAAATATATTGCTAATTCAAATAAAATTCAAAGGAAGATGGCTTCGCGACCATCTTCCTTTTCTGTTTATTAATTACAAAAAGGTTATCTACAATTTTCATCCCATTTTTAAACATCCCAAGCAGCCTATGTCGATATTTTTTATTAACTTTGCAATTGTCGACAGGATGTGCATAACATCGGCATTCCGTTGATTAACAACACTGATAAGATTTATAATATGTAGATAACCGAGGCAATATATTCAATAAGTCAAAATTCCAAATTTTAAAGGAAAAAGTTATTGCATGTTATCTACACCCTTTATTGTTGTTGTATCATTTTATATTTTTATAATTTATTAAAACCTTAAACTAAAAAATAAATAAAATGGAGTTCAAGGATCCTATCTCGCCGGCTGAAGAAATCCAACGATTGAAGAAAGAAAAAAATGCGCTTGTGATGGCTCATTACTATCAGCGCGATGAGATTCAGGAGGTGGCCGATTTCATAGGAGATTCGCTCGCGCTTGCCCGCAAGGCGGCAGAGACGGATGCGGATATAATAGTGATGTGCGGAGTGCATTTCATGGGAGAGACGGCAAAAATACTATGTCCGGATAAGAAGGTGCTTGTTCCGGATTTAGATGCGGGATGTTCGTTGGCCGATAGTTGCCCGGCCGCTGAATTTGCAGAATTCATAAAGGAATATCCGGGGCATACGGTGATTTCCTATGTCAATACAACGGCGGCAGTAAAGACTCTTACCGACATTGTGGTGACATCCGGCAATGCGCGCAAGATAGTTGAAGGGCTTCCGGAGGATGAAAAGATAATCTTCGGGCCCGACAGGAATCTGGGTGAATATATAAATTCAGTGACAGGGCGCAAGATGGTGTTATGGGATGGAGCTTGCCATGTTCACGACCGCTTCTCTCTGCAGGGAATAGAGGATCTAAAGAAGACTCATCCGGATGCGAAAGTGCTGGTTCATCCTGAATGCCGACGTCCGTTGCAGCTTATTGCCGATAAAGTCGGTTCTACGGCCGCCCTGCTTGATTATGCCAAAAATTCAGATGCAGCAGAATTTATAGTTGTCACGGAGAGCGGAATCCTTTTCGAGATGCGTCGTAAATGTCCTGAAAAGACTTTCATTCCCGCGCCGCCTGATGAGCCGGGTTGCCGATGCAACGAATGCGATTACATGAAGATGAACACCCTGGAGAAAGTGGCCCGCTGTCTGCGCGAGGAAAAGCCGGAGATAATAGTGCCGGAAGATGTGGCTGAAAAGGCAATACGACCGATAGAAAGGATGCTTGAACTCAGCAAATGAGGTATTAATGATGGAGCGCAGGAAGAAAAACATCGCCGAACTCACCCTTATGAGCGCGCGCAGTTTCAGGGAGATGGAAAAATTTCCTTTGCGTGTGCTGGCCGACAATGTGAGGTCGCTCTACAACATCGGCTCCCTTTTTCGGGTGGGGGATGTATTCCGTATCGATTCCCTCATACTTTGTGGCATCACCGGCTGTCCGCCACATCCTGAAATTTCAAAGACCGCATTAGGAGCTGAAGAAACAGTGGAATGGAGCCATGCTGCCGATGCCTATGCCGAATCATGCAGGCTTAAGAAAGAGGGGTGGAAAATATGTGTGCTTGAGCAAACTCACGGAAGCGTGCCGTTGCCGGATTTCCGTGCTGTGGAAAATGAAAGATACGTGCTGGTAATAGGAAATGAAGTCAAGGGAGTGGATCAGCGGATAGTTGACATTGCCGATGTGGTGCTTGAGATTCCCCAGTTTGGGACAAAGCATTCCCTGAATGTAGCTTCCTCAGCTTCAATAGCCATTTATTCCCTCACGCTGTCTCTCCTTAAAGTAAATTGACCATAAAGATGCGGCTATCGGAGAGAAAGGCGTGTGCCGGGACGATCCTTTGCCCGCGGATTTAGAGTCTTTAGGGAAGATAGCTTCATGCCATAGCGTTGAGCCACGGAATGCATTGACTCTCCGTCGCCTATCACGGCATAATCCACATTAGCAGGCGCGGATTCATGCTTTTCCTGCAGATAGACTTCTTCCCAGTCTTTTATAGGGCGATCTTTCTCTATGTCATTAATGGCCATCAATTTCTTCATATCAATTTTAAATTCCTTGGCGATAGAAGAATAAGTATCTCCGGGAGCTGCAATCACATAGTGTAGCCCACGGCTTTTGCGCACCGGATGCGACGCAGCGAGGGCAGCCTGGATAAACAATACTGTCTCCTCATCATCATGTAGTCGCGGCGTGTCGTAGAGATAAAGGGCGTATCGTTCGATGATTGTGATAAGGCGCGAGGCATAGTTAGGATCAGTGGCATAGCCACATTTTTTTAGTTCAGTGGCCCATCCCTTGTAATCGAGAGGGTCGAGTTTAAATAAGGACTCATAACGCTTTCTAAGCAGAAATTTTGAATGGTCGGAAAAACTATGCTGCGGCGACTCATAGACTCGGAAGCATTCATTAGGGGCGTCGTCATTACGGAGCAAGGTGTCGCCGGTCCAATCCTTATGGCATTTTATTCCAAAATGATTGTTGCCTTCGCGGGCCATGCGCGACATTCCCGCCCCGCTCTCCAGAAGACCCTGCGCAAGCGTGATGGAGGCCGGAATGCCGTGGAGATGTTGCTGCTCAACGGCAAGGTCGCAATATTTTTCTATATAATCGCTATATTTATCGGCCTTAGCTGTAAGGAGCCCCGAAAGGAAAAATATTGTCAGAGTTATTACTCTCATAAAATGGGTTTGCATTTGATAGAAACGCATTTTCATCACGGGTTATTATGAATAGCGTTAAACTTCCTATTGAAATGCAACAATAAGTAATAGAAGCCGTTTTTTATAAAAATAAAGATATTGATGAAAGCAATCCTACGGGCATTAGTTACGACAGTCTCCATTTTGGTAATAATGGTGGCCTCCATGCTGCCGACCTCCTGCATATCGGATGATGTCACCACATCGCCTGCCAACATACTGAGTTTTTCGCGCGACACAGTGAGTTTCGATACCATCTTCACCGACCTCGGCACGCCCACGGCACGCCTTGTGGTGCATAACCGCGCTTCAAAATCAGTAATAATATCCTCCATCCGATTTAGTGAAAACGACAGTCATTTTCGTATGAATGTAGATGGAGTGAGCGGTTCGGATTTCCGTGATGTAGAGATAAGGGGTAAAGATTCAATATATGTCTTTATAGAATGTAAAGTGCCTGAGCAGCCGGTGAATGAACCCGTATTAGTGGAAGATAAGATAGAATTTATCACCAATGGAGTGACTCAGAGTGTGCTGCTTGAGGCATGGGGGCAGAATGTAACCCGGCTGCGGGGAGTGATGCTTACCGAGGATACGCGTTTCACTACCGAGCGCCCGTATGTGGTGTATGATTCCTTGATAGTTGGAGCGGGCGCGACCCTTACAATAGATCCGGCCGTAAAGCTCCTTTTCCATGACAAAGCATATCTACGCGTTTATGGCACGCTGCATGCCTGTGGACTGCCGGGAAAAATGATAGATATGCGGGGCGACCGCCTCGACAATGTGCTTCCCAACGTAAGTTATGATATAATGTCGGGGCAATGGAAAGGCATTTCGATAGCGCCGGAATCTTTTGGCAATAGAATGGAATACGTGGATATGCGCAGCACGGTGAATGGCTTGAGCGTGGATTCATGTGCCGATTTGTCACGCCGGAAATTATCACTCCTTAATTCTTGGCTTCATAATTCGCAGCGTAATGTGCTCGATGTGAAATACGCTAAAATAGAGGCCACCGGCTGTTGCTTCTCGGAAAGCGCAGCGGCCGTGGTAAGCCTCGCAGGGGGAGAGGCTGAGTTTCTACAATGCACTTTTGCCAATTATTATCTTTTTTCATCCATTCATCAGCCTATCGTGGTGCTTGCCAATCTTAAGGAGGAAGAAGCGAATGCAACGGAAGCGCCGCTGATGAAAGCGCGTTTTTATAATTCCATAATATATGGACTCCCTGCGGGGCTGGAGCCGGAGAATCTTGAAGGATCGGATGTGATATTCAGAAATGTCTCTTTCAAGGAAGAGGGTACCGACGATGATAACTTTATAAATTGTCTTTGGGACACGGATCCGATGTTCTATACCGTAAGAGAAGATTACTATTTCAATTATCGTTTGCAGCCTGATTCACCGGTAAAGGAATCAGGCGATCCTGCACTGCTCACTCCCGCTTCGCTTGTAGATATTGATGGAGTGAATCGCCTTGAGAACGGCAATCCTTCTCTCGGAGCCTATCAATTCGTAAAAAAATAACTTACCATTACTTTATCATTATGCTCCCTGCATAATGATAAAAGATAATTAATTTTTTTAATTTTCCAACCATTTGGTTGGAAAATTAAAAAAAATTATGCTTACTTTGCAACATCTAACCAAATGAACTGCTATATGAGAATACTAACAACTGTATTGTGTTTCGCTCTTGCCGGCGTATTAATGATGCTTGGCGATATGAGGACTGTCAGTTTTGATGAGGCTTTGAGTGTAACAAAATCAGAGTTTACGGATTACTCTGCGGAGTACTACAAGGTGAATAACGGTGATATGCTTAAATGGACTATCTTCGTGGATATGCATCCACGAGCCATGTGGTGCCATGATTGTTGCCTGGTTACAGTATCAAAAACAATAGAAGAAGGAGAAGATATAGAGGTCAAAAAAGCATTTAGAAATTCTCCATCCGGCCTGACTATGGAAAAATTGGTTATGCCAAATTCTTCTTATCCATTAAAGGATAAGATTACTCAATATCCTCTTGTGCCTCGTGTAGATCCTATACCCAATAGTTTATCAACAAAAAGCTATGCTATCATACTTAATGGAGGAATGGATTCATTGTCGAATTATAGTGCGGCTTGGAATACATGTTCTTATATGTATAGAACGCTTGTAAATGGTTATGGTATACCAAAATCCCACATATTCCCATTGATGGCTGATGGAACCGATCCCGGAACAGATACGCACAATCTGGAGAATGGGACGTTCTATTCTCAGAATCTTGATCTTGACGGAGATGGAAATGATGAAATTGAGTACGCGGCAACTAAGGCCAATATAAACTCTGTTTTTACTACGTTGTATGACGTAATGCAAGATGGAGATCAGTTGTTTTTCTTTGGTATGGATCACGGAGGTGCTAGTAATGATACTGCATATATGTGTCTTTGGGCACCTGGAACTACATGGCACTCGAGTCTATCAAAAATACAAAATAATATTTTAACCGATAATGAATTAGTTTCATATATACAGCCATTGTTAGCCAAGGGTGTAGTATGTAATGGTGTCTTTGGACAGTGTCATTCAGGGGGGTTTGTAACAAAAATGAATGAAGCCGGTTGTGTAGCTGCAAGTGCGGCATCAATTACTGAAAGTTCTTGGGTAAGCCCAGATGGTAGATATGCAGAATTCCTTTATCACTGGATAACGGCACTAAATATCGATATATCTGGTAGTAATATGAATAATGGAGTCTTAACAGGGGATGCCGGACGCAATGGTATTTGTTCCATGGAAGAAGCGTTTAACTATGCAAAAATACATGATGTATATAGGAAGGGTATTGAAAATAAAGAAACTCCTCAATATACTTCAATTCCCTTTTATTTAGGAAAGGAATTAGGTTTAAATCGAATTCCATTAAGGGAGGATGCCTTTATTAGAGACAATTTCAACGATTATGGAGATGAATCTATAACAAGTACAGGTGATGTATGGCATAGTCCTTCTTTGACTTGTAATTATTCCTCATACCGATTGGGCCTAAGCCATGACCCTGTAATAGACGCATCTGATACTCAACAGTATGTCCATGTTAAGATAAATAACCGTGGCTGGAAAAATTTTCCTTCAGGGAAAAAAGTAAAGGTATATTGGACAGCGGCCACGTTGGGGCTTGGTTCCACTGCAACCCAGAACAGTAAAATATGGGGAACTGTAGGTATAGCCGACATACCGGAATTAGCAGTTGGCGATTCTATTACATTGAATTTTCCGTGGACAAGGCCTAATGTAGAAAGTTCTGCAAAAATCAACAGTCATATAGGATTTTATGCAATTCTTGAACCTTCAACAATAGATCCAAGACTTTCAGCGGTATCTGCAAATAATAATTCAGCTCTTAATCTCGAATTTGAGATTCCTAATACAAAAGCGGCGAATTGGTCGAAAGTCTATATCACCAATCCGACTTCTGAAGCCCGCTCTTTCAATATATTTTTTCCACCTTCTGAGAATTCTCCCAGAATATTGTATGATGATGCGCAAGTAGAGGTAAAGATGGACTACAACCTTTACAATGTCTGGGTAAACGGAGGTGGTGAAGGAATAGATTTGCAGGTTCATCCTTCAGAATCGAAAGCGGTCATAATGAAGGGAGAAAAAAGTGCGATAAAGAATCTAGTACTGAATCCGGGAACCACCTACTCAATTATGCTGCGAAATATGTATCAAACTATACCACTGATACAAACAAGGACATATAGTAATGAATTATTATTAAAGGACGATTCTGATGAAATTAAGGGGGGTGTACTTTTAACATTCAATCACCAACCAAAATTTCAAGTGGCGATGACCCCATCATAGTCCCCATCGATACTGTGGCAAATTCAATTCAAAACATATCCCTCGGACTTGAGAACAACACCTATGTTTCCCAGACATGGACAGATGCCGAAGGTAATATTGTCGGAACTGATACTACCATCACTGTTACTCCGCGTCCGGACGCTACTCTTTACAGAGTTACAGTAATTAATGAAGAAGGAGAATGTGGAGAGGATGAATATGTTATAGAAAGTGTGACGGGAATATTATCCTCGACGTATGATGAGGCCGGCTCAATATTACGGCTTATTCTGAAAGAAAATATAGCGGCGGGGGATAAAATCAGAATTGTAAATACTTCTGACGGAAGTCTCATTAGCGAGACTCCCCTCAATCCTGGAATTAATGAAATTCTGATAGATATGAGTACTGCTCGGAATGGCATTCACAGTGTTTCGTATCACCGTGGCGAAGCTATATGGGATGTGAAGAAATTCATGGTGAGATAAACAATGTTAGATTAAAGAATAAGTAAGTCTAAGTTCAACAATAAAGAGATACAATATGAGAAAGATAATGACAATTCTTCTTGTGGGGATATTGGCATTCCTGTATGCAGGTACTCTAAAGGGGGCCGCGCCGGAGGTTGTAAGTCTATCGCCCGATAATCCGTACAATGACTCCATTCAGATATGCATAGTGTTCAATCAGCCTGTAAGTATAAAGGAGGAGGCTGTGATAGACATCTATACGCATAGCGAAGGAGAATCTTCCGAATTGAAGCATGCCACCGGTAAGCTCGTACTTTCGCCGGATGATGTTTTAGGAAAGACAGTCACTGCTCTTTTTACACTTTACGGATCTGATAGTTATAAATATCATTGGAGTGACGGCTATATCTATCGTTTTGTAATAGAGAAAGGAATGATAGGTGCGATTGCTTCTCCTGCCGAACGTAATCAAAAGATAGAATGGAGCGTGGATAACAGATTGTCGGCCCCGACTTTCTCTCATCAGGCTCAGGTGCTCGACCGGATAAATGTGAACGACATTGTCATTGAATGGCAGGGCGAGGAGAATGCGGTTGAAATATCAGGAGATAAAACTCCGATGCTGGAAATACAAGGTGAAATTCCTAATGAAGGAGCATATTGGAACTGGCCGGCAGGATCAAGAACCTATCCATTGATACCGGAAATTGACGAGGATAATCATATCTACAGATTTAGGGCCACTTCTGAAAATTCCGGAAATCCGGCAACTCTGAATCTTATGCAGGATGTGATTTATACTATGAATCTACATAATATAAATAGTAAAAGAATTCCTCATCGCAAAGCAGAATTCTGCACTCCGTCTTACTTGATAGGAAATACCGACAGTGAAGATGACTGCTTCCTGAAGGTAGAGCCGGTGGCTACGAGTATGAGCCTCAACTCTTTTAATTACATATGGAATATGTATGTAGATTTCAATATGCCGTTGGAAGAATTTGATGTTCACTCCGCTTGTTCCTATTATGTGAATGGAATATTTAAAGGCAAAGATCATTTCAGTGAATGCACATCCGACAATCCATATAAGGTGCATGTGATGCTCTACGGCCCGACCTATCAACCGGAGAATGTATATGAGATAGAATTTAATCCGGGATTAATCCGGCCTGTGGGCGAACAGATGTCGTTTATGCCGACGCGGCGTATCACCATCGACCATAATTTTGCCGGAATGCCTATAATTGATGAAGATGCGGAGGCGACGCCGACCTACGACATCTACGGGCGAAGGGTGGAGCAACCCGTTCCGGGGAGCATCTATATCCGCAATGGCAAGAAATTCATCATGCCATAAGAGACAAGGGCACTTCTGAGGGCTTTCCCATCAAAACCGGCCTCAAGGTCACAGAAGAATCCGTCAACAGAGATTGTCAGCCAGCTTTCCGCGGCTGACAATCTCATCTATCCTATCTTCTATTTCATGGAGATCGGCATGGTTCCCAGCCTGGGGTTCCGCCATGGCAAGGGGAATACCTTGATTATCAGAAAAGGGCATTTGTCGTGCATCGTTTCTTTCTTCCTTGATATTCACGCTTTCCCCAACACGATATACTGGAGTATGGGATCCGTCGATGTGAGATACGAAAAGGTCAAGACATCTTTTATCCCTGTTGAGAATGCGGAAGTATATCTTTTGCCATTCCTCCTTGACAGACCATTTACGATAATGGTGAAAGACTGTATTCCATGTTGGACCCTCACCACAGAAAAGATGACTTATCGGCAAAAGGCGCTATTGGCATCCGCTCTTAATCTTGTAGAGTATGGCGTTGACCTTTGAATGGAGAAAAATCAAATAATTTATTTAGCAGAACCACAATTAGCAGCAATACAATACTTTATTTTTTATATTCCATTTTTAGTGTAAATTTGGAATAAAAATGGAATATGAGCAAATCTATTGCATTCATTATTGGTGGTTCATTATTGGTGGTAAGTGGATTAAACCTACTCACAACATATTAAAATGGTAAAGTTTGCAAAGAATAGGGAATGGGATTAGGAAAAGAGGGATAAAAAGATTAATTTTGTAGGTTAAAAGATGAAGATGGCAAAACCTTATCTTCTGAAAAAGAAATAGAATATAAAGACAGGAGGCGAGTCGGGCAGCTGAGAGGAAAGCGTTCCGGAGGCATGGCGGGTCGTCAAGACAACCGGGAAAAGTGAAAAAAGCAAGGAAAAGATACACAGTAAAAATTCATCGGGAAGGCACGGCTGTGCTTGTTCCGTTGCTATTCGTGCTTGTGGCGTTGAATGTGCCGCTATGGATGTTCATGATGCCCGGGCCTGTGCCGGTGATTCTGTCGGCTTTGTCGGCAGTGTCTTATATCTTTGTATTCAATTTTTTCAGGTGTCCGCATCGGCATTACGCGGGCGAACGCGAAAATCATGTGATAAGTTCGGTGGATGGCAAGGTGGTGGCCGTGGAGAGGGTTAAAGAACCGGAATTTCTGAAAGAGGAAAGCATAATGATTTCCGTGTTCATGAGTCCGTTAAATGTCCACGCCAATTGGTTTCCGGTGGATGGGGAGGTAAATTATGTTCGCCATCATGAAGGGCGTTTTTTATCGGCCTGGCTTCCTAAGGCGAGCACCGAGAACGAGCGGAGCACTGTAGGAATCACCATGGACAATGGGCGAAGAATCACCGTGCGCCAGATAGCCGGAGCGATGGCCCGCCGGATTGTTACCTATGCGCGGCGAGGTGAAGAGGCTTGCATTGATGATCATCTCGGCTTTATAAAATTTGGCTCGCGGGTGGATATTTACGTCCCCGTTGACGCTGAAATATTGGTAAAAATTGGAGACACCACCTCCGGTGGGCTTACGCCTGTGGCAATAGTAAAATAGTCTTACCTATGAACATAATAAGAAAGAATATACCCAACAGCATCACTTGCATCAATATAGCGTGCGGAGTGCTTGCGATTCTCACGGCCTCGCATGGTTCCGGACCGCTATGGGGCCTTAAGGCTTACGAATGGAGCTGGCTGTTTATAGGATTTGCAGCGATAGCCGATTTCTTCGATGGTTTTGCTGCCCGGCTTCTCAAGGCTTATTCCGATATGGGTAAAGAGCTTGATTCCCTCTGCGACCTCGTTAGCTTCGGCGTGGCGCCGGCCATAACTATGTATTATTGTCTTGGCGAGACAGCCACGCCCTCCTGGGTACGCTGGCTGGTGGTGCTTATTCCGGTGGCCGGGGCATTGCGTCTGGCGAAATTTAACATCGACACTCGCCAGACGGTGAATTTCATCGGCCTTCCTATCCCGGCTAACGCAATTTTCTGGATTGGTTACTCCGCGCTATGCTATCAGGGGGTCGGATTCCTGACGGAGTGGTGGTGGTTCATCCCGATTCTGCTCGTGGAATGCTGGTTGATGATTTCTTCCGTAGGATTCTTCTCCCTCAAATTCAAGACATGGGGATGGAAAGGGAATGCTTTAAGATGGATGCTGATCATCACCGCCCCCGTGCTCGTGTTATGCCTTGGAGTGGGAGGACTTTTATGGACGATAGTGGCCTATGCTCTATATTCCATCTTCGATAAGAAAGAGGGGCAATAACTGCAAAAAGCGTTGGCATCGTTAGAGTTTACTTGCCGTGCGGATGGCGGAATGATGTAGGATTAAAATGAGAATGATATGGGTATAGCCCTGATAATATTGATAGTAATCTGTTTATGCTGGCCTATGATAGTCCGTTGGCTGCAGGGGTATATGGCCCGGCGTGCAGAGGATATGCTCAGGAAGATGGCCGGACAACCCACACGCAAAGAGGAACGCCGGCGCACGCAGCAACAGAAATCATCCGGTCCGCCACCGCCACCGAGTCATCGCCATCCCGCCAAGATGATGAACGAAGTTGCCGAAGACGTGGAATATACGGAGATACGCGAATATTCCGAAACTACTATTGAGGTCGGCTCCGGCCCCGAGCGTCAGCAACGCATCTACCGCGAAAGCCAAGTGGAGGATGTGAAATACACGGAAATAAAAATAACAAAGAAATAGAGGGTTATGTCAGTATTGTTTGTGAGCGACCTTGACGGCACCTTGCTCCAGCCCGATGCGAGGCTTTCGGCCACAACGGTCGGTCTGCTCAACGAGGCCATTGCCCGCGGCGTACTGTTTACGGTTGCCACAGCCCGTACGCCCGCTACGGTGGCTCCAATCCTGGCGGATGTTAAAATGAATCTGCCGGCTGTGGTAATGACCGGTGCGGCTCTCTGGAATCCTCACACCGGAAAGTATTCGCGCCTCCGGCTCTTTTCCCCGGAAGACGCCGCAAATCTGCTCGACATCTATCGCTCGTCCGGCACTCCCACATTCGTTTATTCCCTGCACGATGATATGATTTATATCCGCCATATCGGGAAGTTAGAGGGTGTGCAGCGCGAATTTCTTGCTGAAAGAGAACATAATTACTATAAGCGAGTGCTGGTCGGCCCCGACGGAAGCTCGGATTTTCCTCACGTCATGGAGGATATGATCCTGCTTTATGCGATGCTTCCCAACGATCTTGCCCTCTCTACTTATTCGCTCACGAGGAAAATACCCGGGGTGCGCGCCCAATACTATCATGACATCTACGGCGAGCAGACAGCTATCCTCGAAGCGTTTTCCTCCGAGGCCACCAAGGCAAAGGCCATGAAAGCGCTGGCACGCGAGGCCGGAGCAGAGAAGATTGTGGCTTTCGGCGATAATGTCAACGATTTGCCTATGATGGAAGAGGCCGATCTCGCCGTGGCTGTGGAGAATGCACGCCCCGAAGTAAAAGCCGCTGCCGATATAGTGATAGGGCCGAATACATCCGATGCCGTGGCCAAATTCATTCTCGATGCCATAAACGATCCGGAAAAAATTCCCTTCCCGGCCTGATTTAGCCAATTTAGATGGACAGGAGAGTTGGTAAATTTCTTATCGTAGGGGTATCACTGATAGTGGTAATTGCCTTTATCCTGATTTCCAATTCCTTGGTTAAGGAGCTTTCCATGCAGGAAAGAGGACGCATGAACATCTGGGCAAAGGCGACGCAACGGCTTGCAAAGGCCGATTTAAACGCCGATTTTGAATTCCTGCTCGATATTATCTCTGAAAACAACAGCATTCCAGTAATGATAAGTGATGCCGGAGGAAACATATCGGAATTCCGCAATTTTAAATTGCCTGACGCTTCTGATGCCGACAAAGGCCTTTATTCAGAATTGTCGGAACGCAACCGAATCTATCTCTCCGGGCGATTGAATAAGGCTCTCGGCGGTAAGCGAGGAGATGGGGGTGCCGAGNNCTCGGCGGCCATAGTCCCGCCGAGATGGCTCGCACAAATAATCATTTCATTGAAGTGGAACTGGGTCCCGGAGCAAGCCAGTACATATATTACGAAGATTCGCAACTGCTCAAGAATGAACCGATCCGCTATCGTGGAGAGANNATCTCTTTCCCTACATTCAGATTACGGTAATGATTATCCTTGCCATAATCCTCTATATGGTGCTTGTCTATACAAAGCGGGCCGAACAAAACAGGCTATGGGTCGGACTCTCAAAAGAAACGGCCCATCAGCTCGGCACCCCCATCTCCTCGCTTATGGCATGGACCGAATATCTGCGCAGCATCGATATGGAAGAGGAAGTGACCTCGGAAATCGACAAGGATGTGCGCCGTCTCTCCACGATAGCGGATCGGTTCTCGAAGATTGGCTCCCTCCCCGAGATGGAGCTCGAATATATCAACGACACCGTGGCCCATTCGCTTGAGTATATGAAGAAGCGCGTCTCGGGGCGTGTAGCAATCACGATGCACCTCTCCGATGATGATCATGGCGTACGCCTGTCGCGTCCGCTGATCGAATGGGTGATGGAAAATCTGACCAAGAACGCCGTGGATGCAATGCAGGGGGAAGGACGCATCGACATCACCACCGGCGCCGACCGAGGTTGCGTGTGGGTGGAAGTGGCCGACACCGGAAAGGGTATAGCTCGCAAAAACTTCCGGAGGGTGTTCAATCCCGGTTTCACCACCAAGAAGCGTGGATGGGGTCTCGGCCTCACACTCGTGAAAAGAATTGTGGAGGAATACCACGGCGGCCGAATATTCGTAAAGGAGTCTGAAATAGGCAAAGGAACGGTATTCAGAATAGAATTCCGGGAGGAACAAAAAGGAGACTCACGACGTTTTTATCCAAAAAAATTGCCGGAACTATTGCGAAAACCAAAATAATGCATTAATTTTGCAATCCGAATGGGAATCTAAAAATTGATTATCTATTCCGACATTATGGAGAGGTGGGTGAGTGGCTGAAACCA
>DAAI01000054.1:16298-32867 GCA_001701105.1 Bacteroidales bacterium GP1
CCACGAGTTCGAATCTCGTCCTCTCCGCCTGATTCTTTCATAAAGCCCGCAGATCCTGCGGGCTTTATGATTATCCCCGGTCATTTTTTCAAGAAAGCGGAGAAAGCAGAAAGTATATTCACAACGGTAGATTTATCGGGCACGGGAATATTGAGGCTTGCCTTACCGGTTTCCGGATCCTCTTTTACTAAAGCATCGGCCAATGCGGCAACCGATTCCGGATTCCGCAAGGCTTCGGCAATCCGGCCGAGGGCGGATATTCCGTCGCTTACAATCCGTTGCATCCCGGCTTGCATATTTTCCTCCGGTTCGGAGGTTCCTGACGATTGGTGGGCGACGGGAGTCCCCGGGGCGTGAGTATCTCCCGGCTTTACGGGGCGTTGTACTCGTGAGGCTTCACCAGGCTGTTTAACGCCGGAGGGTATACGGTTCTCTTCATGACCGTGAGATTTATCGGCTCCATGAGGCGTGGCCGAAGCTTTGGCTTTGTCTTCCTGTTCGGCTGGATCCGAAAGCACCTCATCCATCACTTCGACTATCTTATCGAATTTATTATTGTCGATGAAAACAGCATCCTGACCTCCGTCAAGGATTCCGGTTGCGAGATCCGACTTGAATCTGAGGGTTGACAGCATCCGCTCCTCGATAGAGCCCTTCGCCACCATGTTTATAATCTGCACCGGATTTTTTTGGCCAAGGCGCCAGATTCTTGCAATTCTTTGCTCCAGGACAGCAGGATTCCAGGGGAGGTCGATATTTATAAGCAGCGCTGCCGATTGAAGATTGAGGCCGGTGGCTCCGGCATCGGTAGAGAGAAATACGCGGCTCTCGGGGTCGTCGCGGAATCGGTCGATGAGGACCTTACGTTTCGCCGAGGGCACCCCGCCATGCAGAAAGCAGAAAGTGATTCCCTCGCGTTCCAGTTCCTGCGCAAGAATCCTCAGCATTCGCTCCCATTGGCTGAATATCACCACTTTCCCCTCTTCATTCTGCATCAAGGCAGAGACAATGGCCATGATTTCTTCAATCTTGGTATCATGGCGTGTCTTCTGATCGAGGATAAAAGTGCTGTCGCATACCATTCGCATCACCGACAGAGAAAGAAGCAGAACTTTGCGGTCTTTCTCACTTAGGAATCTTTGTCGGCGCCATTTTTGAATAAGCTGGGCTACGTTGGCCTTGTTTTCCTCGTGAATATTGAATTGCTCCTTTGTTAAAGGCACGAACATATTCGTATCTGTGCGTGAGGGCATCTGCAGCTTTACATCCGATTTCCTTCGCCGTATCAAGGTGTGCGAAAGTTTTTCGGCCACGGAATGCAGATTTTTATACCCTACGATTTTGCCAAGCTCATCCCGGAGGGTAGTGTCTTCATTCAGGCGGTAAAGAGGACTGAGCACATATTGATCCACAAGCTGAGTAACCGAATATAATTCCTCCAGCTTGTTCTCAAGGGGAGTTCCGGAAAGCGCCATCACATATTGCGATTCTAATTTGCGAAGCTGCTTCCCCATCTGCGTATTTCTATTCTTAAGACGCTGCAATTCATCGTAAATCACCATATCGGTCGATGGAATGAAACCATATTTGATGGTATTCGACAATGAATTATACGAACATATCTTATAAAAATAGGAAGAATCCTTAAGCTGCTCGATTCTTTTGGTAAGAATCCCTTCAACCACGAGGACAGATGAATCCGTAAACCTTTTGATTTCGGCCAGCCATTGATATTTCAGGGATGTCGGGCAAATCACGATCACAGATTCAATAAGATTCTCCTTACGCAGCAATTCAGCCGTGGCGATAGCCTGGACCGTCTTGCCAAGCCCCATTTCATCGGCATTGATGGACCGCCCCTCCGTGAAAGCGAACCTTACCCCCTCGGCCTGATATGGATGGAGATCGGTCTTTATTAGCCCTTGAAACATGGAGCCGGAATATTTATCGGCCATCAGGTTGCGCCGGCGACGCCGGTCGCGCGTTTCGATAAGAAGACCCAGAGCATCCTGCTCCCATTCAAAATTCTCGTCACATGCCCGTAAAATCCGGATAAATTCCGAGGGATCGCTTTCAAGGCTGCGCAGAGTAGCATTTTCATCAAAAGATTCCCGGATTGCTGCTTCCATTTCGGGGGTGATGACCCGGCCTCGGTGAAGCTTTATCTTTCTATTGTCGTTGTAATCGACATATACATACGTATGCTCCGGATGAGGATAATGGCTATCGGCATATTTCCCATCGCTACGCAGGGTAATCGCTTCGATGTGCTTGCATGTTCCAAGGCCACTCGTTTTAAAATCCATGCATTCGCATCGATTCATTTTATCGCCCGAGCCGTAATAATTAACCCTATATTTACGACCGCTTTTCACGCTCGACACTACAAACGGACCTCCATAATGGCGCGGAGAAGTTATTACAAACTGTTCCTTTCGGGCGGCTTGAATGCGCAACCCGACCTGCCATGCCTCAAGCGACATCCCCGCCGGACGCTTCAGGGGACTGAGAGTGGTAGTGCTTTTACTGTCTGTCTCCCTCTTCTTTCTGTTTTTTTTCATATTATGGGCGACTCTTTCTGTGATTACGCTATCCTGTAGCCTCCTAATCCCCTTACGCTCGATAGGGGCAAAGGCAACCGGCTCCGGAGACTATGATAGGTAATAATTCGGATAATAATTAATGAAAATGTAAAATTACTAAAAATAATTCCTATGCCAAAGTAGTGATTATTCTTTTTTTCAGCTTTTGCAATAAAGTGGCAGTCACAGGGCTCACAAGATTTATCACGGCAAATCATATAAAGGTAGGAGCCGGAAGTCTCATATCATGCGACGTCCGGATTATGGATACCGATTTCAATAAAGTGCCGGATGCCGACGGGAAGATTACCAATGACCCAAGGCGGATAAAGATTGGAGAACATGTTTGAATAGTCTCAGGATGTAATATCCTGAAGGGTCGGAGCTTGCATCTTCGATTTTATCATATCCCCGGGTGAAGAATCTTCCCTCCGCGGGGTGCGATTAGAAGTAAAGGGAATCGGGGAGTTCTTCAGGAATTTGAGCCGGAGCAAGAGTTGGATCAAAACTCTCTTCAGCCGAGACAAGATCGGGGTCTTCCGGCTCCGCTATGGCCGTAGTGTCGGCCACTACGGGTTCTTCAGTAGTCTGATACGTAAATATAGGTTCGGTTACGGTCAGATCCTCTTGTTCGGCGGAATTTTCCATTTCAGTTCCCGGATCGGGTTGTAGCATTTCGGAATTCAGGGTGGTGAGCATCATCAGGAGGCCGAAGATGAAGAATAATACAGCCGCTGCTACCTGCAGGATGTCGATTATCAGAAAGCGCGGATGGCTTGCTACGGCCTGGTCATGGCTTAACGTACGCTTGATAAGGGCGGCGAATGGCACGATGGATGCTGCAATCCAGAGAGACCCGAATATTATCAGGCAACAAAATCCCGTCTCAGGTCCAAGGAGTCCTACAAGACCCATGAGCACTCCGGCCAGCCCGATGGTCAGGGTCAGCCATGCAAGAATGGAGAAAAGGCAATCGCGTCCGGTGGTGGCCCCATGGAAGTCGGCATATTGCCGGATCCACGGGCGAAGGAAATAACTGTCGAACCATCCTTCATAGACCCTCTTCGGGTGAACGATTGGCTTTAGATTCATCTACGCATTCTTAATCGTTAATCAAGATCGAAATTTACATCAACTTCAGCCGTAGATTCTACGGGCGTTCCATTGTCGGAGGCCGGAGTCCAAGCCGGCATCCCTTTTACAAGGCGTATGGCTTCCGATTCAAGATCAGGATCCACCATCCGCTTGATCTTAATATTGCCTATCGAGCCATCGGTCTTTACAAGAAAGATCACCGACACCACTCCTTCAATTCCGTTTTGCTTGGCCATGGCCGGATATTGAAGGTTTTTAGAAATATAGGCATTCATGGCTTCAGTTCCGCCGGGATAGGCGGGCGGCACAACGGCTGCGCCGGCAATATTTATTCCGAGAGCCATCAGCAGGCCCATTATCAACTTCTTCATAATTACGAGGCTTTGTAGTTATATACACCTTTGACATCCGGCCGCCCGATACGTTTAATATCGGACTCCCTATAAGGATGAGCCGGATGCAAATATAGCAAATATTTCGATATGTGCCAAAGTGAAATCATCCCGGGAGCCGGATAGAAGTCTCCGGCCGCGACTTATCCCGGATAACCGGCACGCAGCATGGCAGCTGCTTCTTCAGGCGACGGAGTCTTCATAACCCCTATAAAGAATAACACGAGGCTGCCGATGATGCACAACCACAGCAACCAGTTGGCCAGACTATAACTGCGCGGACGCACAAGCAGATACATCATCACGCCCACGGCCAGCGTAAGGAACCCCGTACCCATGATCAACTGATTGGCCATATGCAGCTTGGAGGCATCCACTATCCAGATTATAAACTCTACTATGGCCGCCAGACAGATGATTATCCCGCACGCCACATAAAATTTATTAATATCCTTAATCTCACGGTATTTTTTACCATCCGCCGGAACTTCTTCTTTATTCTTTTCCATAATATTAATGATTAATACCTTAAACCTTGATAACGGCAGACGCAGCCGGGCATGATACCCGAAATCCACACTGCCACCTATCACTCAAACGCCTTTCGGGCCAGGTTGGTTCAGCAAATCAATCGATACGGCCTGCAACAATAAGCCCGCATATGCGTTAGATGAATAAACCGTTAACCCTACAGCCAACTAAGTATGAAAAGCAACCTTTACACAAGGACCGGCGATGGCGGCGAAACATCGCTCGTGGGCGGACAAAGAATAGCCAAAGATTCGCCACGCCTTGAAGCATATGGCACAATAGATGAACTATCATCACAACTCGGTGCTTTTGCGGCATCCCCCGGCACTGACGATGAACTCAAAGGACAGCTGCAAGAGATACAGAATGAATTGTTCAACATCGGATCGTATCTGGCTACAGCCCCCCGCCCCGACGACCATCCGGCCTGCCCCTCACTTTCCGACGGCTCCAAGACTCAGCAGATAGAAGGATGGATTGATGCCCTTGATGAGCAGACTCCGAAAATAAGCGCCTTCGTGCTCCCCGGCGGACATCCCGCTGCTGCGGCCGCACATGTGGCACGCACCGTATGTCGCCGCGCCGAACGTGCCATTATTGCCCTAAGTCGCTCCGAGTATGTCGATCCCAACGTGATCCGGTACCTCAACCGCCTCTCCGACTATCTCTTTGCAGCCGCCCGTTATGCTAATTTCATCAACGGAATCAGCGAGATCGTATGGAAGCAGAAATGAGGAATCCTGAATGAAATAAATAAAGAAGCATAGCGTTCAAATAATGATACAAGCCACCTATGCCGGATGAGCCTGAAAGCAACCCCGCATGATGCGCCGGCCGGTGGGTGAGGATACGCACCCTCATAACCATTTACCACATAAAGACGTTATGCCTATATACCGAACACAAATAAAACGAACAAAAAATCAAACTATAAAACCCTAAGATATGTATTGGACACTTGAACTCGCATCCAAACTCGAGGATGCTCCATGGCCCGCCACTAAAGAAGAGCTTATAGACTTCGCCATGCGCAGCGGCGCCCCGATGGAGGTAATCGAGAACCTTCAGGAAATAGAAGACGAAGGCGACACATACGAATCCATCGAAGACATCTGGCCCGACTATCCCTCCAAAGAGACGACTTCTTCTTCAACGAAGACGAATATTAATCAAATTTTACCCCAATTTTCATGGGTTAAGTGTTTGAAAATAAAAGAATTGAGGTAAGAAATAATAAACTTGTCTCATTCTTTTTTTGTACCTTTCAGGTCTTTTAAAACTTGTCTGGGATACAAGTAAACCATTGAGGTTTTGGAGTAAACTTGTCTGTTTTTCTTGATTTTCAACAATATTCCGATTTGTCATACATATCCTCCGCAGTATTCATCTTCTTGTTAGGAAGAGGAATATTACGGAGGATAAATTTTGTGTCGATCAGCACGTACTTCAGAGCTGCTCAATGTCTTCAATCTCGGGAGCGAGTAAAAGAAGTGTCTTACCGTCAATCTTAAAGTTCTCAACTTATGTTGACGATGTATGAATTTTGAAGAACCTCCTCAAGAGACTTGCCGTCAATTTTGACGGTATCCCAAACGCTTTCGTCGCAAGGTACCATATAGAGGATTTCTCCCTCTTTATAGTCGTGGGTGTCTTGATCTCCGAGTTGGTCGTAGGTGAAATTACCTTGTTCTTTCTTAAAACGGAAAACAGGAGTAGGACATTCTTCGGCATGAATGCCGTAAAAATTTCCATCGCCAAGATAGTAGAAAATCATGTTGCGTGCCATATCTTCCACGAAATGGTGGAAGATTTTTTTTGAGACGGATGATTTGGCTTCTACCTTTTCATCTTGCTGCCAGCCAAGTTGCCAAGTCTCGAGGTTTTCTCCTTCACCGAAGAAGTCCACTGCAACCACTTCATGGTTGCGTTTATGCTCATTTGAATATGCTCTTTTCATTTGTATCCTTTCTTATTGAATTCAACAATCTTTTGAATCAGAGAGTCATACTTGCTGTCAATCGGATGGATATTGCTTTTGTCGTGACTTTTTCTTCCTACGTATCCGGGTGACATTCCTCCAGGAAATGTATGGAAGTGCGAGGAATTTTTATCGCTTTCCGAATAGGGGATGACATTTCCGTTCTTGTCAAACTTCAAGTCAATCTGGCCTATACATTTATGCTTCTCATAGATGCCTATTGAAACAACTTCAACTTCTCCCTTTTTGTTGACGCGCCCTAAGAGATAAGTAGGTGACTCGGAGTTTGAATTTACCGGCAACTTCACTTGCTTCTTATTCTTATTTTGAAGCAATATTTTATGACCATCAATCCGATGATGGAATTCCTGATGGGTTCGGCTTTTGCCTCTGACCCGATCAAGGGTTTTGTTGTATGAAGAATTACCATCCATTTGCAGATCTGTTATTATCGTTATCGAAATAGGTGCAATTCTCTATGTTCTCTCCGGGAATCTTAGATCCATACCGCAAGATATGGAGAGGCTTCAATTCCTGTCGGATGCGTTTCATACCCTTAAGCCAACCCTCGGGATCGCCGTGTGTCATCACTCCAACACTGCTGACAGCAATAATGGAGTGTATTGGCCAACCTTCAAGCCAGTAGTCTTTCCAATATTCATCAGGGAAAGAAACGTTAGGGATAACTTTGTGGCCGCGTGATTGGAGCCACGCTGCCCATAGTTTGTTGAGGAACGAGGAGAATATCTTCTGTGGACGAGTCATCTCCGTTGTCATGGAGAAATCAGTGGAAATAGACACGTCGAACTGAGATAGAATTTTTTCAGTTCCGAAAGGGTCATCGAAGAATTGTCGGATACGGTCGTCATTAAAAAAGAAGTGCGGTGAAATCTGTGGAACGACCATATTCTTTACGCGATGAATCCCACGAATGTCCTTAGGTATTTTTCCATTGTAGGGAGCCACTATCGGCATCTCGTTTTCGGATGTCATGGTAACGCAAAGCGTCATGAACAATAAGGTCGGATCTGCTTTCTCACGTTCGGTAGAACGTTTTGTGCATACAACTTCCGAAGACATATCCAGGAACGGAAGCTGCGGATTGATAATTTTTTCCGTCATTAGGTGTATTTTTAACGGTTTTTGACAATCCTTGCAGAAAATTTGGGCATGACGTTTGCTTATTACGAAAATGTTTCGTAATTTTGCACTTGAAACCCGTCTTATCCCCAAATTTTTCAAGGGTATAGCGAACTCTTTAGATGCCTCATTCTCGGCAAAGAGTGGGGCGTCTTTTTTGTAATCTCTTTATTTCATGCTTCTCCTCCTTCCTTTTTTGAACCAAATATCAATGACTGATACTGGTTAACTCTGTCATTTAAGTTGATGTCCGGCTCGTTGGGATCTATCGTTTTAAAACGGCCATCATTGTAAGCCCTTCTCAACTTAATATTTTTGTGAATTCCTTTAACTGTGTCTGGGTCAAGCATTGTATTGCCAATACTTCGATTCTTTGATACAATTTGAATCGCATCTCTGCGCATTGACGGAAAGTCAAGGAAACCCAAGGATTGGGTTGCAAAAATCAATTGGGATCCACGTGAAAATTTCAAGAAGAAATCCAAGAGCAAGTGTTGCGTCTTGGCTTGCATCCCTGCACCGAATTCGTTCAGTGCTATTAGCCAATTGCTTTTTATTGCTTTATAAAAGAGGGCGAGGTGTCTGATAAATGATTTTGTGCCTTCTGATTGTAGCTCATCGCTCAATGCAAATTCCCCCTTTTCCGTTTTGTGGACATATTTACTCGTCCACGTAGAGAACGATTTAAGGTTGGCAATTAAATCACGCTCTGATTCCGAAGTGTTCATCTTTATTAAAAATTCACGTGCCTCTTCTGGAATCTGCTTTTTTTCCTCCTCAACTTCAATATCAACAATATTGGAATGAAAGGTTTGAAGCAAGTCAATTAGTATTGACTTGAAATTAGGATCTTCTTTTACCGCTTTTGCAACCTCCTGATCCGCACCGTCGACATTATAAAGTTTGAAAAACTCATACTTAAAGTAGTTACGAACTTTAGTCAAATCATCGCATGAAATATTTCGTGTACTATATGCGGAGAGCACTGAGATATTTGTGGTTGTCGCTTCTTCGATTGATTTGCGTTCTTTGGGGGTAAGAGGTAACCATGTGCCAAAACGCACTATGTTAACCCCTTTTTCTGTACTATATTTTCGGGAGTAAACGGAGCGGCTATTGTTTCCGTTATGGTAAATCCGCAACTCCTCTTCGATAATTTTTCTCGGGGATACTATCAAACGATACCTATATTTCAACTCGCCAATAAAGAAATGTATGTCGAATTCAGTATCTTTTTGTTTGCATTCCGGGTCAAGAGCAAAGCGGAGGTAGTTTAATTCCTGGTCAACATCAGAAGGAATATTGAGTATTGTGTGCCTCATAAAATCAAGTGCACATAGAATGTTGGTTTTTCCGCTTCCGTTGGCCCCATACAACAATATGGCTTTCAAGAGGCGTACATTCCCGATTTGAATAATCCAATCTTCACCATATTGCTTTTCTTTGGAAGCCTCAAATGAGACTTTCAATGGCTCTCGGATGGAGAAGAAGTTGGATATGGTGATGTCTTGTATCATATTTTATATTTACGACTGCAAAGTTAATAATAAAATTCGGTTGAGTAAACTTTTTCTGTACGTTTTATACAGAAAAATGAGTTTGAGAAGTGATTTTTGAGGTTAAAGTTCGTTTTTTTGTAGGTTTTGGCCCATAATTCAGTAAGCGACTTGAAAGAGCGGAGTGGAAGAATCCCTCAATTCTCATTCCATAGCCAACCATTTCAAACATGAGAATGACGATAAACTTGTCAGCATATTTTTCAACATATGTAAGAGAAAAAAACTTGTCTACACTTGTCCGGGATGACCTTTCAAGTGTTTTCAGGTCATCTAGTACTTATCTCAAATTGAATCGAATGATATTAAATATTTGATTGTCAAAGATTAACTGTATCTTCAACGAAGACGAGTACTAATCGACACTAAGCCAATTTGCTGGCTTAAACAATTAAAATACAAGCGATTGACAAGCTCAGAATAAACTTGTCAATCGTTTTTTGTTATTCGCTTTGCTTAAAATCCCTACTTGATTTGCAAGTATTTGGTCAACTGGAAAGATCGTTACAGCGCAAAATTAGTGAAAAATTGACAGATTATTGGCCTACAATCCCTATGGTGTAACAATAACGGTTGACCTCAACTCAATGAAGCCAACCGTTTATACCATTAGTTTAGAGTCTCTTGTAGTCGTAATTTATTGTACCGTTTAAAGAGTATGTTGTGCCTTCGTTAGCCGAAGTTTCAAATCTGAAATTATTAAACTTCAAGCCACAACCTTCGGAGTAATCAACAACTGTTATATCTCCACTAAGAACGGTTGTAACTTTCAGAATAACCTGAGAGCCTGAAACATTACCTGAGCCATCTTTAACTACAATATGAACGCGAGATGGGTCAAGTTTCTTCCCTCGTTCTAATGTATCACCGAAACGGTCATAGTATAGGAATACCGTTTTATTCCCACTCTCCGCTTTAATAGTAGCAACAAAACCGTATGCATCATTCTCTGTGTCGATGAGGTAAAAGGCTGTACCGACAGAATACTGAGCGTTGTCAAATGTTACGGTAGTTGATGCCGAAACATCATCAGGACCATCATTGTCGTCACCGCAAGAGGTGAGTACGAAGCTGAAGGCAGCAAACATCACTACCATCAGCGTGTAAAGATACTTTCTCATTTTGATTGTTATTTATTGGATAAATAATTAAAGGGTGGTATTCAGAACAGTTATTTTAGTCATCGACATAAGCAATAATTACTTCATCCTTACCCCAATTTTTAGCATAGAAACAATTCCCTTTAAAATCTCCTTCCCATTCGGATTTTTTTGAAGAGTCAACGTATGTGGTTGTAAACTTAAATTCATTAGAGGAGGTAATATAGCCATGAATTTGGATATATGAAGAAGGTTGGTCTCCATATTTCTCGAGCGTTGATACATAACAATACTTCCCATTCATTTTATTCCCCTCTATTGTAAGCCAAATTTGTACAGCATATTTATCATTAACTTTTCCTGTGAGTGAGTATGTTCCTTGTTGCGAAGTTACACCATCAAAATCAGCTGCCACTGATTCTTCTGCTTCGTTGGATATGTCAGCTTCTATTACTGGCGTATCACGTTCTTCCTCAATTTTAGCATCAATAGAAGTTTCTTCAGGGATTATACCAACTTGTGTTGAGGCAGTATTTTTAGACCTAAACAGCCATACTACCACTAATATAATGAGTAATCCTCCTAAGACAAGCCAAAGCCAATAATAGCTCCTCTTCGAGCTTTCATGCTCATCATGAAAGGTGTTATATCCGCAGCTCGTTGTTCCTGTAAGGGAATTGTGCCTTTCAGAAGGTTTTTGGATATATCCACATTTCGGACAGCGATGAGCTTTATTCGAAATTTTATGCCTACATTGTGGACATTCAATCAATGCCATAACTTTATTTTATGTAAAATCTAATGAATTATAATAAACTTTGATATTTTTGTATGAGACGATTCAAGCGTTCTTGTTGTTCATTTGAAATATTTCCCGAATATGAATTTATCTCCTTGACTATATCCGCAGAATCATCCTTTTTCATATATGCGTCTAATTCCAACTCCACATTTTCTCCATTTCGATACCTTCTAACCAAACTTTCAAAAATTGCAACATTAGAATCAAGTTTATCAAGCAAATGATTTATTCGTAATGATTCTTCTGCGTTTGGATTAGAGTTTGTTCCCCTGAAAGAAGTATTCGATGTCGTTGGTGTATTTAATCTTTCAAATCTTACATTTGTAGTAGGAACAAGAGGAGATGCAATAGTACCTCTACTTGTTCGTAAATCAATTACACATTCAATCCATATATCAGAGTAAAGTGCATTTTTACCTTTAAGAGTTAAGATGTTGCCGTCTAATTCTGCAGACAACGGAGAATTTGCACGAGAACCATACCACGTTGCATTTACCACCTTTCCATCTGAAATTTCACAACCTAATTCTTCTTTATAACGATCTGAACCATTAGATATTGTTACAGACCATTCATATAGTCCGTCAAACTCTATTTCGGAATTCCCTTGGGCATTTAACTGAATATCATTACTCTTAGAATAGGAACTCTTTTGCCAAAACCACCATCCCGACACTATTGCCATCAATAATAAGACACTCCCAATTATATACCATCTCTTTTTTGATGGTTTCTCCTCTAAATCTTCCCATTCAGGAAAATCAATTTGATTGGCAATTTTTGTTTCAGTTGGAGTTATGATATTGGTACGACCGTAATGGCTTATCATGTCAAAGCCACATTCAGGACAAGTTTCCTCGGATGGAAGGACATTATTACCGCATTCAGGACATGTGCGAGACCACGGGGTAGGGTGTCCGCATTCTGGACAGGACGCATCTTTCCTTGTTATGATATTATTACACTCGCAGCATCTTTCGAGTTGGGAAAATGAAAAACCACAGTGTGGACAAGTTGTAGCACTATCACTGACTTGCCCTCCACATTCGGGACATTTTATTAGAGCCATCAAGTATCGTATGCGCTTGGCAGCTCGATGGGCGCGTTTGTTTAGTTTCCGTTGTAACCATAAAAGAAAGCGGAGCTACAATCTCACTCGCCTAATCGCTGTGGGCTTCGACTCCCATGAAATACTCGGCAAGTGATAGCAACTCCACTTTGACCGTATATCATAGGCGTATGACGATACAAGCCAAAGAGAGCGTACTTTCACCACCATTCCGTATTCATGTTGAAATTGTCGAAGTTTCAGCGATGGAACGAAGCGAAATCGCTTTCTTTATATGTCCGTGAATCCACTCGGAATCACGGTGCAAAGATAGCAATTTTCTGTGAAAGTACCCTCATTTAGAACGAAGTATTTTACAAATCGACTTAAAAGTCAAGTAAATCGTATGTTTCAAGCAATTTTTTAAAACCTACCATTACGCTGCCAAAATCTGGAGGCCTGGAATTATTGTAAACTATTCCAATGTTTGCAAGATTGGAATAGTTTGGACTATCTGAATAACATGAGTTTTTTCCCATCTCCATTGGGGAAAAATTATCCCAAAAGAATGAGTATAATCTAAAATAGAAACTAATACTAATATTGGAGTAATAATTCCGGGGGTCAGGCAGTGGTGAATAGGAGATGGCGGGGGAAGGGTGTGTCGGAGTCGTAGACAAGGGTCGGGGTGTCGAGATTGCGCAATTCTGCGCAGGAAGTCATGCCCGAAATCAGGATATGTCGCAATAATGTGCCGCGCAGGAATTTCAATCGCTCGGCACGTGGGGTGCGCAATTCGCCTCCGTCGGCATATTCCTTGAAGTTGGCTACATATACATCGGCAAAATTCTTTATCAATTTCCAGTCGAAGCATCTGGAGGCATCGAGTGGCAACAGATTGAGCACTTCGCACTCGCCGCTTTCCTTGAGGGCCTTTACAAGAGCTATCGTGAGTTTAGGCTTCCAGAAGGCCGATAGGGATTTCCCATCTGGAGCCACCTTCATGTTGAAATCGAGGCGATAGTTCTTTATGAGGTCGTCGGGGCGCAGAAGGCCGTAAAGGGTAGAGACTATTTTAAGGGTCGATTCGAGTCGGCTCACAGCCTCGGGAGGAAGTGTGGAATAATCAAGAGCCTTATATACCACCCCCGTAAAAGCCTCAATAGCCGGGGAAGCGCAGGATTTATGAGCGAAGTCGTAGACTTCTCGGGAGAGCCGGGCGGCATTTTTGGGGCCGAGTTTTAATTCTGAAGCCATTTTTGCGGCATCCATCGTGGAAAGGATGTCGATAATCTCCGCCGCCTGCCGCTCGAATTGCGGTTCATGCTCGGATGCTATGGCAGTCAATGCCCGACACTCGTCGCGCATCGATTTGGATTCGGCTATCAGAATTATCATTGCCGCGGGGTCAGATAATTTGGAGAAGATGCAGTTCGTCGGCAATCTCCATGCCTGACAGCGACCGGCGGCGCGACAGCGTACGCACGAACTCCTCTATGGCCGGATGCAGCCGCTCGTTGCGGAAGATGCGGCGCATATATGAATTCACGCGATTGAATACGGCATCACTTTCATCTTGCTCAAGACTGCATGACTCGCGCCCTTCCTCCTCTATTTCTTCCTTAAGGCGGCTCATTATCTCTTCGGGCACATCACTGCCGAGACGCACAAGGGCTCGTGACAGTACGTTGGATACCACCATTGCCGAGGTGAGATGAAAATTCTGCAGCAGATTGTTCCAGGTAGCTTTCGGAGAGATTGAGGGGGAGCCGCAGAAATAATATTCATGTGAGAATGTCACCATCGGGCCGTCGGAATCGAGTGAGACGGAGGCTACGCGGTCGAGCGCGTCGAGAGCCGCAAGAGATATTGCCATGCCGGCCAATCCATAGGCCCGGTCGTCGTCGTTGGAATATTTTAGTGTAAGCGAGGTCATAGAAGTGTGTTTTCTGATTCGATGTGGAGCCATGGATAGGAGAAGCTCCGTTGAAATAATAACGTCTTTATAAAATCATTTGTTGCAGGGTTTCGCGTCAGAAACTCCATGTCAGGCTTCCCAGGGCCGTCACCCCCGGCACGGGAANNGGGAAGCCCCGGGAGGAGCATCTGCTGCCGGTTAAGCAAATTTCCCACCTTTACTCCTAACGTGAGGTTACTACCAATATCGTAGGAAGCCCGGAAAGATAAGTCCGACCAGTTGTCTATCCCTACATTAATCAGCGGCGCCTCTGCATCGATCAATGCATAGTCATATGCAAGGGGATGCCGGAGAGCGCGGAGGTCATAACGCAAGCCCAGTTTCAGACTGCTCCAGGGATTGCTTTCCACGTTTACACAAGCCGTAATCTCCGGCAGATCGTAGCCATTGAAGAAGCAGGTCTTATCGTGTTGCGGCTGCCAGTTGGCCTCAGCCGAGATTCGGAATTCCGGGCCATATTCGTATGCAAGGGCTACGCCGACGCTTGCGCCCGACACATCCACCGTCCTATCGGCCAAAGCCATAATCGAGGGGGCGGAAGAGTTGTAAAGGTTCGTGATGCCGCCGTTGAGAAGGGTGGTGTACCATCCGCCGGTACGCTGACCGTGGAGAATCCGGTAGGCTCCGGATATTTTCAACTGGAATCCGCCGAAAGGCCCGAAACGCACGGCAGCGAAGGCATCGAGCGGACTATACTCGGGGAGAGTGTTCCATATTCCGGGTTGACAATAGAAATCCAGTTGGCGCGCCTCGGCAAGAGTGTATAGCGACGCACCCCCTGCGATGCGCACATCCAGGCTAACCTGCCTGCCGAAATAGCCAAGGCGCACATCCGGGCTTATATAAAAGTTTTTACCCTCCGTGGGCTTGGGGAAGATATAGTTATATTCTTTCAATCGTGCATCCGGCGACTTAGTATTCACCGGGAGATCCATTCTCACTCCTGATATGAATTTCAGATTCCCTTTGCTGTAGAGGTAATATGGTTTAATGGTAAAAAGGCCGTGATTTTCGGGGGTGTAGGTAAGATAACGGCTTCCACCGTCCATGCCTCCGGTGAGTATAATGTCGCCTTTCAGCTTTATACCCAAGCGGTTGTTCATTCCATTAAAGGATTTCGAGATATCCAGCCCCAGGCCGATGGCAGTGTTTCGGCCGCCCCCGATCCGCTGGAGATCATATGTGCCCGAAACGCCGTCGACGGGGAGCGTGAAGGGTGGCAGATATAGCGAGCGGAACCCCGTGTAGCGTACATCGGCTCCGGCATCGATACGGAGCGACCGGGAGCGGTCGGCACGCCAGATAAGCGATAGCGCCGCATCATTGAGGCTTTGCGAGAGATCCTCCGAAGGATAGCCGTAATAATTAAAATATGCGTAGTTATACTTCAGGGAGGCCGACAATGTGCCATAATCAGCCATTTTATGCGTCATGCAAAGGCCGATTTTTTCATTGTAAATTTTGCGTTTCAGGTCGATTCCCTGCAGATCCGGGAAGGGCTTCCATAATGATGTGGAATTATGGTCGAGCCATATAGCGGCCATGGTGGTGGGGCTGTCGAGCAACCGGCATCCTCCGGCGAGGCGTGCATCCAGCCATGAGCCGGCCTCTGCGTGAATGAAGCCTTTCCGCGAAGGAGCCGTTATGCCCCATCCTGTGGCCTCCATCGGAATCCCTTCCGGGGTGAAATTAGCTATCGTTTCCCGTAAATCAAATTGCAATGCGCTCGGCACCACCGATAATTTCGGCAGTTCGGGAAATTGATTTATGCGGTCGAGATCGATGATGTCGGGCTTGTAGGTGCCTTCCACATCAATTTTAGGATTATATTGACCTTTGGCCGAAAGGACTACGGAGGCAAGGATAATCAGCGGGATATATCGTCGGGTCATAAGAAATGGCATTTGTAATTAAACGAAACCTTTATATCGGCTATCTATTGAGCTTTTTAATGCGACTCTCGATTGCCTCTGATATGTCGAGCTCGTCGCCGGGATAATTTTCACGCAGCGACAACAGATACTCCTTTGCCAGCTCAGGGCGGTCGAGTCCGGTGCAGGCATCCGCGAGGGCGATAAAGCCTCTTGCCAGCCAATAGATGTGCGGCGTGCCGTTCTCTGTAAAAAGCGACATAAGGTCGTAAGCCTCCTGATAGTCGGAACGCTTATTGAGCATCTCGGCGAGCGTAACGGCGGCTATGGCGCCGGAAAGAGCCTCGGGCTGCGCCGAGAGGCGGCGATAGATGGTCACGGCATCATCGGAGCGTCCCAAAGCGGCGAGTGCGTTGGCTTCGTATAAGTCGAGATCGGCCTCCTCATCGGCCGGCAGATTGGCGTTGCGGCGGATTCGTTCAATTATCTGAAGTTG
>DAAI01000054.1:32985-33142 GCA_001701105.1 Bacteroidales bacterium GP1
AATTCCTCATGGGTCGCGGCTTTTTCAAGCCATGCCTCCGAGAGCCAACGGGAATTGGGATATCTGCTGATAAATGCATCGAGTGCATCAATCTTGGCTCTGCCGCCCTCCGTAAGGCCGAGCATGATTGCGCGGCGATAGGAGGCGTAATCGACAT
>DAAI01000054.1:33268-34778 GCA_001701105.1 Bacteroidales bacterium GP1
AGGGCCTTTGCAAACGACGAAGCGGCTTCACGGTAACGTCCGAGCTTATATTGCGCGTAGGCTAAATCATAAAGGGCAAGAGTCCTGTTGGAGCCTTGCGCATCGGAGGCAAGGAATGCATTATAATCGCGCACCGCCTGCCTGTAATCGCCCGCCGCGTATCGGGCGTCGGCGAGCCATAACCGGGCCTGCGAAGCAAGGGAAGCGTCGACGGCTCCCATTTTTGCAGCCTTGTCGAACCATGTGGCACTTTGGCTCCAATGCCCGTTTGTAGCCTCACGTACCCCTTGCTGGAAAAGAGCCTTCTGCTTCACTTCCAGAAGCAGGCGCGAAGGGCTGGAAGAAGCGTCGACACAAGCCACGGCCCCTTGATAGTCGTGATCGTTATAATAAGCCTGCGCCAGATATTCCTCCACCTCTCCGGCGTGGGTTGAGCCTGGCCAGCGCCTTATGAATGTCTCAAGCATCTGTGTAGAGCGTGAGAAAGGCACCGAGCCTCCGCGCGTCAGGGCTGTCACATAGTTGTAAAGGGAAGTCTCGGCAACTGCAGGATCCGCTTCGTAGGCCGACCCTTTTTCAAAAGCCATGGCCGCCCCCTTGATATTCCCTTGCGCCACGCGGCATTGCCCTATAAGCAGCCACGCTCCCTGGCCCAGCGGGCCCGTGACATCCGTCACCGGTGCCAATCGCCGCTCGGCTTCGGCATAGTGGCAATTCCGGTATTCTATCACTCCCAGTGCATATTCCGTCTCAGGCGAGAAGCCTCCGCGATTGAGATGTGAATATTGATTAAGATAAGATAGGGCATTAGCATAATCGCCCAGCTTGAAGCAACTCATTCCGGCCATTCTGGCCATCTCTGGTTGCAGTTCGGCGGGAGCCGTGCGGATGCAGGCAGGGGCATCATCAGCCACTTTCCGGTATTCGCCGGCCATATAATCAAGCTGGAGCAGATAATATCGGGCATCAAGACCCGGCACACCCTTCCTTACGCTCCTGAATCCCTCGGCAGCTTTGCGGTGATCGCCCGCGATATAATCGAGATAGGCAGTATAGAATTTCCAGGCGTCGGCATATTTGGCTCCTTTAATATCGGCAAGCAAGGGGCGCGCCTCGGCATAATGCCCGGTTTTGATAAGGCATAGCGCCTTTCGGTAGGAATAGAGTGAGCGGTCGCCGGCTCCAAGACCCTCGATGCAGGCCCGGTCATATAGATTCAGGGCCTCTGCCCAAGCATGTTTGAAAAAATAGGCGTCGGCTTGCTTGAGAAGCTGCCGGTTGGCTCCAAGTGATGCCGGCGACGAGCATTCAGGGGTTGCTCCACACATCTCAAAGCCGGTAGCCAACGAAGGGGGGTCGGGGGTCTCCGCCAGTGGATAGGCAGCCACCTCCGGGAGAGGATTTCCCGGCGATGCTGAATACGAACCGAGCCCCGCAACAACGGATGCCCCAAAAATAATCGAAAAGATAAACAAACGCTTCATAACCGCAAAATTAATAAAAAAGCATG
>DAAI01000054.1:34815-36201 GCA_001701105.1 Bacteroidales bacterium GP1
CGGCGCGGGTGAGCGACATGGGAGTGCCGCATGAGGAACAATAGAAAACTTGCAAGAAAACCAACAATACCACTAACTTTAATTTTATCAAAATCCCCTTCCTTTCCTAAAAATTGGTATTGTTGGAGAGGAGGTATCAAGCTCTCTTCCATTATCATCAAATAGCTTATCTAACCGAATGCTTTCCGATTGCAGGAATACATCAAAGCACTACCATTCATATAGTGTCTTTGCACTGTCGCTTTTGCAGAAATAAACATTGTCATCAGTATGAGATATATAGACCAATGAGCCATCCCAATCATATGCCCCTATGAAGACCATATCTTCAGTGGCATCTTTAGGTCGCTCTCGATTATGCCATTGGATCAGTGACATAAAACATTTCATATGTGTACGGAATAGCGCACTCTAATTTGGCTTGCTTTTCAGATAATTCATTGTCTGTGATTGGAGAAAACATCTCAAACGGCCATGCACAATTGCCTATATGCGGAGCTTCGTCGATTAATTCTGTACCGCTTTCTGATATGACATGAGTACCTAAATGCTCATATATGCTTAAATATAGCAGTAATTCTTTTAATGTCCTTGTGGAGAGATTTTTCAGAAAGCAAATAATGCAGAGTATTATTAGTCAGACTTCTTACCTGTTTGCAGTTCAAATATTTCCTTCTGCCTTATTATCTCTGCGGCAAGTTGTTCTTTGGTCGGAAGATATGTGAGATACTTGGCTGTGTATATCTGCTTACTGTCTTTCAGAATGGAGTATCGTGCCAAATCTTTGCTTGTATCTGAACAAAGGAGCAATCCGATTGTCGGGTTATCAGTAGAAGTGCATTTCAACTCATCGTACATGCGTATATACATATCCATCTGTCCCAAATCCTGATGAGTTATGGGAGATGTCTTTAGGTCAATCAACAAGAAGCACTTAAGGATATAGTTGTAAAACACAAGGTCGATGTAATACTCGCCCATGTCGGTCTTGATTCTTTGTTGACGAGCAACGAAAGCATAGCCTTTACCCAACTCCATGATGAATTTCTGAAGATGGTCGATTATCGCCGTCTCCAAATTCGTTTCAGAGTATGCCGATTCTGCCGAGAAGCCCAAAAACTCTGCAACCACGGGGTTGCGCATGAACTTATGACGGTCTTTCTGATAATCGGCTGTCAGTTTCTTCATCTCATCAATGACCTCTCCCTTCTTCGATTCCGGAGTCTGAAGCAAGCGATAGTAATATTGAGAACCGATATTCCTGTCTAATGTGCGGACGCTCCAACCCTCCAAAGCTGCTTCGCGCATATACCAATCCCGCTCATCTTCATCTGCGATACGCATCAGACGCTCATAATGCGACCAAGACAAATTAGCCGGGAGAAT
>DAAI01000024.1:0-4776 GCA_001701105.1 Bacteroidales bacterium GP1
GGAGCCTTCTGAAGGTTCATACACTAGCAACAAAAAATCGCCCGTACTATGTAGGGACGCACGGCTCGTGCGTCCGGAATCCATCGGAAACATAATCAAATTATTGTATACGCTATCGGGCAAATAGTTATCGTAAACGGAGTTATTATCGCGCGGTAAACCGCGCACGCATGCACACCATCGGCCGACCGATGGTGTGCACAAATATCTTCATATTTCCTAAGATCTCGTTATCACTTCGAAGATACCATAATCTCTCTAATGATGATGATAACAACCTACGGCTGAACGGTAGCTTCCTGTTATAGCATCATACTTGCTTCAGTGAGGCCGGACGCACGGGCCTTTTGATATTGCTTTGCAATCGACAGAGGAGAGTTTATTTCCTAAATCCGCTGGATTAGTTAGCAATCTCCAATGTATTTTCACAAATCGGAGATTGCTTTGTTTATTATTGAATTACTTGGTCTGAGTGGGGAATCCAGAGGAGCCGGTGAGGCGTGCCTTGACTGTACTGTTGGTCGTACCATTGGTAAGGGTATAGCTGCTACCTGATATTAGTCCGGGGCATGTAATTAGGATCGATCCGTTTGAACCGCCACCTGGGCCGCCCGGAGCAGGGAAACCGCCTCCACTATTGCTCACAAATTCTTCAGGCACTGTGAACGTGGCAAGCTCCGTTGTGCCGTCTTTCAATGTGATCTGCGTGTTGGCCTTAGCCGAGCCGGTACCTTCTACATAGGGTTGTGTCGATTCGGATTTTCTTGGAGTAGAATTACGACTCCCCACTGCGAGGAGGGTACCACCTTTGAAAATCACTGAATAGCCTTCCTCCTCATTGGCGTCAATTCCACATTCCGGCACACGAGTGCCGAACAGCCGGCAATATCCTCCGTTGATGTACATATTTCCATTAGAATCGAGGCCATCGTTGTTGGTGGCTATCACCATTATATCGCCTCCATTGATATGCATGTGGGAGGAGGAATTAATACCGTCGTCGTAAGAATGCACGGTGATATTACCGTCGTTCACAGTCAGTTCTCCCTTGCTCTCGATGCCTTCGCCTCCTTTTCCTGTTGTGGTGACATCGATGGTGCCGCCATTTATTACGATATTGGTATCGGCCTTCACCCCCTTGGGCGACGACTTACGGTCGCTGGCAATGTTGTCGGTGTTGCCGGTGTATCCATTATAAAGTTTATTGTTGACATAGGCCACAACGCCACCGGAGGTCTTTACTGTGAGAGATCCGGCTTCGATGGTGAATGTGCCGTCGCAGCTTGCTCCTTTTCCTCCATGCCCCGTTGCGGTAAGGCTGATAGAGCCGCCGGTAATATTCATATCACCATCCGCACTGAGGCAGCTTGAAGCCTTCGTCTTGCTCTTTGCACTATCCCATATGCCATTGCCGCTCACGATCAGCGTTAATTCGCCTCCACTGATTGTGATATCGCCCTCAGCCTTGATACATTTAGCTGCATCTGCCGTAACGCCAACATTCAGCATTCCGCCGGTTATAGTCACGGAACCCGTATCCTCCTCCTCGCGGTCGGCATCATCCTTGAAATCTACCTGAATGCCGTCGTCGCCCGTGCCGGAGATGGAGAGTGTGCCGCTTTCCATTGCGAAATATTGCGCGCAGTTGATGCCGTCTTTCACTGCTTTGTCTATAATGAGCGTGCAGTTTTTTACCGTCACATATTCCTTAGCAGAGATAGCATGGGCCTTGTTGCCGCTTATGGTCAGGCTTCCTTTACCCTTAAGTTCCAGATGTCCTTTGCATACGAGCGCCCCCTTCTGCGAACCATCCGCACCATCCGACACCTTATTCACCGTGCCGCTTTTCACACTCATGTCGATGCGCTTGCCGTTCTGGATGTCGATAGCCGCCCCTTGCGGATTATGCAGCGTAAGGCCACGAAGTTCGATCGTGGCTTTATATGTGCCGGTCATTACCAACGATCCATTGCTGCTTTCGCCTGAAAGTACATATGTGATCTCTCCGCTCGTATCCGCGCCCACTTCCGGGCTTTGGGTGATGCTTACATGCGCGCCGCTCACCGTGGCATCGACGTATTGAGCAATGTTGCCGGCGATCGTGACATTTGCTCCGTGGCTGTCATAGGACACTGCTACTGTATTGTCGGCTATCTCGTCGGCCACGACCCTCATCGAGGCTATATCAACTGCATTGAACGTCCGCCCCTGCACAGTGAGCTCCGCGCCTCCGGTGAGGACAGCATCTCCCATTGTGGAGCCGGAAAACAAATAATTCACATTACCTAAACTTATGTTGAGCGACTGCGCTCCGGCGAACATTGCGCCTGCAAGAGCCACGGCAATTAATAACGTCTTTCTCATTTCACCCGGATTTTATAACTTCCACCATCTGCTTTCACCACATAGACGCCCGGCCGCAAGGAGCTGAAAGAGCCGGCCATGGATTCAAATCTGCCGACCCGCTCGCCCTCCATGTTAAATACTTCGACTCCATTGTCCGAGATGCCCGAAGCCTCAACGCCCGAACCTTCGCCAAAGAAGAACCGGGTTACAGTAGCCGCTTCGAGCTCGAGCTGCTCCACGCCATTGGAGGCAGTAAGAAGCCCGTTGCGTATAGAAATTGTAAGATTCTCTGACGCGATCGAATGCCGGCTGCCGTCGGCGCAATCAAACACCATGCTTGAAAGTCCCGCAGCCGAAGCCGAAACAGTCATCATGTCCAATATCATCACGGCTAATAAGCCTCTAATCCATTTCATCATATTTATCGTTATTATTATCTTATATTCAGTTGTGATTAGCATTGCCATCGGGGCTCCTGCGGGAAAGACTTATCTTCAGCATGGCTTGCCGATGAAATATTGCATATTCCAAATAAATCAGAAAAATTCCCCACAGGCACGTCCGAACATTAAGTCCTAAAGCCCGTCGAAAAAAGATGCCCTCAAGCCGCAATACTATTGATTATAAAATGACTGCCAACAGGGTATCCTCCGCAAAATTACAAAAAAAATAATTCTATGCAAGAATAAAATTTCAATAAATTTCAGCAATCCGCCCCCTTTTGCCATAATTAAGGGCAATGTAATGACGATTGCAGGAGATTCCGGAATTATATTAGGAAAGTTATCAACAAATCACCTTGAGATTACCAAAAAAATTGTAACTTTGCACTCGAACCCCGCGATGCATGGTGCCTCAAAGGAGGATTCACACCGGCTATCATGGACTCTGCTTTCTCGACGCGCTCGGTAAGTGCGGCGATGGTAGGATTGATGCCGGACTTTTTTTTGTCCTTGCAGAACTGGTCTTTGTCAATGGAGTCACCAGCGGCCATACAGACGCGGTTGATGAACGAGAAATCATCCTCGCTCACATTCTCATTGGTGCGGTTGTTGTACTCTTCGCGTGTCATTTTCTATGCTAATTCGTTAGTGTTAAATTTTGTAGGCTCGCCAAAAAGAATTATCTTAGCCCTTAGTTTTGAACCACGCTGCAAAGTTAATCTCAATTGAGATTATATCCAAATGTCGATATTCTCATTTAGGATTTTTTAACATTTACAGCCATGAAAATTTGTCTGACTCAAAGTACTGAATCAAAATGATTGCGCGATTGAAAGAATTTATATCTCATTCGGGATTATCTACAAGAGCCTTTGCTCTCAAATGTGGATTAGCTCAAAATACGCTTTCAAACCAACTCAACGGAATGAGGGAACTGAGCCTAAAATCCGTTTACTGCGTTGCCAATGCGTTCCCGGAACTGTCTACGGATTGGTTATTACGCGGAGAAGGAGAGATGCTGAAAGGATCTCCTGCATTGGACATCGACCGTATCGCTACTCTCGTTGATACAATCGCAACGCTTCAAAAAACAATCAGCGAGAAAGAGAAAACTATCGCTATTCTATCAGACAAAGTACAACAACTCAAAAACCAAATAAACAAATGAAAAAGTTAATATTACTATTGGCTCTAATGGTAGCAACCATTACGGCAAGTGCAATGAAAATCGAAACCGATAAAACTGATGATTTTACCGGAGAGCGTATCGTTATTACATCATGGGAATCATTTGCAAAGGGAGCTATTCATATTCGTTTGCGTTTGGATGGAAACAATCAGTACCTCGATTTCAAGTATGTCACGAATGCTTCAATTGTTATACCAAATGAGGGTAAGTTGCTCTTCAAAAGTGCAACAGATGAAATAACCACATTCAATTCTACTGCTATTTTTACTGGAGCGAAAGGTGCTGGTGCAACAGGCTTGGCAGGAAGTGCAGCGTGGGGTATTCATGCCATCTATAAAGGAGAGATCAGTTGGTTTGAGTCTAACATCCCCATATTGATGCGATTGTATCAAACAGATGGGTACGAAGATAAGAAACTTGGCGAAAAGGATGGAAAGAAACTTCAGCAGTTGGCAGACCTATTCATCAGTACAGTCACGAAATAAAGCAACAAGACGATCAATCTAAAGTCAAACCAAATAAACCCAGCAGGAACATGAAGATAAAAAAGACGTAAAAACTTTCCGAATTCTTGTCGGAAGATTTTCAGTAACCGCTTGAAATCCGTTATCTTCAAGGATTTACTTGGTAATCCCGCAAATTTTTATTAATTTTGGGGCATGAAGATGAGGGAACATTATATTGCCGAATGCAAAAAGACTGACCGGAAGATTACCCCACACGAGAAGTTTTTGCTTCAACGCGAGGAAATCAACCGGTTGTTCTGTGCTCCCAAGTACAGGGCCATGAGCTATGCTT
>DAAI01000024.1:4806-40416 GCA_001701105.1 Bacteroidales bacterium GP1
ATGGCCATGATCATATGGGCGGATGAAATCATTGCCCTTGCACAGGCCTACGAAACTCAGGCACTGCAATCATCTTAAAAGCAGGATTATCTTTGGAGCTTATTAGTACGCTCGGTGATGCGCGATACTATGAGCCATGCAAGCATTATTATCAATGCATAGGCAGCGAATATTAGCCATGGCCATTCCCATTCACCCATGAAAAGGCGCATGGGCATTCCGGTGGCAGGGATTTTCACAAATTCCCATGCACACCAGTGGTTGACAACTCCTCCGGCAATGAGGGTTCCGATGGTGGCTCCAATTCCATTGCTCATAAACATCATAAGCCCCTGTGCGAATCCTTTCATCTTGTCGGGGGCAAGTTCCTGAATGTATAGATGTCCGGCTATCGTAATGAAATTGAAGGCTATACCATAGACAAGCATCGACCCTATAAGAAGCCAAAGTCCTGAACCGGGATTACCCACCCCCAACATAAGGAATCGCAATGACCATGCCAGGAGTCCTGCCGCATACACCCAGCGCATCCCGCGTTTCTTCATGCAGATTCCCACCAGCAGAATACAAGCCGCTTCCGAAATCTGGGAGAGGGAGAACAGCATAGTGGCATTTCCCGAAGCTATCGAATCGGCATATCCGGCTATACCCGTGAAATGGGTTATGAAAGGAGTTACAAATCCATTGGAAATCTGGAGGCAGACGCCGCTGAATATTACAAATATCAGAAACACCACAATCTCTTTCCGCCCGAACATTATTTTTAGTGAGTCGGTAAGCGATCTGCCTCCGGTGCCGGGTTCCTGCGCCACGCGGTGATTCGTGCTTTTAGGAAGGAATATGACATAGGCAGCCGTTATCATACCCATTATGCCGCTGCACATCAGCTGCATCGAGTTATATTGGAATCTTAAAGGCCCTGCATCGGCATTGTCTCCGAATGCAAAGCCAAAGACGCCATGATCCCAATATGCACAGTTGACGAACCACATTGCAGCCACGAAACCCACGGTGCCCCAGACTCTAATTGACGGGAATACGGTAACAGGGCTTTTTCCATGCCGTGTGATTATTCCGAATGCCGCCGTATTAGCCAAGGCCATAGTGGGCATGTACAAGGATAGGAAGAGGACGTATAATGGATATAATATGCTGAATTCAAGCCGTGGATGAGCGAGCGCATACCGCCACATCACCAACATCACCACCGCGGCAGCCAGATGGCATCCGCACAATAGCCGTTCGGGACGCCCGGTGCGGTCGGCAAGACGCCCGAACAGCGGAGGCGTGATGATCGATACAATCCCTATCGCAGCATAGAACCATGCTATCTCGCTCCCCAATCCTCCGGCTCCCAATAATTGGCCGAAGCATGGAAGATAACATCCCCATATGGAAAACTGGAGGAAATAGAGAAGCGAGAGCCTGAGTTTCACAGTATCGAATCTTTGCTTAGAACTTGAATTCCACTCCACCCATTATCGTGGTGCCTGGCATCGGGCAGCCGTAGATTATCTGGTACCGGCTATTGGTGATGTTGTCGATCTTTACGAAGAGTGTAACGGGCACTGAGCTTCCCATCGTATAAGCACCCCTGAAATTAAGGAGCGAATAGCTGATGGCCGAGCCGTCGGGATTACCGTTCTTCATACTCCAAATGCTCATTTCATCAAGGGTGAAGCTAAAGCGGCCCGGAGAATACGTGATTTCAGCGGTCAGCTTATTTTTGGGCGAATAGAGATTATTGGAATTAGTGTAAAGATACGACCATGAAGCGTTGGCCTGAAGATTCGGAAGTATCTGATAAGCTGCTTCGAGTTCAAATCCTTTGTTGCGGAATTTACCCGTATTCACATTCCGTGGACGCCCATCGACCATGATCCGCTGAATCATGTTGCGGCCGTCGATAAAGAAGATGGCGGCTCCAAGCATGAGCTTATAGTCGAGCAGATGCTGACGGTAGCTCAATTCATAATTATACATATATTCCGGTTTGAGATCCGGATTTGCAGGGGGGTAGAGATACAGCTCCCGGATATTTGGCGAGCGGAATCCTTTGCTGAAAGAGGCTTTTATCTGCGAAGCATGACCCGGCTTTACTATCAATCCTGCTTGCGGCACCCAGATATTGCCATAGGTGGAACCATGCTGCAGCCTTACGCCGGCATTCACATTCAGAATGTCGCGGAAAAATCCCTGTTGCATCATAAGATATCCGGCCACTTCATTCACATGGTGAGCGGCCTCCGAAGAATGCACCGAGGGGTCATCTTTCGAGGAATTCCATATGCGTCCGCCCCAATGCTGGAAATCCACTCCGGCCGACAGCGTGTTGGCCTCCCATAGATAGAAGGATTCATACGCTGTAAAGCCCATATTATAATCGGTGGAATTGAAAAGATAATCCAATGGAGTTGTGCCCGGGGCATTTCCGTCGTCGACCTTATGGCGCCCCCAGTTGATATATCCCTGGATGCCGCCGTCATATTTTTCATATTGGTTTTTCACGTATACGCCTCCCGTGCCGCGGAAAATATCCGTCCACATATTCTCAAGCGGCGATTGGAGTGTGCCCGGATTATTAGCGAGACTCTGCGTCATGTCGACCATTCCGGCAACGCTCCAATGATTCGACAAGGCATATTTAAGCTGCACGAATTCGTTTGCGAGCCAGAATGCGCTGCCGGCACGGTTGCCGTTGCTGCGATCAAGCTGGCCGGATACGTTGGCCGAAAATTTACCTTTCTTATAGCCGGAAGAGAGGGCAAAATTCTGAGTAGTATATGAGCCGAACATCGCGCGGGCGCGCCCGGTGAGTCCTTCCTTTGTCTGCGAGCGGGTCACAAGATTGATCGACCCTCCCATCGCGTTCGACCCATACAGCAACGATGAGGGCCCTTTCACGATCTCCACTCGCTCCACGCCATTGGCCACATATGTATCTGCAAGACTATGGCCGAATACGCCGGCCCATTGAGGCTGACCGTCAATCATGAAAAGCACTTTATTGTCCTGACCGACGCCACGAATATTAACAGTTCCGGCGCTACCTCCCGACACGCCGTAGCCGGCGAATCCGCGCTCCGTAACGAATAAACCCGGAACACGCGACACAAGTACCGGCAATAGAGAGGTTTCTCCCGACTGTTCGATCTGAGTCGCCGTGACTTGAGTCACATTCAACGGGATTAATTCAGGATCAGTTTTCAATGGAGCGGTCACGATTACTTCGTTAAGGTGAATCGTATCGCGTGGAGCTTCAGTTGCCGGCAATGCGAAACAAAAGCCTGCTAATGCCAGAATACCAAGAAATTGCTTTTTCATATCTTATCTTTTTTTGACATATCCGGTTTCTTTGTCGGCAAAGTTAACAATTTTATTTGAATATTCAGTATATTTCAGTTAACTTTGCAACATAATTAATCGCGTGGCACAATCCCCCCCCCCGACGATGGCCCGCTCTAAATAATAGCGTTATTATGACTCCTGAGGAAGTAGAATTTTTCGACAGACTCGCCCCCGACTGGGATGCAAATGAAGTGCGCTCCACTCCGGCGCGCGTGGAATCAATACTTGCTAAGCTCCCCATCGAAGAAGGAATGAATGTGCTCGACCTCGGCACAGGCACGGGGATATTGATTCCTTACCTCAGCAGGATAGTCGGACCCGCAGGACACGTTACCGGGATTGACCTTTCGGATGGAATGCTCTCGCGTGCAATCGGAAAATACGGAAATCTTGGAAATGTCGATTTCTTGAAGATTGATTTTGAGGAGGAGCAAATACCGGGCCTATATGATGTGGTGATGTTATATTGCGTATATCCTCATCTGCATGCTCCTGCCGATACGATGAACTGGCTATTCAAAATGAATATGAAACCAGATGGAATGATCGTGATAGCATTCCCGTCGGATGAAAAATTTATAAATAATATCCACCATGAACGGAAATCGGATAGCGATCATCTTCCTCCCGCGCCGATGTTGGCCGGGATGATAAATTCATGGGGATTTAAAGCGGAGGTGGTTTCCGACACTCCCGATGAATATGTAATAATTGTGAAGAGCTGAGCCGAATGCTCAGTATCTAATCCCATTCTTTACGAGCAGCTCTTTCAGCCTCATATTCTCCTCACGCAACCTGTCGACTTCTTCCCGCAGATCGTCAATCCTGTCGGATAGCCGGTCGTTGCGTTTTGTAAGATAGTCGATTCTGTCATGGGATTCGGCGTCCGCCACCCCTTTTTGCCGCTGATGTGCAAGTTCATGAAAATGATTCAGCAGCTGGGTAAGCGAATCCGACTGATCGGCAATATGGGTGTGCGGGGGCACACCGTCCGTGGCATCATCCAGCGTGTAGTCTTCAAGATTGTCAAGGTCGAATATTTCTTTTATCTTTTCCAATTTCTCCTCCGGTAGCCGGCTGCGTCCGTTTTCGATGGCCGAAAGAAAACTCGGCCTTACCTGAAGCATATCCGCCAGCGCACGCTGGCTTATTCCGGCCATTTTGCGCAATCTTACCAAATCGATTCTACTCATATCTCAAAATATTTTCCCTGATTCTGACTCTTGCCGTTTCCGGCCAATTTCCATCGTTTTTTATTCATTAGCAAAGTTAATACATATATCATTATTATACAAATATTTTTATGCTTCTCACGGTCCGATTGTAGGCGCGTTGCCGAACAATACGACATTTCTAAATGTTATAAAAACGTAAATTAAAACGAACATCCAATGCGATCTTGCAAGGATGAAATTATGATAGAACACAACGATTCCCCGATTATTAATTCTCTCGGAACATTTTCTATCGAACAAATTAATTGAAAATATTATGGAAAAAACACTGACTCATTCGCAAATCCAACAAGCCGTAGAAGAGGCATATTCTGAATGCAAGAATATAGAAGGAGGACATAACGCGGACTATATCCCATTTCTTGCCAACATCGACCCGAATCTTTTCGGCATAAGCCTTACCCTGGCCGACGGCACCACTTTCAGTGCAGGCGACACGGAGTATAAATTCGGCATAGAGTCGATCTCCAAGGTGCTCACAGCAATTTTGATCCTCAAGCAACACGGAGCCGAGGCAGTCCTGAAGCAGATAGGTGCCGATGCTACGGGTCTCCCCTTCAATTCAATCTTCGCAATTCTTCTCGAGAACGACCATCCCTCCACACCGCTTGTAAACGCCGGTGCAATCACGGCTTGCTCGATGGTGACTCCCAAGGGTGATTCCTGGGGTAAATGGGAGGCAATCATCAATAATTTCACCGATCTCTGCGGATCTGAGGCCCAAGTGATTGATGAACTCTATCAATCAGAATCGGCTACCAATTTCAACAATCGCTCAATCGCGTGGTTATTGAAAAATTATAACCGCATTTACGATGATGTGGATATGAGTCTCGACCTTTACACGCGTCAATGTTCCGTGGGAATCACGGCTTCTCAATTGGCAATCTGCGCCGCCACTATTGCCAACCGCGGTGTAAACCCGGTGACGGGCAAGACCGTGTTCCAGCCCGAACTGGCTCCTAAGATTACCACTCTCATATCTTCCGTGGGATTCTATCAGAACACGGGCGACTGGATGTACACCGCCGGCATCCCCGCAAAGAGCGGCGTAGGCGGAGGCGTTCTTGCGGTATATCCCGGAGTAATGGGAGTTGCGGCTTTCGCTCCTCCTTTGGATCAGGCCGGTAATTCCGTTAAGGCCCAGGCTGCCGTGAAGGCTATCATGAAGAAACTCGATCTCGGAGTGTTCAATGGCGACAACGTACGAGTCGTGGCCGACTGACCCTTTCTTTAAAAGATATTATAAACATCAATAGTTACAAAACCCTGAATCTTTCCTGAAGATTCCGATATAAAAATCATTATGCAAGTTAAAACAGGAAAAGGCACCATCTCAATGATGGTGGTGCTCGCAATATGGTCATTGTCGCTTGCCGTCGATCTTCCCGGCCTGGCAGTAACCCCGATAGAAGGACAATTACATTCAATCTTCCATGACGCTACGGATTTCAAGATCCAGTTGCTCACAGTGCTCCCGAATCTTGTGATCATTCCGTTTGTATTGCTATCCGGTAAGCTATCGGAGACTCGCCATAAGATTGCGGTGATCTTAGCCGGTACGGTGCTTTACATAGCAGCCGGCGCGCTCTCGATATTCTCAAGCTCGCTGAATATGCTAATCTTGCTGAGCTGTCTGCTCGGCGCAGGGTGCGGCCTTATTCTTCCGTTCTCCACGGGTCTCATCGCAGATGTATTCACCGGGAAGTACAGGATGAAGCAGATGGGTATCATCTCCGCTATCGGTAACGTAGCCCTCGTTGTTGCTACGTTCGTAGTAGGATTCCTTGCTGCCAAGAGCTGGCATCTCCCATTCCTCGTATATCTCCTCCCGCTTTTGTCGCTCGTGCTCATTCCGTTCCTGCGCAAGATTCCAAAGAGTGATTATGCGCAGCCCGCTCCGGCCACAACCGATGCCTCCAAGACTTCAGCTCCGGCCTCGATACCGGCTGTTGATGCCGACGGTTTCTCCACAAAGGGGCAGAAAGTGAAGGGCGGTTTCTATATCGGCCGAACCGTATGGCTGTTGCTCGCTTATTTCTTCTTCGTGTTTGCCACCTGCATCCCTTGCTACTATATCCCCAACATGAGCTGGATTAACACCGAGGCTGCATCCACAATGACATCCGTTTTCTATTTCGCAATGTTTGTCATCGGTCTGGCCCTCACTCCGTTCATGAAATTCTTCCGTAAGACCACATTCATCGTGGCCACAGCCATGATCGTTGCAGGATTCGCCATCTTCATTTTCTGGCAATCGTTTGTGCCTTACATTATAGCCGCGGCTCTTGCCGGACTCGGAAATGGTATCGCACAGCCTATATTCTACACCAAGGCTACGGAAGTAGTGGTTAGCGATAGCAAATCGACCCTGTCACTCGCCTATCTTCAGGTAGCAAACTATGTCGCTATCTCCCTCGTGCCTGTTATTATCAATGCCGCACGCGCGATTTTCCATCAGCCCACAAGCACTCTGTTCCCCTTTGTTTTCGTGGGTATTCTTACGGCGATTGTCCTTGTGTTCGTCATCATCCGCTCGCGTCATTTCGTATTCGGAATGAGTAAGAACTATTATGAGTAAATTACAAACCTTATAAAAAAGATTATTATGACACCAAATGTAAATAAGCCCAGAATCCTTATTATCTACACAGGCGGTACTATCGGCATGGTAGAGACGCCCAACGGTCTTCAGCCATTCGACTTCTCGCACCTCATGGACAATGTTCCAAAAGTCGGTCAGCTTGGCTACGACATCGAGAGCGTACAGTTCCCGCAGCCTATCGACTCATCGAACATGAATCCGACATACTGGAATCAGATCGTGAAAGACATTGCCGACAGATATGATGACTTTGACGGATTCGTCGTGCTTCATGGTACGGATACGATGGCCTATACAGCATCAGCGTTATCATTCATGCTGCGCAATCTCCGCAAGCCTGTAGTGATTACGGGCTCCCAACTTCCAATCGGCGATACCCGCGAGGATGGTACGGAGAACCTTATCTCCGCCCTTCAGGTGGCAGCCGCTAAGGACGAGAATGGCGACCCGATGATTCAGGAAGTTGTGATCTCTTTCCAGGATTATATCGTGAGAGGTTGCCGCTCAACAAAATTCACTTCCACCGGCTTTCATGCCTTCAAGAGTTTCAACTATCCCAATCTCGGCACAATCGACCTGCATATAGACTATGCTAAGCCCTACCTGATGCGCCATGATACGCAGCTGCCACTCGCCCCCTTCTATTCGATGGATCCAAATATCCTCGTGCTGTGGCTCTATCCGGGCATCACGGAGGATGTAGTAAAGGCGCAGCTCGCCACTCCGGGTATCAAAGCCGTGATTCTCCGCACATTCGGAGCTGGAAATGCGCCAACGGAGCAATGGTTCCTCGATGCGCTCTCAGATGCAGTGAGCCGTGGCCTTATAATCTACAATGTCACCCAGTGCCTTAACGGAGGAGATGAACAGAAACGTTATTACACGGGCGATATGCTTGCCAAAGCGGGAGTAATCACAGGGTATGACATCACTGTGGAAGCGGCTGTGACAAAGATGATGTATCTGCTGGGCAGCGGTCTGAATGCCGATCAAATCAAGCAATACCTCACCACGTCATTGGTAGGTGAAATCACCGTTTCCTGATTACGGTAAGGATTAATTTCATTACGCGATTATTAATATCAAATCCGGTAAGGCCATAGTCTTATCGGATTTTTTTCAATGGCAAATAATTCGAGTCGGGTAAGACATTGTTCCACTCGCCGCTTGCACTACCAAAAGACAGGATGCCGCTTAGCTTTGCTAACTTGGCAGGAGAAATAAAAAATAGTACGATTTCTTTCCGGAGACAAAAAGATGACTCGTTGACAACCCCAATCTTATTAACATGATAGCTGCCATATAATACAATGTGGCAGAGGGGTGAGGGAGTAGTGGGATTTGCGTATGTCGCAATTTTTCAGTAATTTTGCAAATTGATTATAACCGCGTCCCGCAAGCAGGCTTATTGACTTGGCGGCGACGCTTGCATCATATTCATTAACAAGCAAGCGATGATTACACGCAAGTATAACCTTGTCAATAACATCATGGGATGGGCAATATTCGTAATCGCCCTCCTCACTTATTGGCTCACTCTCGAACCCACTGCCTCTTATTGGGATTGCGGGGAGTTCATAATCCAAGCTGACAAACTGGAAGTGGGTCACCCGCCGGGCAACCCGATATTCATGCTTACAGCGCGATTCTTTGCAAATTTCGCGCCCGATCAGATGTCGGTATCGCTGATGGTCAATGCCATGTCGGGACTCCTAAGCGCATTGACGATTCTCCTTCTTTTCTGGACTATAACGCATCTGGTACGTCGCCTCGTGGTGCGTGACAACCGTCCTACCGAACTCTCCCTCGCTAAATATATAGTTATAATGGCTTCGGGAGCTGTCGGTGCTCTGGCTTACTGCTGGAGCGATACTTTCTGGTTCTCCGCAGTCGAAGGCGAGGTTTATGCCTTCTCCTCGTTTTGCACGGCTTTAGTATTCTGGCTAATACTGAAATGGGAGAACCGAGCCGATGAGCCTCATTCCGACCGCTATCTCATCCTCATCGCCTACATCATAGGCGTAAGCATCGCCGTGCATCTGCTTAACCTTCTCTGCATCCCGGCAATCGTGCTTGTCTATGTATTCCGCAAATGGAACGATATGTCGGCGGTAAAGGCCTTGATAGCCTTGTTCGTATCGTTCCTGATAATTGCTTTGGTGCTTTATGGACTTGTGCCGGGCTTCATAAAGATGGCTCAGCAGTTCGAGTTGCTGTTTGTAAACGGCTTCCATCTGCCCTTCAATAGCGGAGCGCTGGCCTATGCCGTAGTCACCCTCGCCCTCTTTGCATGGGCGTTGTATGAGCTGCGGGAGCAAAAGAGCGCGCTGCGTATAAAAATATCCTTCTTCCTTGCGGTGCTGATTAGCGGGATGCTGTTTGTGGGGAGCGGCTGGACTCTTGGCTGGATTCTCATGGCCGGCCTTGCGGCGTGGCTCCTGCTTCCATACTTCCGCCCCTTGAATGTGCGGATACTCAATGTGATAATGTGGAGCATAGCAGTGATATTCGTGGGATACTCGAGCTATGCTCTGATACTTGTCCGCTCGGCCGCCGACACCCCCATGAATCAGAACTCTCCCGATAATGTATTCGACCTCGCCTCTTATCTCAATCGTGAGCAATATGGCGAGAATCCACTCATCTACGGAGAGACATTTAATTCGGGCGTGATGCGCGAAGTAACGGGAAGCCGCATCGACACGATAACCTATTCTAAGGAAGGACAGCCCGTAACGATGCCGGTATATGATTACAGGCAGATCGTCGAAAAGGGCAAACCCATCTATGCCAAGGGAGTGCAGGATGCAACCCCCACTTCTGAAAATGGATTCCTCAATACCGGAGAGATTGCCCGGAACGCAGCTCTTGCCCAGCGTGGAGGCGATTATTATGTAAAGCGCGACTATAAAGGGGAATATAAGATGAACCCTGAGCTGAATATGCTCTTCCCGCGGATTTATAGCCGTCAGCACAAGGGTTATTACGGCACCTGGGTGCGTCTGGACACCGTTCCGGCCAACCTTAAGGAAATCCATGCCATCGACAGGGCTACGGGCGAAAAAGTGTATGAAATGAATTATCAGGGAGAGCCTTATCTCGTACCCGGCACGGGGCAAGTGGCTTATCCTCCGAAGATAGGGTATAGGCCTACCTACGGTCAGAACTTTGAATATTTCCTGAATTATCAGCTCAATCATATGTATTGGCGATACTTCATGTGGAATTTCGCAGGACGCCAGAACGATGTGCTCAACCAGAACGGCGAGCTTGACGCCGGCAATTGGATCACAGGTATCCCATTCCTCGACAATGCCCGCTTAGGAGATCAGAGCCTTCTTCCCGACGACCTCGGCAAGAATAACAAGGGTAATAATAAATATTATCTGCTTCCTCTGATATTAGGATTGATTGGCTTGGTATGGCAGGCATTTGCCGGGCGCCGTGGTATCGAACAGTTCTGGATAGTATTCTTCCTATTCTTTATGACCGGCATAGCCATCGTGCTTTACCTTAATCAACCTCCGATGCAGCCTCGTGAACGGGATTATGCATTCGCGGGTTCGTTCTATGCCTTCGCCATCTGGATCGGAATGGGCGTGGCCGGACTCTGGTATGTATTGCGCAAGCTGATTTCGCCCATGCCAAAAGTCAAGGCCGATAGCGTGGAAAATGATGAGGCCGAGTCATCGCAGGCCACTCGGAAACGCAACTCCGGAAATGTTTATGCCGCCGGAATCGCCGCTATCATCGGACTGATAGTGCCGGTGCAGATGGTTTCGCAGACATGGGACGACCACGACCGCAGTGGCCGTTACGCGGCTCGTGATTTCGGACGCAACTATCTCGAGAGCCTCGAGCCTAACGCAATAGTATTCTGCAACGGCGATAACGATACATTCCCGTTATGGTATGCCCAGGAGGTTGAGGGTGTGCGTCCGGATGTTAAGATTATCAACCTCAGTTACCTGGCATCCGATTGGTATGCCAATCAGATGCGCAAGCAGAGTTATACAGCTCCTCCGGTGCACTTTACGGCCACCCCGGCTGATATAGCGTATGGCAAACTGGATGTGACCCTTCCGGGGCGTGACGCAGCTCCGGCTGATTTGCTTGAAAGCCTGAAACTGCTGTACAGCAACAGCAGTCGAGATACGCTATACAATTATCCGATGCTAAGGAGTTCGGTTGTCACAATCCCCGTTGACAAGAAGGCCGTGATAGCCCGTGGACTTGTGGCTCCGCAGGATTCGGACAGAATCGTGAATGAAATAGTAATCGACCTCGGCTCTGCTGAGGCCATACGAGGCAAAGGCTTCATAAGCATAGGCGAATTGCTGATGCTCGACATCATAGCCACGAATGCCGCAGAAGGATGGCCGAGACCCATTTATTGGTGCTCCACGGTGGGAGAGGAGTACCACCTCGGCCTCACCGATTATCTTGCCTCCACAGGTATGACCCATCAGTTATTGCCCACTATCCAGCCCGGACTCCCGGCGCGTACCGACAGGGCTTATGACGTGGTGACCAAGAAATTCCTCTGGGGAGGCGCCGATGCCGAAAAATCACCTTATTTCGATGAGACGGCTCGAAGGATGCTTATTTCCATGCGATCGAATATGATGGATGTCGGCACCGCGCTTATTGAGGAAGGAAAGGCTCTGGAGAGCCGGGGCGATATGAAGGGAGCCACGGAGAAATATAAAAAAGCATTGGAAGTGGCCGATCTTATTTATACCAAATTGCCGGAACGGGTATGGCCCTTCAATGTTTCCGTATCCATGACTATGCCGGAGATTTATTGCACCCTCGGGCAGAAACTGAATGACAAGGCCCTTACCGATCGCGGCTTGTCAATATTGAAGAATGCCATGGAGCGGTATGGCCAATATCTGCGTTATTCATCATCGGTGATGCAGTCATTCCGGAATCCCACCCTTACGCCCGAATCGCGTCTGATGCCGTATCAGTATTATCGGTTCATAGAGCTTTATGAGACATACGACGGGGATCCCAAATGGCTTGATACGTTCCTGCCCTCCACCGGATTCGACAAAGGGCAATTAAAGAATCTCTATGAGAAAGTGTATGGATATAGCCTCGATGATTCCGGGGGAGAAGGAGATGCCGGGTATGCTGCTTATGTGCAAGAGCTATCGGATGTGGCGGCCATAATCAATACTCTGGCCACACTGACCCCCGACGCTTATGCGAAGCGGTCGGTAGACGACCGCGCCCTTGACTCGATTTTCTATGGTGCCATAAATCAGTACATATCGGCTGGAATTCCCGAAGACTTGATTTATGCCGACCCGGAAATCAGCAAGGTTGATATGGAGAGAAGCAAGAGAATCTATCAGGAATATGAGTCGCGCCATAAGAATGCCGACTGACGATGGATAAAAGATGTTGATAGAACGTCCGCCGGGCATATTTCGTGCCACAGTTCCCGGAGCCCTTTTCCGCGAGGAAGAACCGGGCAGCAAGAAAATATATCTCACCTTCGACGACGGCCCAATCCCGGAGGTGACACCCTGGGTTTTGGATCTGCTTGATCGTTATCATGTGAAAGCCACATTCTTCATGGTCGGCGACAACGTGAGGAAATATCCCGACTTATATGAAGAAGTGATAAGTCGGGGTCACCATGTGGGGAATCATACGATGCACCATATCAAGGGTATCGGATGCCGTACTCTTAATTATCTGCGGGATGTAGAGGAAGCGGGGGTTTATATTTCGAGTCGCCTTTTCCGACCGCCACACGGCTGGCTCAGGCCGATGCAGACGTTCCGTCTCAATAAGAAGTATAGGATCGTGATGTTCGATGTGGTGACTCGTGATTACAGCAAGCGGCTCACACCCCGGCAAGTTGTTAACAACGTGCAACAATATACCCGGCCCGGATCGGTGATTGTATTTCACGACTCGTTAAAAAGCTGGCCGAGGCTGGAGACAGCGTTGCCGGAGAGTCTCGAATGGCTGATTTCTGAAGGATATGAATTCGGATTGATATGGGAGAAGAAAAAAGAAGAGTTCTCATTGTCGGAGCCGGCGGCTTTGTAGGCGGCTTCCTTGTGGAAGAAGGATTAAAGCGTGGATATGAGGTATGGGCCGGCGTGCGTGAAAGCACATCGCGGAAATGGCTTGCGGATGATAGGATTCGCTTCGTGATTTTCGATTTCGATAACCCGGAGACGCTTGCCAAGGCCATGGAGGAAGCATTGCCGGGCGGCAGATGGGATTACATAGTGTATAATCTCGGCGCGACAAAGGTGACAAGTTATGCCGATTTCTCGCGAATCAATTATGATTATCTGCGTTATTTTACAGGCGCGCTGCATGCCTGCGGAAAAACCCCCGACAAACTTCTCTACATGAGCAGCCTTTCGGCAATGGGCGCAGGGGATGAAAAAGGATATGCCCCTTTCACCGAAGATATGATTCCCAGGCCCAACACTCGCTATGGGGCATCGAAACTAAAAGCAGAGATGTGGCTGCTCACAGCCGGAATCCCATATATTATTTTCCGGCCAACGGGAATTTACGGACCGCGCGACCATGATTATTTCCTGATGTTCGAATCCATCAAAAAAGGATTCGATTTCTCCGTGGGGTTCAGAAAGCAGTTGCTCACTTTCATTTATGTGGAGGACCTTTGCCTGGCCGTCTATTCCGCCCTTGAGAACGCGCCGACAGGCGAGGTATATAATATTTCCGAGCCAAGATCATATACGCAGAAGGAATTTCGCAAAATTTCCATGAAAGAGATGGGAAAGAAATTCGTGATGCCGATGCGGATGCCGTTGTGGGCGGTGAAAATGGTATCTTATGTCGCTGAAAAATGGGGTGTAGCCCGCATGAAACCCTCCACTCTCAATAGCGATAAATTCCGCATAATGAAGCAACGCAACTGGCAGACAGATACGTCGAAAGCGGAGCATGACTTTGGATTCAAGGCCCCCACTCCCCTTCAGGAGGGAGTGAGAAAGGCCATCGCATGGTATCGTAAAGAGGGATGGTTATGACGGATAAGGGGCCGATAGTGATCCCTTATCTCGACAGCATAGCAGGGAGAGGGGAGCAGCTGAAAGGACTTGTACTCGACAATCCTCTCGTTGTCGAGCCGGCGCCCGCACATCCCGACGATGATATGTCGTGGATCTATCTGCTGCTCATGGCTCTTTTCTGCGTGGTGGCGATACGCTTCCATAAAAGTCCGCATTTCATCAAGACAATAGCCGGCGACCTTACCGACACGCGTGAACGCGGAAATGTGTTCGACGATACGGTACGGGAGACTACGTTACTCGTGCTTTTGCTCATCATGTGGAGCTTATGCGCGGGGGTGATGTTATGGTCGTTGATAAGGCTGAGATCCGGCATCCGCGCGGAATATAGCTTCGGGGTTCCCGACAGCGGTGCTCTCGGGACAGCGATATGCATGGCCGTCTTCGTAGTGTATTCCGGCGCCATGATGCTTGCCTACTGGGTGGTAGGAAGAGTGTTTTCGGATGGGCCGCGGACGCAGTCGTGGATAAAGGGGGCCGGGGCCACGGCTGCCTTGCAGACATTCGCGTTTTATCCCATAGCCTTGCTCCTCCTTTGCCAGCCGCAATGGACTCCGGAATTGCTCTGTGCAGGGGCCGCAGTGTTCATAATGGGCAAATTAGTGTTCATTTTTAAAGGATTTCGCATTTTTTTTACCAGATTTTCATCTTGGTTGGTTTTTTTGTACTACCTTTGCAGTCTGGAAATAGTGCCCTTAATTCTCACATATGTAGCGTCGCTGTATCTATGCAGCATAATGTTATGAAAAACATTGAAAAATGAAGATAAAGAAGATACTGATATCGCAGCCGCAGCCTTCCGGCGACAAGTCGCCTTATTTTGACATTGCAAAGAAATATGGGGTGGAAGTGGTGTTCCGTCCCTTTATCAAGACTGAAGGGCTATCAGCTAAAGAGTTCCGTCATTCAAAAATCAACCTTGCCGATCACACAGGGGTGATCTTTACATCGCGTGCAGCCATCGACAACTATTTCCGGCTGTGCGAAGAATCAAGGGTCAAAGTGCCCGATACAATGCGCTATTTCTGCACCACAGAAGCCATCGCGCTTTACCTGCAGAAATATATCGTCTACCGTAAGCGCAAGATTTCCTTCGGGACAACGGGAAAGCTCAATGATCCGCAACTTCTCGCCGCCCTCGACAAGAACAAAAAAGAAAAATTCCTCTTCCCGGTGGCCGATGTGCATAACGAGGACACTTCAATCCTCGAGCAACATAACCTCGATGTGACTAAAGCCGTGATTTTCCGTACAGTCAGCAATGACTTCGAAGAAGGTGAGGATACGGACTTCGATATGTTCCTTTTCTTCAGCCCGAGCGGAATCGTGTCGCTGAAAAAGAATTTTCCCGATTTCAATCAGGAGAAAGATGGGATTTATATCGGTGGCTTCGGGCCCAAGACAGTCGCGGCCATTGAGGAAGCCGGGCTTCATGCCGACATAGTGGCTCCCACTGCCGAGTTCCGCTCCATGCCTGATGCCGTAGCGGCATTTCTTGAAAAGATGAAATAACGTTCAATCATACCTAACGCCTACACCCCTTTTTACGCAGGATGAAACAGGTAGACGATAAGATGCTCAGCCGTCTCTATATGAAAGATACGGCTTTTCAGACGTTGATGCTGCGGCGAATCACCAATGTATTGCTGATAGCATCGACTTACGATGCCTTTATCCTTGAGGAAGACGGCCGTATCGAGGAACAGATCTACAACGAATACATCTCCCTGAATCTTTCATCTCCGCCACGCTTCCGCAGGGTAGCCACATACGAAGAAGCAAAGCGCGAACTGGCGGAATCCTCCTACGACCTTATCATCGCCATGCCGGGTGTAGACATAAGCGAGACTTTCAGGGAAGCCGTGGCAATAGATGCGGAATATCCGGATATCCCTTTTGTCGTGCTCACGCCATTCTCAAAGGAGGTGCGCCGCCGAATCGCCAATGAGGATCTGCGAGGGGTGGACTATGTATTCTCATGGCTTGGAAACGTCGACCTTATTCTGGCCATCATCAAGCTCATTGAGGACAAGATGAACGCCGACCATGATATTCTGGAAATCGGAGTCCAGGCAATCATAGTTGTGGAAGATTCAATCCGGTTCTATAGCTCGGTGCTGCCCTATCTTTTCAAGTTCCTTCTGAAGCAATCGAAACAATTTTCCACAGAGGCGCTTAACCGACACGAGGCTTCGCTACGTATGCGCGGACGGTCGAAAGTGCTGCTTGCCCGCGATTATGAGGAGGCGAAGCTGCTTGTGGATAAATACGGCGACAATATCCTGGGCCTCATCACTGATGCCCGATTCCCTATTGACGGGGAGAAAGATCCGGAGGCTGGATTGAAACTGGCAAGGTATCTGCATCAAAAGCATGACAAGGTGCCGGTAATTGTTGAGAGTCAGGAGAGTGCCAACCGTGAGGCGTCGGAAAAGGCCGGTTATATATTTCTCGACAAGAATTCGAAGAAGCTCCCCGTTGATCTTCGGGATGCCGTGACCGCCAATTTTGGTTTCGGCGATTTCATAGTCCGCTATCCCTCAACGGGGCGTGAGCTTATGAGATTCCGCAATCTGAAGGAGTTGCAGAACGGAATATTCGACATCCCCGACGACCTCCTGCATTATTATTGCCAGAGCAATTCCATCAGCCGCTGGCTTTATTCCCGCGCCCTTTTTCCGATAGCCGATGTGCTGAAGAAGTATGTGTTCAGCGATATTGAGGATGCTCCGATGGTGCGAAAACTCGTGTTTGAGTGCATCGTGCGCTACCGCCGCATGAAGAACAGAGGAATCGTGGCGGAGTTTCAGCGGAATAATTATGATAATTACAGCAACTTCGCGCGCATCGGGCAAGGCTCGATGGGTGGTAAGGGTCGTGGACTCGCCTTCATCGACCAGATTATAAAGCGGCATCCGGTCTGCGAGAATTTCGACGGAGTGCAGATCACGATTCCTCACACAGTGGTTGTCTGTACAGACATCTTTGATGAATTCATGGATTCCAACGGGCTTTACCAGATAGCCCTTTCCGATGCCAGCGACGATGAGATTCTTCGAGCATTCCTCAATGCCAGGTTGCCTGATGATGTGAAGCGGGATTTTCTGGCGTTGTCGGATGTAGTGCGCCGTCCGCTTGCGGTGCGCAGTTCATCGCTGCTTGAGGACTCGCATTATCAGCCCTTTGCCGGAATATATTCTACCTATATGGTGCCCTATATCGCTGATGAGGAAAAGAGGCTTGAAATGCTCTGCTCCGCGGTAAAGGCTGTGTACGCCTCTGTCTATTTCTCCGATTCCAAGGCCTATATGAATGCCACAAGCAATGTGATTGATCAGGAGAAGATGGCCGTGATACTTCAGGAAGTGGCCGGCAACGACCATGATGGTTTTTATTATCCGAGCTTCTCGGGAGTGGGCAGGAGTATCAACTATTATCCCGTGGGGGATGAGAAGAGTGAGGAGGGGGTAGTGGAAGTAGCTGCCGGACTCGGGGAATATATCGTGGACGGAAGCAAGGCTCTGCGTTTTTCTCCGGCTCATCCGGAACATGTATTGCAGACATCCACGCTTCAGACCGCGCTGCGCGACACTCAGACATATCTCTACGGTCTTTCTCCAAGAGGAGTGGATAATGATGAATTTTCCACCGACAATAATTTCAACATAAGCAAGATTCCTGTTGCGGACGCTTTCAAGACCGGAGCACTGAAATATCTTGTATCCACGTATGATATGGACGACGGCGTGCTGCGCGACACGGAATTTGGGCGCGGACGGAAGGTAATGACATTTGCCAACGTTTTAAAGCATGATGCGTTTCCGCTGGCGAAGATAGCCAATTTTATGCTGGAGACCGGCCAATATGAGATGGGGCGCCCCGTTGAGATAGAGTTTGCAGGCAACATCAATCCCGTTCCCGACAAGGAGGGAAAGAAGGGTATAGTCTACTGGCTTCAGATCCGTCCGATTGTCGACCGTAAGGAGATGCTCGACGATTCGATAACCAATGTGGCTGACAGTCAGCTCGTGCTCCGCAGCGATACGGCTTTAGGGCATGGGGTGATGGACAATGTTCACCACATTGTCTATGTTAAGCCGGAGGCTTTCGATACTCTCCGGACGCACGAAATAGCGGCCGAAGTAGGGGAGATCAATAAAGAGATGGTGGATACTTCCACCGGATATATACTCATAGGCCCGGGCCGTTGGGGCACATCTGATCCGGCCCTGGGTATTCCCGTGCGCTGGGCACAGATTGCCGGTGCGCGCCTTATCGTGGAGTCGGCCTTACCCGGATTTCGTGTGGAGCCGTCGCAGGGTACGCATTTCTTCCAGAACCTCACGAGTTTCGGCACCGGTTATTTCACGGTCGATCCGGACGTCGATAATGGTTTCATCGATCGGGATTGGCTTGATGCACAGCCTGCCGTAAAGGAGACCGAGTTCTTGCGGGTGATTCGCCTCGACCAACCATTCACCATTGCCATCAACGGCCGTAAATCCAAAGGCATTGTCCTGAAACCGGTTGATGGCAATGATGCAGAATCCGAAGATGAGCGGGATTAGACCCTGTGGCCGAGTAGCGTGGCCGAGGTGGAATCGTCTATCGCGACGCGGATAAATTCCCCCGGCTCAGCCCCTTCACGGGGAAATACCACAACCTTGTTTTGCGATGTGCGTCCGAAGTATTCCTCCGGATTCCGCTTTGACGGGCCTTCCACCAAGACTTCAAATTCCTTTCCGATGTCGCGGCGGTTGGATTCGGCAGAGAGTTCGTTTTGGAGTGCGATCATCCGGTTGAGCCGGTCGATCTTCACATCCTCCGGGATATTGTCGGGCATCTCGCGGGCAGCCAGAGTGCCGGGACGTTCGGAATATTTGAACATGAAAGCTGAATCGAATCCGGCTTCGCGCATCAGCGACAGCGTCTGTTGAAAATCCTCCTCGCTTTCATCATGGAATCCCGTAAACATATCCGTAGAAAGGCCGGCATCGGGCAAAATCCGACGAATGGCAGCCACACGGTCGAGATACCATTCGCGCGTATATTTGCGGTTCATGGCCTTTAGAACGCTGTTTGATCCGCTTTGTACGGGCAGATGGATATGATGCGCCAGGTTCGGGCGGGCGGCAATTACGTGCAGCGTCTCGTCACTCATATCCTTAGGATGCGAAGTAGTGAAACGTATGCGCATATCGGGGGCTGCATCGGCCACCATTCCGAGAAGCGCCGGAAAATCAGTAACATTTCCCTCTTCATCCGTATAGGAATAGGAGTTGACGTTCTGGCCAAGCAGCGTAGCTTCCTTATATCCACGCGAACGAAGGTCGGCAAGTTCGCGGAGGATGCTCTGCGGTTCGCGGCTCCGCTCGCGGCCGCGTGTGTAGGGCACGATGCAGTATGAGCAGAAATTGTTGCATCCACGCATTATAGAGATGAAGCCGGAGATGCCCCCTGCGCCGAGCCGGCGGGGGGTGATGTCGCGGTAGGTTTCGGTAGTCGATAGTTCTACGTTCACAGCCGGCTGGCCTGCTTCGGCGGCGGCTACAAGGTCGGGAAGCTGCATATAGGCATCCGGACCTGCCACAAGGTCGACGCCGTGTTTCTCCACAAGTTCATGCTTTATTCTTTCGGCCATGCATCCTACCACTCCGATGATAATATTACGTCCGAGTTTGCGCCGTAGAGCGTTCCAATAGGCAAGACGCGAAAAAATTTTCTGTTCGGCGTTGTCGCGGATGGAGCAAGTGTTGAGAATCACGGCAGCGGCTTCAGAATCGATTTCGGTAGGTTCATAGCCTGCAAGAGCCAACATTGCGGCAATTACTTCTGAATCAGCCACATTCATTTGACATCCATAAGTTTCGATGCGCACTTTTTTTGAAAGTGTGCATTTTTTATCGGTCGGGGGTAAAAAAATCGGGTCCATTATTACTGAAATATTGCATAAATTTATTACTTTTGTGCAAAATTACCATTTAAATCTTAACGTTACAAATGAGCATACCATTTATTACGGCAGAAGAGGCGGCGAGCCATATAAANNCTATGAACCTACCGAAATCGATTCTATATAAAAAATGGCGATCGAGTAGGCTTATCCGGCTTTACCGCTTCTGGCACGCCAAAGGTAGTAACAGTGGCATTGGCCGAACAAGCCAAGGCTCTCCATGAAAAAGGCGAAGAATTCAAAATTGATCTCTTTACTGGTGCATCGACCAACGACCATGTCGATGGCGAGCTATCCCGGGCAAAGGCAATCCGTCAGCGCACCCCTTATCAGGGACATTCCGATTGCCGGAAGGCTATTAATGCCTCCGAAATGAATTATTTCGACCAGCATCTCAGCCATCTGTCTCAGGATTTGCGTTACGGCTTCTATGGCGACATTGATGTAGCCATCATCGAAGCCACTGAAATGAGTCCCAACGGCGATGTGATTCTCGGCGCAGGCCTTGGCATGGCCCCCACAATCGCTCGCATGGCCAAGAAGGTGATTATCGAATATAGCTCCTACTATCATAATTCCTTCCGCGGATTCCACGACAATTATATTCCTCTTGATCCTCCTCACCGTCGGGAAATTCCTATTTACAAGCCTTCCGACAGAATCGGCGACACTGTGCTCCATATCGACCCCAAGAAGATTATCGGAGTGGTACCCTCCAATGCTTCAGAGAGCATCAAGCCTTTCACGGCACCCGACGAGCAGACTCAGCTTATCGGTAACAATATCTGCGAATTCCTCGTAAGCGAGCTTCGCAAGGGTAAGATTCCTAAGGAATTCCTTCCCATCCAGTCGGGTGTGGGCAATGTAGCTAACGCCGTGCTTTACGGACTTGGCGAGAACCCCGATATTCCGCGTTTCGAGATGTACACGGAGGTGATCCAGGACGCAGTAATGACATTGATGGAGGAGGGCAAGTGCAGCTTCGCTTCTACCTGCGCTCTTACATTCAGCGATGAAGCCATGCTCCATTTCATGGAAAATATCGACTTCTTCCGCGATAAAGTGGTGATGCGTCCCGGTGAGATATCGAATCATCCGGAAGTGGTACGCCGGCTCGGTCTTATCGCCATGAACACAGCGCTTGAGGCTGACATCTTCGGAAATGTCAACTCCACTCACGTGATGGGAACGAAGATGATGAACGGTATCGGTGGATCGGCCGATTTCAGCCGCAACGCATATCTCTCCATCTTCTCCTGCCCGTCAATCCAGAAGGGAGGAAAGATCTCGACGATCGTGCCGATGGTATCACACGTTGACCATTCAGAGCATTCGGTGAAGATTCTTGCCACAGAGCAGGGTGTGGCCGACCTCCGGGGCAAGGATCCGATGCAGCGCGCCCAGACAATCATCGAGAACTGCGTTCATCCGATGTACAAGGAGTTGATGTGGGATTATCTGAAGATTGCCCAGAAGTCGGGCGGACATACTCCTCACGATCTCCGTCATGCATTCGCCCTCCACGAGGCCCTCATGGAGAAAGGCGATATGCTGCAAGCCGATTTTAGCTGATAATCAGTAATAACGGATAATAAATTAGTCCTGTTGGTCGAATTCGACTGGCAGGATTAATATTTTGAAGTGCTCCGGCGGTATGTTATCGGGGGGTGATGGTGAAGGTGATAGTGCCGGATGTGGAGGGTGCGTTGGGCTTTGCGCTCCATAAAGCGCTGAGAGCTGCCTTCTCGCAAGCGGAGCGGATATAGGCCGGCGCCCCGCCCTTTGCTCTCGCTGAAGTCACTCTCCCCTCGGCATCTATGCTCACGGCTACCACCACGGTAGTCTTATGGCGAAGTTCTACATTTGGTTTCGGACATCCCTTGAATGTCCTTCCTGAGGCTACCCCGGCAATTCCCGCTCCGGAGCCTCCGGCCCCGGAAGTGCCGGGTTTACCTGAGGTCATGCCGTTTTTCCCTTCAAATCCTTTGGCCACGGTGGAAGTGACTTTGCGCCGTTCCTCATCCGAGACTGAAGGCTCCGAGGTCTTAACGGGAGATTCCTTTTCCGTGGTGATCTTTTTCTCCACTGGGGGAGCCGGGTTCGGGTTGGAGCCGGGTTCTGTTTTCCTGGTATTGTCCTTGATATCCGGCTTTGGATCCCCTTTTACTGCCGGGGCTGGAGCATCCTTGGCTGTGGCGCTTTCTTCGCCGAGGTCGCGCAGCAGCTCCGGTTCGAGGAATGTCTCCTCCTCGGGCGTGGCCACGGAGATTTCCGGAGTGGAGGCAAGAGCCATCTCGCGCAGATCGGTAGTCAGACCGGTAAAAAGCAGCAATGGAATCAATGCTGCCACAAAGATCAATGTCACCGCCAAGGCAATGAGTTTATCTCTGTCGGGCTTTTTGGAGCTAATCATCGGAGACGGTTCAGGGATTTGGCGACTTGGCAGAAGTGGAAAGCACCATGCGGAGCTTATTTCTTGCCGCGATGTCGAGGATTTCGACAATACGCGCATATTTCACAGTGGAATCGGCATATAGAGCCACAGCGCGTGTGGAATCCGCGGTATGGATTGCGAAAAGTTCGGCTTCGAGGGCTTGCAGCCCCATAGGCTTGGGAATGGAATAGACGTTGGTACTGTCGTTGCGGTCGACCACGAGATATAGATGATCCAGGGAGTCGATATATACTTCCGTGACCGGCTTCAGCGTAGTCTGCTCCGAACTTTGGGGAAGGTTCACATCAATGGCGCCCGGAAAGATGATGGTGCTCGTTATCATAAAAAAGATAAGGAGCAGGAAAATCACGTCGGTCATCGACGACATTGAGAATGCGGCCATAGGCTGCAACTGACGTTTCAGTGCCATGGCTTCACTTCTTCACCGGTTCGTTGAGTAGATCCATGAATGCCATTGTCTCCGCTTCAAGGGAATTAGTAACAACATTCACGCGGGCCACCAGGTAATTATATGCAAAGAGGGCTATAAGGCCTACAATAAGACCGGCCACTGTCGTGACAAGCGCCTGATAAATGCCGGAGGAGAGCACGGTGATATTGGCCGATGTCCCGGCATTGGCGAGGGAGAAGAAGGCATCGATCATTCCGATTACTGTTCCGAGGAATCCGAGCATCGGGGCTCCGGCGGCAGTTGTGGATAGCCACGGAAAGCCTTTTGTGAGGGCGGCCACTTCGATATTACCCTCATTCTCGATCGTGACAAGAATATCGTTCATCGGGCGTCCGATTCGGGATATGCCTTTGGCCACAAGACGCGCATAGGGCGTATTGGCTCGCCGGCAAAGATTGATGGCCGACTCGATGTCGCCGTCGTGCACACAATCGCGTATACGGTTCATAAAAGAGGGGTCGCGACGCGCGGCACGATTGATCACGATGCATCGCTCCGTAAATATGTAAATGGCCACGAGGAGCATCACAGCCAAGGGAATCATGATGTAGCCGCCATCCATTATGAGCGACCAGAGGGATATTGAAGTCATATGATATAGAGCCGTATGAGATGTTTAATATTATCAGTCAAGGCATTCGAGATAGCGTTTGATCGTTTCCTCAATTCCGAGATAAAGGGCATCGGAGATAATGGCATGCCCGATGCTTACTTCATCGAGGCGGGGGAGCGACGTGAAGAAGAACCGAAGATTTTCCAGATTCAGGTCGTGGCCGGCATTCACGCCGAGTCCGGCCTCGGAGGCTATCCTCGAGCCCTCTATGAAAGGCCTTACGGCTCTTTCCGGATCATCGGGGAATAGATCGGCATAAGGCTTCGTGTATAGTTCCACACGGTCGGCACCCACTTCAGCGGCAGCCCGAATCTGTTCGGGAATAGGATCGACAAATATCGATACCCTCACTCCGGCCTCTTTAAAGCGCGACGTGATCTCCCTTAGGAGTCCGGCATTGGCAATCACGTCCCACCCCGCGCAGGAGGTAAGTACTCCCGGCGCATCCGGCACGAGAGTCACTTGAGCCGGCTTCGTTTCAAGGATGATGTCGATAAACCGCTTGTCAGGGTAGCCTTCGATATTGAATTCCGTAGTGACGAGAGGTTTCAGCAATTCCACATCTCGGCGTGTGATATGGCGTTCATCCGGACGTGGATGCACCGTAATTCCCTGGGCGCCGAACCTTTCACAGTCAACGGCAAATTTCTGTACATCGGGTTTCCCCTCGCCGCGGGCATTGCGGAGGGTGGCCACTTTATTTATATTTACACTTAGGCGTGTCATTATTGGCTAAATTAATACCGGTTTGGCAGCTTTCTAAACGAAAAACGTTTTTTAAAAATGTGCGTATGTTGATGAGGACATATGCTCATCTCGTGCTTAACCCGACGAAATGAGATACCCCGATTGCAAATGCAAATTTAAGAAAAAGTAGTTGTTTATACTAATTTTTTCGCAATAACTTAAAGGAAAAGACACGAAAAACTGCCTCCATTGACTCTTCTTAATCATCCGGACCGCTGAATGATGAATCGCACGGATGGCTAACAGAGGGAATCCAGATCCGTGGATTTCTTATTATTTAGCAAAATTGGAATGAAATTTGTATCTTTGTAAGCGTAAAAGCGTTTATAAGATATAAGCACTTGCCTGAAAGCGATTCACGTTTATGAGCATCACCATGGATGGAATTTGTCTGATAAAAATGTTTATTAAAGAACAAGGAATTGCTAAATCCAGGACAAGCCAGAACTATAGGAAAGGATAAAAATGACAGCAAAAGAAGCCATATCGCCATTAGCGACTTTACAGCCGGGGCCGGGACTTCCCGAGGTGGGGAGCGAGATGCCTTTGCTGGAGGTATTGCCGCGGCTTCTTGACAGTCCGGGCCGACGTCTCCGTGTAAGCGAATCCGGGGAGACGATAGGTATAATTGATGAGCAATCGCTGCTGGAGGCATTCGGGCGGATGATAGCCGCGCGCGACGACAGCAGCGTGATAACAGTGGAATGCGCTCCGGGTGATTACAGCGCGTCGCGCCTTGCGCATGCCGTAGAGGATTCCGACGTGCATCTCGTGGATCTATTAAGCGCACCCGGAAGCGAAGGACGGCTGAAAGTGACTCTGCGCGTGCGTAGCGTCGACCCTACGGCCACCGTCAACAGCCTTGAGCGGTACGGATATACCGTGACCGAAGCTCACGGCGACTTGTACGGCACGCCGACAGCATCGCTTGAACGGCTGTTGGGTCTGAAAGCATTGCTTGAGGTATGAATCGCCCAGCTTGCTAACGACTATGAAAATGGATATTGAAAAAGGAGTGGCCTTCTATGGCAATCCGAAGCAAGACGCCTATGTGCCGAGGATAGCTGAATTTCTCGCAAGAGTGCGCGAATTGGGAATGGGCGTGTATGTAAGCCGGGAGTTCGGAGAATACCTCACGGCAAGGGGTCATGATGTTACATCAGAGATAGCCGATGAATTTCCGGAGGAAAAGGTGCATACGCTTGTGAGCATCGGCGGCGATGGCACATTTCTTCGCGCCGCGCAATGGGCCGGGGCGAGCGGAGTGCCGATGATAGGCATCAATACAGGCCATTTGGGATTTATGGCAAGTTATTCCTTCGATGATGAAGCGGAGATCCTGCAATTGCTTGCGGAAGATACCCGCTGCCTTGAGCGAAGGATGGTGCTGAAGGTGGAATGTAGCGGTATGCCGGAAGGATTCTGGCCCTACGCGCTCAACGAAGTGGCATTGCTGAAAAGCGACTCAGCCTCGATGGTGACAGTGCGCACATGGATCGACGGGGAATATCTTGCGGCCTACGAAAGCGACGGCCTGATCATAGCTTCGCCCACCGGCTCCACCGCCTACAATATGTCGGTCGGAGGTCCGATTCTGGAGCCTACGGTAAGCAATATGGTGCTTTCGCCGGTGGCCCCGCATTCCCTCACGATGCGTCCGCTGGTGATCGGCGGCGACTCTGAAGTGCGTGCCGAGGTAAGTTGTGGGCAGCGGCGTTACCGGGTAAGCCTCGACGGGCGCACATTCCGCCTCCGTGGCGACCCATCGGATGAAAAGGATGCGATAAAGATTACCAAAGCCCCGTTTACGGTAAACGTGCTGCGCCGTCCCGGTAAAGGCTTCCCTGAGATCCTGCGCGACAAGCTCCTCTGGGCCAAACGCTAATCAGTGAAAAATGGGATGGCCTGATAACGAAGATAAGCCCTAAATGAGCATGGTCTCCGTTATAACCAAGTCTCCCAGCGGTTCCAAAAAATCGAAATTAAGATAAGTGCTCAGGATTTACTCATCTTTAGTTAGGAGACCATTGTAGTACAGCTATCCCTCCTTCATCAAGAGTTTTTGAGATAGTTTTCATACCCTTTCCTTCAGATTGAGTATTTTGATCGGTCTTGTTATCTAAAGAAGCCTTTCCCGGTTCTACTGGTGACGGTTCTTCCGGCTCCGGTTCCACAGGACCTACTATGCTGCTTCCAGGTCTTTTCATAAAGCCAATATTGTAGCCCTCATTAAGAAGTACTTGTAGAACCTGCTTATTTTTGTAATCTTGATTCACGAAAATGATATGATGAACTCCGGAATCTGAGACTAAATGTGTGACCAATACTATTGCTCCTCCATGGGTAATTTTGTTGACCGGACTATTTGGTACAATAAAATTCCCATGAATATCCGAAGACCCTCCTGGCAACAAAATTTCTTGTACCCTGGAACTTAGAAAAATAGATTTCCAAGAATTAATTTCCGAATTTACAGTCTTAAGTGCATTCCAGATGCTGCTTTTGGTCAATTGCATCTGTGCGTTATCTCTCTCACCGGTGATAACGCAGCTTAAGGGAGCCTGTGTATATTCAAGGTGATCCGTGGTGGCATCATCAGTTTCCCACATTCCATATTCCCAATATACTATTTAAATTCCATCGTATTGGTGGCTTTATTTAAAATGGAGTTCCATCCTATGCAATATGGAATCGGGGAAATAGCTACAATCGGGAAGATGGTTGAGCCGGGCCAAGATGGATCGGCAGAGTTTCTGACTTCATGATTTATGTCGCTGGCAACTTCAGTGGTAATATCCATTGCTAATAAGAAGTTATATAATAAATTTAAATGAATATCCTCTATTTTCCCCAAGATAGTTAAAATAAGAAATAAGCCATATTATATGAATTCTCTTATTTCAACAATGTATAATCCAATACCTCTGAATTTTCATCAACCTGAGTTTTGTCTGTGTTGTTATCATTCCACATTGACAAAGCATATTCCCAGTTAGTTTTATATCGTTTATTTTTAGTACATTCAGATTTTAGAAATTTTACAAGAAACTCTTTTTGTTTTGGAGTTAAAATATTTTCTTTTCCATCATGATGAAAATATTCAATTTTCGTCAAACAAACACAAGTATGAAATTCTTTACCGTTTGTACTATCGTCCCAAATATGAATATGAGGTTCATTTCCTTCACTACCATTTACGAAGACTTTAAACTTAGGCGATTCGGGTTTACCATTATTTTTTAAGGTTACGAAATAACCTACAGAAGCCATTTCATATAGAATATGGTCTGGAATATCTATAGATTTATCAAATTCTAAGTCATCAAATTCTATAAAAAATTCTTCTGTTACATTATTATCCATATCAGTAATCTTTATTTAGTTTACAATATTTATCTTCAATAATTTAAGCAGCAATTTTCTTGTCATAGTATCTGTGTTTAAATTCTGTCTTGTAAGACAAGCAAGAGAACATCAGACGTTCAAACATATCAAGTTTTCTGCGGTTGAACTTATAGCAGAATTCATTGAGATAGTTCTGCAAGAATTCGGGTTTGATGTCGTGGTATATGTCAAGCAGCAGACGCTTTGCGTTGCTGATGACGATATGCACCCACGGAAGGACTTTTGAAATCTGTTTAGGTTCAACGACTTGACTCATATGAGACTTAACAAGATTCTTGAAGTTCACATAAGAAGTTGAATCATCAGTAGTCAGTTGTGCATCGTTGTTGATGAACTTGATTACATTGCTGTCAAGAGTCTTTGACTTCAAGTCATCAATGACAATCATCTTGATATGACCAACTGACTTGTCAAGTTTATGCTTTTTATTAAGTTCTTGTGAAGTGCTTTCAGCCATTACGAGAACCTTTGTCTTTGCTTGTGAACCACGACCGCGTTTGCGGGGTTTGTCAACTCCCATAAGGGATAATATTAACCGAGTCAACTTCTTTCAGGGTTAGATACTTCTGATAGTCAACCAAAATCAGGAAAAGACAGATAATCAATTATATGGATTCCGGACGCACGGGCCATGCGTCCCTACATTATTCATATTTCACAAGCCGGAGGCTTACGCTCCCCAAATAATGAGTTATTGCGCCCCCTGATTTCCGGAGGCGCAATTATGCTTACAGGGGCGCAGGAAAGCGCGCTGTATGACTTCTCTAAATAATGCTCGTCTTAGTTAATCGGAGCGGCAGCGGGAGCCTGTGTCGGAGCGGGAGCTTGCGTCGGAGCAGCGGCCGGAGCTGTGGGAGTCGGAGCTGTGGTCTGGATTTTAGACACATTCACCGGAGTCTTTACTGCGAAAGAAGCACATATCGACATCACGCAGATGAAGATGGCGAGAGTCCATGTGGCCTTTTCGATGAAATCGGTGGTCTTGCGATAACCGAGGTATTGGTTGCCGCTGGAATAATCGGAGGCAAGGCCGCCTCCTTTAGATTTCTGAATCAGCACAGCTCCCATGAGCAGCAGCGATGCTATCACGATCAGAATGCAAAGAAAGATATACATTTTGTTACTGTTTTTAATTCGTTTATTCAGAATCCGGCTCCGTGGTGCGAATAAGCATTTGCAGGAAACGAATTTGGTCTGCAAAGTAAACACTTTTTTTTGAATTTTTCAAATTCAATTCGGTAATAATTTCAAGAGCCTTGCGGTAATTACCGTTTTTTATCATAATTTTCACCAAATCGGCGGAAAGAGGGGGGTTCTCCTTGCCGCAGAATGCATCGATGCAAGCCGTGGTTGAATCTTCGGGAGCGAGGTCGGGGAGTGTGCTGAGCGTAGCTGCATAGTCGGCTGCAGGGGCGTCGATAGGAATTTCATCGGGCATTTCGTGAGCCCGGGAGGGTGCAAAGCGTCCGATAAAGGCATTGATAGTATCTTCGGTCGAGACATCCTGTGCATGGTTCTCGCCGTAGAAATCACGAAATTCCTCGGGGTCGATGCCGAGTAGCAAGCGGAGCGCATCGCGTGATCCAATTCCGGCGGCTATCTTGCGCACGATGGCGCGGCGTGCATCGCCGGCGGCCGTGGGGAGGGCATCGATGTCTGGCTTGAGGAAATAGGGGTATTTTGAGGGCATGAGAAATGTGGGGTTAGAGTGGGGGGCTACCAGTTGCCGAAGGTGGAATTGAAGATTAATGTTACAATCTCGTCGGAGATCTGCTGACATAATTCATCCTGGACGTCGGTAAGCATCAAAGATGAATCAAACTGCCGGTAGGCTGAATACGACTGGTCGATGTTGTTTGCCTCGTTCTTGTTGTCGGTATAAATGATATGCACAGTGATTGTGAGGCGAGTCTCGGTGGCATAAGCATCAGTGCCGACGGCTTGCGGCGATAGGGAATATCCAGTGATTTCGCCGGTGAGCTGGAGGTCGGCGTTATTATTGTCGGTGACTTGCAGGCGGGTGTTCCGGGTCACATAATCGAGCAATGCGTTTTCAAAAGTCTGCTGCAGCGGAGGGTACACAAGGGCGGCGCGAATCGGGAATTCTCCGATGTTTACGGTCTTATAGATGTCGTAATTTATGGATGAGCCATTGAGGGTGTACCTCGGTATGCAGCTCCCCAACGGGAGCAGGATGGCAATGCATACGAGCAACGGGAGCAGACGGCTGGGGCGATGCAGGATGGGTTTCATTCTATTTCGAGCTCGTGGAGTTTACGGTATAGGGTGCGGAGGGAGATGTTGAGATCCTCGGCGGTCTGCTTTTTATTACCGCCATTTTTGGCGAGGAGGGCTGCGATGGTGGCTCTCTCGGATTCCACGAGAGGATTAGGGCCGAGGTTAAGCACATTCTGCTCCGGATATTTTATGAGCGAAGTCACGGGGGGAGTTTCGGCCATGGGCGACGCAGTCATATCCTTCAGGATAGAGAATCGGCCGTTGCCCGATTCCATGGCGTCGATGCGTTGCCGGAGCATGTCGGTCTCATGGCGCAAGGCCATCACGAGCTGCCACATCATCTTGCGTTGGTCGTCGTCATCGTTTGCGCGGGTGGTGGGCAGCAGGTCGGAATCGGAATGAAGGAGGTCGGCGAGTTGCTCATGCGTGATCTGCTCTCCGGCATAAAAAAGGGCGAGCTGATCCACAATATTCTTTAGTTGCCTTACATTACCGGGCCATCTCTGGACCCTCATCAGCCGGATGGCATCGTCGCTGAATGTGATTGGCTGGGTGCGGTACTTCTGTGAGAAGTCGGAAGCGAATTTGCGCGCGAGCAAAGCCACATCGTCACCACGGTCGTGCAGATTCGGCACGGGGATAATCACTGTCGAGAGGCGATAATATAGATCCTCGCGGAATTTCCCTTTCTTTACGGCCTCGAGGAGATTGACATTAGTGGCGGCCACGACGCGGACATCGGCGCGCTGCACTGTGGATGAGCCTACTTTCAGGAATTCGCCTGTCTCCAGCACGCGGAGGAGGCGAGCCTGTGTGGTGAGCGGTAGCTCGGCGATCTCATCGAGGAAGATGGTGCCACCGTCGGCCTCCTCAAAGTAGCCTTTGCGGTCGGCGATGGCTCCTGTAAAAGAGCCTTTCTCATGGCCGAAGAGTTCGCTGTCGATGGTGCCCTCTGGAATGGCTCCGCAATTGACGGCTATATATTTTTTATGCTTTCTTGCTCCGAACTGATGTATGATCTTAGGAAAAAACTCTTTTCCGGCGCCGGATTCTCCGGTGACAAGTACGGCGAGATCCACGGGAGCCACCATAATGGCTCGCGCAATGGCATTATGCAACGCCGGCGAATTGCCTATTATCGAGAAGCGTTGGCGCACTCTGGTGATTTCCTGCTCGGAAACGGGAAGATTGGTCATGGTTATCGCGGAGAGATTATTTATAATATTTTCCTTTAAGAGAATAAGTGGCGTTGCGGAGCATCTGTCCTAACTCATCCACATCCTTATGCCGTGCGATTTCCTCGGGCGATATAGGCTCGCCGAAAGTGATATGCATATCCCGGCCGGTCTTGTTGAAAAGCTCTCGCGGAAGCCGGAGAGTGCGGATTCGCCAGTCGATCATTCCCAAGAAATTGAATATCGCAGAGTTATGCTCGTGGAAATAGACGGGAATCACCGGCAGCTTCAGTTGCTGGATAAGCCGGATTATGGAGGGCTGCCATTGTCGGTCGGTGATATGGAGGGATTTATTGACCTTCGATACGGCACCTGCGGGAAAGAAGCCGAGGGGATGTCCGTCGCGCACATGCTTCATAGCCGCGCGGATTCCCTGCATCGTGATCATGCGTTTCTTCGGGTCGTCGCTCCCGCTGGGATCGACGGGGATAAACGATGGCTTCATGGCCGAGATATGGCAAAGGAACTCATTCACCATTACCTTGAAATCAGGGCGATGACGCCCCACGATGTCGATAAGCATGATCCCGTCGAGGGCGCCGAGAGGATGATTCGATACCGTAAGGAAAGCCCCGGTGGGGAATCTGTCGAGGACATCCTCATTATAGATATGCTTTTTTATCTTGTAGCAATCGTCGATAAGGAGATTGGAAAATTCCACGCCTGTGGCATGGCAGTATCTTGAATGGACGGCATTACATTTATCGATGATTAGCCAGTGCAGGATGGTATTCACCAGCTTCTCATGGCCATCGAGAGCCGGCACCATCTTGCGGATGTCATCGTAATTTAGAATATCGGGGCGAACCCCTTCCGGTAGATTCATAACAATTCGGTTGGTTGCGGTTAATCCGGATGTCGGCCCAATAGTATATATCAGACCATCGGTAATGTCCACCCGGATCCGAGGTACCGTCACTACGGACAAAGAGCCTCAAATCAAACTACAAATTTAATAAATAATTTTGAATTAGGGAGGGTTGAGTGGGAATATGGCGCAGCAAATTTGAATTTTGAATTGAGAAATCGGATTAATTTCTCCGGCCGCCTTCCTCAATCAGCATTTCATATAAAGCCACAGGCCCGAGATGCCATAATTTCGATTCTTCTTTTTCGAGCTCGCGGTACAAAGTTGAGAAATCCGTGTGCCAGATTATCTTTTATTTTAGTCCTTACCCATTTTTCGGCTTGTTCTAATGAGGAGGTAAGATAAAATCCAGCACCATAGTCAAGAGTGCGGTTTGAGTGCCTGATTTCAGGATTCTCTACAATTTCAAGACTGCCGTGATAAAGAGTTATCATAATAGGGTAGATGTGCAGATAAATAATCTTCGCTATCATCAAGAATCCAATGGTGGCCTTGCGTATGGATAGTGTCGTAGTTTGATTTTAAATAATCTAACGCTCCTGAACTCGATAAGATATTAGAAGCCGCCTCTCCCGACAATGAATGTGCGTTCTTGTAATTCTCTACGCAGAACGAAAGGAAATAGGTGATAGCATCGTTATAATCGGGTTTGTTTGTTATATTTTTATATTGTTGAAACCTATGTAAGAATCATAAATACAAATTTAATAAATAATTTTGAATTAGGGAGGGTTGAGTGAGAGTATGACACAGCAAATTTGAGTTTTGAATTGATAAATCGGATTAATTTCTCCGGCCGCCTTCCTCAATCAGCAATCTCATAGTCGGTATATTCTTCATGGTGCTTTAAAGAATCGGCAAGATTATTCATAAAAGTTATTAAAAAATGGATGTCGGAGCGGGATGCGATGAAAAAATTTATTATCTTTGTAAAGTAATCGTGATATTTCGGTATAATAATGTCGGAATTAATCAAGGGCGTTAAATCCGATGTTTCCCGCAAATTATCCGGAACTAAATGGCAACCGGAATTCCCAAAGGTAGAATGAATTATAATCAGAATTTGACAATAAGACAAAATAGATGAATATACTTAAGGCAGGTTTAATGCTTGGAGTCATCCTCCTCTCAGGGGAGATTTCACAGGCTTCCGGGCGTAACGATAAGCTGTTGAAATCGTGGGATTTTTCTCGCGATTCATTGAAATGGGAACAGGTCACGATTCCACATGATTGGGCCATCTATGGCCCTTTCGATAGGCAACACGACCTTCAGAAAGTGGCTGTCGAGCAAAACGGCGAGACGGAGGAGACGTGGAAGACGGGTCGCACGGGCGGCCTTCCTTATGAGGGTAAAGGCTGGTACAGGACCTCCTTTGATGTACCCGATACTACTGGTCGAACTTTCACCCTTCTTTTCGATGGCGCGATGAGCCATGCCAAAGTAAAGGTGAACGGAAAGCTCGTGGCCTACTGGCCTTATGGCTACAACAGCTTCACGGCAAATCTCGATGGCGTGGTGCGTGATGGCGAGAATGTGGTGGAGGTGAGTCTTGAGAATATGCCACAAAGTTCACGCTGGTATCCGGGTGCCGGCCTTTACCGGAATGTACATCTGATTGAAAGTGACAAAGTGCATATACCCGTTTGGGGGACATATCTTACCACTCCATATGTGAGTAAGGAATATGCCACCGTTCATCTAAGCACTAAAGTGGAGGGCGTGAGTAAAAACGACCGAGTGACTCTAAACACCATAATACGCGATGCCGAAGGGAAGGAAGTGGCTTCTGATACTCATGACTACCGCATTTATCCCGGCCAGGAGTTACAGCAGAATTTCATAGTTCACAATCCGGCACTCTGGACTCCCGAGACTCCTGCGCTTTATACGGCCACGACCACCGTTAGCGAGGATGGAGAAGTCAGGGACACGTATGTCACCCGCTTCGGAATCCGCAGCGTGGAAGTACGCAATGGAGAGGGCTTCTTCCTTAATGGGGAGAAACGCATGATTAAAGGAGTATGCAATCATCATGACCTCGGCCCGCTCGGAGCGGCCGTAAATAAATCGGCCTTGCGCCATCAGCTGCAAATGTTGAAGGATATGGGTGCGGACGCCGTACGCACTTCGCATAATATGCCGACCCCGGAATTGGTGGAGCTGTGTGATGAGATGGGATTGATGATGATGATAGAGCCTTTCGACGACTGGGGCTTCCGCCCAAAGAGCCTCAACGGATATGGCACACTGTTCAATGAATGGGCAGAGCGTGATATGGTAAATATGATTCATCATTACCGCAATAACCCATCCGTGATCATGTGGTCGATAGGTAATGAAGTGCCTTCTCAATGGTGGGAGGATGGTCTGCAGGAGCTAACGCTGCTTCAGGATGTGGCCCATCGGGAAGATCCGACACGCCCCGTGACCTGCGGGATGGATCAGGTAAACGCGGTAGTGGAAAATGGATTCGGAGCGGCTCTCGATGTACCGGGATTCAATTATAGGGTGCATTTATATGACGATGCGATAAAGAAATTGCCGCAGAATATCCTCCTTGGATCCGAGACGACCTCCACAGTCTCCAGCCGTGGTAAATATTACTTCCCAGTGGAGCGCCGTGCGGGAGTGTTGCATCCCGACAATCAAAGCAGCGGCTACGATGTGGAGTATTGCTCCTGGAGCAATCTTCCTGATGATGATTTTGCCTCGGAAGACGACCGTCCTTATTATATAGGTCAATTCGTATGGACCGGCTTCGATTATCTTGGCGAGCCTTCACCCTACGATACGGACGCATGGCCATCTCACTCCAGTTATTTCGGAATCATAGATCTTGCCTTCATCCCGAAGGACCGCTATTATCTCTACCGGTCGAGATGGAATAAGGACGAAAAGACATTGCACATCCTCCCACACTGGACATGGCCGGGACGCGAAGGAGAGGTGACTCCGGTATTCGTATATACGGATTCTCCCAAGGCTGAGTTATTTATTAATGGCAAAAGCCAGGGAATGCGTGAGAAGAATGATTCCACGAATCTGCACCGATATCGGCTAATGTGGATGGATACACGCTATGAACCGGGAGAATTAAAAGTGGTGAGCTATGATGCGGAGGGCAATAAGACGGGAGAAAAGAGCGTGCGCACGGCCGGGAAAGCCGATCATATCGTATTGAGCTGCAACCGCGGCAGCCTTGAAGCGGATGGCGAGGATTTGGCTTATATCACGGTGCAAGTGGCCGACAAGGACGGAAATATCGTTCCCGACGACAGCCGGGAGGTGAGATTCACCGTGAGCGGAGCCGGGAAATTCCGGGCCACAGCCAATGGCGATCCAACGTCGTTGCGGCTATTAGGTTGATACGTCCGGCCGAGG
>DAAI01000030.1:0-8804 GCA_001701105.1 Bacteroidales bacterium GP1
TCTCAAATTCGGATCTTTGTATGAGCCGATTCTTTCGGATAGAGTCATTAGATGCTCCATTCGGTTTTTATTCCAAGCCATTTGAATCCGCGCCACATCTTCAGGAGTCCTCATTGCATGACGTTCGGCTGCTATCTCTAACGTAGTTTTCTCTGGTTCTCCTGACGGATTCAGAATCTCATTCACCGTCTCACGATTATCTTTGATGAAATAAGGAAGTGTCCCCCTTTCGGTGGCTTTATCAATACGCTCTCTATTATCCTCAATCCAATGCTTGAAACCCTCGGGCACATCTTTTATTTCGTTGATACTCTCGGTGGAGTTCTCGGAATCATCAGCCCAGAATTCATCCTCAGTTTTGAGAATAGGTATTGTGTAGCACATGCATTGTGGGTGCCAGCCGGTGAAGACGAAGTCCTTCGGATATTTCCCGGCAAGTTCATCGCAAATATCCTCAACGTGGTGGCCGTTCTGTGTAGTCTTCACCTCATAACCGACAACGAAGTCAAACTGCTTCCAGCGAGTCTGCTCTGCAGTGCGGTAAGCCATGTTTATTTCAGTCCGTGCCAAACGCTGTGCATTGCGAGCGGATGAACGATAGACACCTCTCCCAGGATGGTAAGCCTTTGCTGGATTCGATAGATGCCATTTGATGGTGCCATCCTCCATCTTCTCCTTGATCCGACGGAAACGCTTGTCAGGCTCGTTGAGATACTTCTTGACCTGTGCGGCAAGCTCCATAGCCGACATACCCGGAGCTATGGCAGCAGAGATCGATTCCTCCAATTCGGTCTTGTATTGCTCCGAAAGATTCCAAACCCTCGTTGATAGGTTCATTCCCTCATCCTTCCGTTCCTGAAATGCCTTCAATGCTTCGGGATTGGTCTGGAAATAGCGTGTATATTCATCCCCAAATTTATTAGTCCCGGTATATGCCGTGAGTACTTTATGCACCACAAGGTCTTGCACAAGATTTGACTCTTTCCATTCTTCGGAAGTTCCTGCCATAATTGTTGCTCCCACTTCGGAAATTAGTTGCGCTTGAAGTTTGCGCATCGCTTCTTTAGTAGTGGGATAATCCGCAAAAGAAAATGGCTGAGAGGGGTCTATTCCGGCAATGGCAGCGTGTCGTGCGGCTTCCTGCGCTACACGGTCATATATTTGCTGAATTAGTTGTGCGTACCTTTCAGTGCGCTTCTTATGCTCTAAATTAGCTTTACGCTGATTGGGAATCTTCGGCTTCACTTTAGTATAATGTAGTAGTGATGAGTGATAAAGCACTATATATCATAAAGTCAGAGCGATGAGATGCGAAGATCGTTGTTGCTCATAGCCGTGACCTTTGACTTCTGACTATTGATACGCCCCTATGATGGATTGCATCTGCGAGGCAGCGCTGGTTTCTTCCTCTTTCTGAATCTGCTCCAAAGTATGGTTAGGATCAGCCGACAGACCGGCATTCTGAATTGATTCAAGATGGCTTACAAGTGGTTTCCCTCCATTTGCCTTGACCCACTTGTCAATCTCGGCAGCCTCATCGTTCTGTATGTAGGGAGAAATGACATGCTCCACATCAACATTATCAATCTCGGAAGCCCAGGCGGTGTTCATCTGCTTGAGGAATGCCTTGATGACATTACATTCTCTTTCACAGAACTCAATCCACGCACCCGATTCATCGCCCACTTTAAGATGAGCATCCATGAAAAGTGTCTGACGTGCATCGAACCCGATATTACCAAGAGATTTCATTTGCTCAAACGATATATCCGGCATCTGACCTTGCGACCAAAAGAGATTGAGCAACGTTGCCACTTGATAACGCAGTGCTTCGATAGCCTGAGACTACGAAACATAACTTACGCTGCCTCCTTTCTCCACGCGGTAGATGCGCTGGCTCTCGCCCTTGTTCTCCGTGCCTTGCAACTGTCCCTCGATCTGAAGGATGGGGGCTGAGTTATAGGCTATCACATCAGAGTTTCTGGAAAGGGTGTATTCTATTTCCTCACGGATATGCGAAAGACCGTGCCATAAAGGGAATGGGCGAGAAAGATACGCTCCCGGTATCTTGCCGATAATGACTATATCTTCGCTTGACACTTCCTTCCATTGCCCTCCGTCTTGTTTCCAGCGGATATGTCGGCTATCGGTAAAGGTCTCAAAGTAAGTGATGGTCTTATTATTGATAGTCTTTGAATACTGCCACGACATGGCCACCATATCATCGTATTCATCGAAAAGTGGATAAAGCAACGCATCATCCATCGGCGAGAATGTCTTACATTTCAGTTTATACTCCGATTGAAAGCCGTAGAGAGTATTAGGAGATTTTACGGTATACCAAAGGGTGAATATCTCGCAAGAAGCGAAGTACTTTATACCTCTCCGTTTATTCTCGGCATCGATACGTGCGTGCTTATAAATAGCTTCGATCGCCTTTGCAATCGCCTGTCGGGTTTCATTCTCCTCGGTATTGCTATAGATACGCTTCACCGGGAGGGCAAACATAAACTCATTAGTTCGAGAGGTAAGCAATTTCTCCAATCCGATATGGATTCTTGCCGCTTTCTCCACAATACCATTCTTGCGCACCTTATCACGGCGTGAGGTCTGGTCGTACCTTATCTTATGTCGGGTCGGGTCATAATCCTTTACCAAATTCCCCCAACCCGGAACAGAGGTTGTCTTGTTAGTCAATCTGCCGATAATATCTTCGGGCGTTCCCTCAAATAATTTTTCTTCCATAGTGATATAGTAATTTGTAAGTTTTAATAAAAGTCGTTCTCAATATCTTCATCAGTGACGGAATATTGATTGTTGTGGTGGTAATCTATCGCATAACAGAGCAAGTCAACAAACTCATCGTGAGGCTTGGCAGGAAAACCGCATATCTCATCCACAAGCATTTCATTCCATGGACCCTTAACAAGATAGACGTGACCTCCTTCTACGAATGGGGAAGCTACATTGAGTCTTGTTTCTTTGCTTTCTCTCGGTGAGGGTGTCGCCACTACATTCAGTGCAGTAGATTCCCTCAACTGGTCTATCACTGACAATCCATTTGCTTTTGGCTCGATGCGGACAGTGCTTGTAATAGTGTATCCATTCCCTTTTACATACCCCGGAATATGGCGTATGAGGTCGGGGAATTTCATGTTCACTTTCTCCGCACAAGTGATATAGAGATCATTGCCGATTGTGCAAGTGCCGATAATGCCTGTAGGGTCGTTGCTTGTCTTGTCGGTGTATGCCGTATCAATGAAGAAGTTGATAGAATTGCGGTTTGCGAAGTGTTTCTTGGCAAATTCTTCTGTAGTGATATAATTAAACCAATCCTGCTTGATGATATTGCCTCCGTCAATGGTCGGACATTGCTGATAGAGAGCTGAGAACACCTTCGCTGAACGCTTCTTAGCCTCAAGTAACCGTTCCAATGAATGACGTTCCGGCCACAAGGCTTCCCCAACTGCGCGAGGGTCGAAATCATTGCCATCATCCTTGCTTTCACGGATAGCCGGAATGGATAACACCGTCCAATTCTCAGGCTCTCGTTGAAGAATGCGCCCAGCCAAATCATCTTCATGCCATCGGGTCATAATAAAAAGCTGATGCGAATCATTATGAAGTCGGGTCAGCAATACGGAAGTATACCATTCCCATACCCTCTCGCGATAAATCGGAGAATAGGCTTCCATCGCATCCTTTACAGGGTCATCGATGATGGTAATATCTACTGGCGTGCCAGTCAGACCGCCCCCGACACCTACTGCTTTATAAAATCCACGATGTCCGATAGTTTCAAACATATCAATATTCCTTATAAATCCGCGAGAAAACTGCGAATTTGAGCCATTCAAGCGTGTCTCGGGGAATATCTCACCATATTCAGGAGAGTCAATGATACGTTGGACATTGCGCGAAACTTTTGTTGCAAGACTTGAAGCGTAAGACGAGCCGACAATCTTCAAATCAGGATTCTTACCTAACGCCCATGCAGGAAAAGCCTCGGAAACAACTGTACTCTTACCATTTTGAGGCGGAAGAAAGACCATGAGATTCCTTATCTTCCCTTCAAGAAGCATCTGGCAACGTTCGGCAATGACTTTGTGAAACCATTGTCGGTCATACTTCGGATCCTTGTAGTCAAGAAACCTATAGAAATGCTCCCTTGCCTCCTCGCGCAGGATGTCCATTTGCAATTCCAGACTGTAGTCTATGTCCTTATCCGTAAGCATAACCTTATTCCTTTCTTCATTTCTCAAGTCTTTCAAGTTCGGCAATTTTCTGTTCGCGAGTCATGGTGTTGGCGTTGCGCACGGCAATCTCCGTCGGGGAATCAAAGCCAAGCATCTTGCAGATACGCTCAAGAGCCTTTATCTTGTCGTGCATCTCGATATGGATGTTCTCTATTTCCTCCCCGGTGTCAAGCTTTACCTTGCGTACCGAGATACTCTTGATGGATGCCTTTTGCTCCGGTGTGAGTTTATCGAAGTCAAGCACCTCCCCCCAATCCGAATGGCAGTCCGCCAAATTGGAGAATCCCACCTTCGCCAACTCCTCCAGAATACGCTCGCGGGTAATCTCGCTCTTCTTGGCTTCCTTTTGCCGGAGTTCCTCCAATCTCCCTAAAATCTCCCTATTCTGCAGAAGGGCATATGCGGCGTTATCCTGTGCCTTACGTTTCCATCTCTTACGCGAGGGATAGGCATGGAGCATTGCCTCGACTGCCACTCCGCATTCAAGGTATTTCTGGCAGAACTTCTCATGCCGTATGTTCTTCAGTGCTCCCATGCTTTAGTGAAATTTTATGGATTTCTTGGAAATCTTGTAAGTTAGATAGGTTTTTATTAACTTTGCGATATAAAGATGCGAAGCATAGAAGCGCGATGTCGAAACGGCGTCGCCCCTTAATGGGGCCGTGGAGTAGGTTTGAATCCTATCGTTGCTTCGCATCTTTTATTTTTATCATATAATTGAAGTCATTCCCATCTCCATTCAATCTTGTCGCAGTGATATAATTTACAACCTTTTCTTGTTTACCATCTATCTTTATTTTATAATTAGGTGTTACTACAAATTTAGCCTTATCTGTAGCGAAGATAAAATCTCCTTTTCGAGGGTCATAATATTGAGCCATATCTCTCTTATTAACCACGAAGTCAGCAATCTCTTCTTTTGTCACTGACAAGCCCTTAGCCACCTTACTTTCTCTAATTGAATGTTCAATCCCTTTAGTATCTATATACATCCTATCAGAATCAAGAGAAATTCCCTTTCTTTTGGCATAATCCTTCATTGGCTTGGGTAGCTCGCCAATATTCAAAGGCTTAATTTGAGCTTCTCGCGATGAGTGACCTCCATTAGCTTCGATGATGGATGCTACTCGCAAAACTTCTCGCTGAGCTTCGGCAATAGTCGTTCTTGTACCGACCGTCCTCGTTCCTCCACTCCCCTTAGCCATCGTCAATAAGTTTTAGGGCATCGTAATTCTCCACCTGCCGAGCCATCAATTCCTCCGTTGTCGGCAAATCCTTTATCGGGAGAGATTCAATCAATGAAGTGGTATCGAAAGAAGCAACATTCTGCTTCATGCGCTCAATGGCTTTCAGCTTATTTTTAATAGCGATGATAGGAGTTACATAAACGCACTGATGCTCCCGGCGCCACTTCTTTACATCCTCACCACCTCCATAGACTACGAATGTGAGAGGATTGCCATCAGCGATACGTTCCGCTATCATATACTCATATTCAAGGGCAGGTAGTCTATCTGAATATCCGCGAGTACAGAATGCTGTATATCCTTTCGGAACACCAAAGAGGTTGATGGCATAGAACTTATTGGCTACATTGAGGTCAACGAATACCGGGACTCCTCTATCTTGCATCGCCCTGCCGATCCATCGTTTCTTATAGATGGCTTGTAATCCAAAGGCGACCGGGGTCTCATTGAAGAGTGAGAAGTTTGGTTCAACGATGGCACCGGGATTATGCTTCAATATCTTCTCAGGGTGTTCATAAACCGATTGCCAACGGTAATCATCCGTATAGAAATGAAGAACGCCTGATCCTCGCATATCCTTAGTGCGCTTCTGTTCTCCGAAACATAGGAAAGGAATCTCCACTGCGGTAGGCTGAACATCGAGGCGCAGAGTGGGTATCTCCAACTGATTGTCTGTCGGAAGTATGCAATCTGGAATATATGCGTCGTATTTAGATAATTCGTTGCTCATAGTCAATCATGCCAATATTGTTCTTCGTAAGAATAGAATCTATCGGCAAAGTACTTGCCATTATGATTATTTACTTCCTTGCCGTTCTTAAACTCGTGAAATCCCATTTCCTTTACCATTTGGGCGCGAGCATTATCATCTTTCGCATAATAGCGATAATTGCTGAGACCGCTGTTTGCTGAAATCCATTCTATCTTGTTTATCTCGGAGTTAGTAAGGGGCTTGGTGCGGTCGTATGAATAAAAAGCCGATTTGCCCTTAATCTTCACTACATAGTGATTGGTATCATCCATATCGAAGCCATCAGCTACATTGCTTAATTCTTCTTGTAATGTCGATACCATATCTTTCTTTGAGGTGGCGATATAGGCATTCATTGAACCTAAATCATCTTCCTGCCACATCCCAGTGAATTTCCCTCTTTCGAGAACTGACAACCTCTCTATATCGGAAAGATTATCCCAAGCGTCCATTGTCTTGCGGTCAATTTCATTATCTCCCCATTGGCCGAACTTGCCGGATGCGACACTTTCGGCAAGAAAATCCATATCGATTTCCCTACCCCTCATGGCTTCTTGCTTTTTGCGCCACGAACTACCTCGCATTCCGCCACTTCCTTTGCTCATATCTCAAAATCCTTTAACCTGCTGCTTCGCCCATACCCATAGAATCAAAGCAGCATCCCGACCCTCCTGATTAGAGCGACCCTTGTAGCCAGTAAGCCGCTCCAATTCCGTTGCAGTTACCTTTCCGTCCTTGCCCCTCCATATCTTGCGCAATGGCTTGACAAGCTTATAAGGAATCTTCCAATGCTCGCACATTTCAGCAATCTTGCGACCGACCTCGTGATTACGACCTACGGAATTGCCCTTGGCGGCTATCACTCGCTTAGAATCTCCAGCTTTCGTATGCCAATGGGTTTGATTAAGCCATCCTGCCTCAATGAGGACTATAACCTTACTCCCATTCGCCCCGTCAGCCGGTTTAAATGTATGAAGATAATCCAAGGTTTGAGGGAATGTCAGTGATTTTATTGTAAGCCTTTTTGATATTGTATCAAGACGTGACACTCCGTTGCGGTCAACATCTGGATCTATTGCCACAACGTAGTGATAATAAGTCTATTAAACACCTTATTCATGCTTCCAAAGTAAGCGCAAATTTACGATATATACAAATATTTTGTGATTATGACGTACTAATTTATGCGAAATTTATCCTTTTATTGATAAATAGTATATAGTTACAAAGTGGAATATATTGTAACCAAAACTGTAACCAAAACTCGTTAACTTTAACAAATACCAATTAAGCATATTTAATCTAATTTAATCTACCCTATACTTCGATATATTATTTACATACACGCATATACAGCGTAACAGCTTGAATATAAAAGAAAGGGGGCCGCAACTCGTGCGGCTCCCTGCGATTCCACTATAAACTATATCTAACTAAACTTATCACATCAGCACTTTCTCACGAAATCACTGAAGTTTTCCATATTGCTTTTACTTATCCAACATTTAGCATCTCATATGGTTGGGTGTTTTAAACTTATTTTAACCTGTTTAACACTCGGATGGCTTTCGCACGATTCAGGCTGAATCATCTTTATTCAGGTTCCGGGTGCTGGAGGCTTTCAGAACTAAATCATGGCAGATCAATAGTATGTCGTCTCAAAAATAATTAAAAACGAGTGCATCGAGGCGGTCGTTACGGCGCATCGTTCCGCTAATGCGCACTTTCCACCATCTGAAGCCGGCAAAAGCGATTGCTGAAATCCATCCATGCTTCCCTTCGGCCACCTTTATCCACTTATCGCGATGGCGCGAGCCGTAGAGAGTGACCGAGATAGACGTCCGGTCGTAAATCCCGCAGAGGTGCATATCGACAATCCATTTGCGCTTATCTGGTAGTCCAAAGTCGAGAGGTTCTGTCTCAAGGTCAATCACCGGTTCCCATGCGTCAGGGTTATATCCGGAGTCGGGATTATCAGATCCGTCGGAAGCGCCTGCGGAGTCGGTGAATTTGGGCAATAATTTCCAATTGGCCAGTGCGCCGGGCGTTATGTCAACCTTTATTGCTTCGGAATGAATCAGCTCGGTCACGGGAATTGAAGCGATAATCCGGAGGTCGTTCTGGATCGAGGCATTAGCCCGGATCGATGATGCCGAAAAAGCATTATATCGGAAAGCCTTTCTTAATGCGCCGTCGATGCTTACGGAAGAAATATTGTAGACTTGAATAGTATCTGAAATAATTCTCCCTTGTGGCGCGGCTATTATGTCGATTGCCACGATGTCGCCCCATGCTTTAGTTGAGGGGTCGGCAGAGGGGGTAATGTAGAGATTACAGGGCTTGTTGGTGATTTCAACGGATGTTCGCACTCCTCCATCATAGAATGTATGATTCATTATCGGAATCACCGGAGATTCCTCATTTGGATATAAAATTTCGAGAGGGAGGATCATTGTCCGTAGGCCGTTCCGGTATCGGAATGCCCATCCTGCACGGAAAGGTGCGGTAAACGCATCGGCCGCGGCGGCTGCTTGAAAATAAAAGTCGAGA
>DAAI01000030.1:8823-23988 GCA_001701105.1 Bacteroidales bacterium GP1
TATCCCGCAGCAGCTTGTCGCTCGGCGGTCGTACAGCTCCCGTGGATTGGCCCGTGAGCCATAACATCACTCTGGCCCTGTCGTCTTCGGCCACCGGAATATCCATCTGTCCTGAAGGATATGAATTTTCGGAGGCATTATAGCCGGGTAACACAGTTGGCACGACTTTGAGTCCGAACTCCATATCAGGAGGTGCGGTTGCGACTGAAGGCAGAGCAATGGCTGATTCAGGAGCTTGTACGGCCGGATAAGTTATCTCCGGATTTGTCTGAACGACATCCTTTCGTAAAATCTTACGGAGCGTTATGCGTGAAAGATCGATGCGGTAAATCATTTTTTCCGCAAAGAAAGCACTACTTATGCCGAATACCTCCTTATCGCTTTACAACAATGCGATTATCCTGTCGGCCATCTGTGGATCGGTCATTCCGGAAGTAAGGCGGAGGCACAATCTGGATCTTCTTTCAGTTATCGTGCTTTTAGCTCTGCCGAGCAAGATAGATAGCTGAGTAGGAGAGAAGCCGCTTTTAATCAGCAATGCCATGTGATATTCCGACGTCTTCAGGTTGCTCCCCAGGAGTGTCTGCAAATTATACCTGAATCCGGGTGAGGATTTCTCTACAACATTTTCAAGTTTCTTCCAGACGTCAGATTTTTCAGGAATCGGCAAATTTTGTTGTAATGACCTGACAATCTCATTGTAACCTTCCGACTCAAGAATTTCCCGACTTACCGACGGCATTCCAACAGCGCGTTTCTGCAATTCCTCGTACCCTTTCATAATTGATTCCTTTAGGTCGGCAAGGCTCATGTTCACCGGATTGTTATGCCGGGTCTTGTGGGAGGGGGCGGCATCTGCGGAGCAGGAATCCTCGGGACTTCCACCATTATCCGGGAGTGATTCAATCTTTTCACGCAGATCAATAATAATGTTTCGGGCATCCATGAGAGAGATCATAATGATGCTCGGGAAATCCTTCAGCANNCACGAGCCGTGCGTCCCTACTTTTTCGGGCGATTATCCGGCAGATGCATGGCTTGGTCTTCGGAAGGTATTGAATATCATAATGATAAAATGGGCGCACAAGATGTGCGCCCATGTATGGGTGGTAAACACAGTGAGTGTGAATTATTCCAGATGACGGGCGAGGGCTTCAGCGGCTGTTTCTGCCGGAGAGCCGGGTTGCATACTGGTAGCCTTTGCCCTAAGTTGCTGAAGGATTTCCCGAGCATCATCACGACGCTTAAGGATACGGAATGCGAGCATCAACGCATCTTCTGAATGGCGCACTGATGAGGCCATGCCGAGGCATTCCTCGCGTGATAATGCCATAGGATCGAACAGCCAAGGAGACAGGAGGCGCGATTCGCGTACATCGCTATCGGCCCAAAGCCTGCGTCCTAATTCAGGGTCGACGCCAATCTCTCGCGCAATTGCGCTTATCACGGGCACCTCCACGCCGAAAATAATCCCGAACGGGGAGCCGGCTCGACGCAGCACATCGGCCGCTACCCCATTGCGTGATGCAAAAAAACGTTGTTTAATCTCTTTCAGTTCCATTATGATTACTCAGCTTTCACCTTTCCCGTGAGGGGAGAATAATCGCGGCTCAGACGCATCATCTGCTCCACGTAATTCTCCGGCCAGGAGATCGTGATATCTGTAATCTCGCCGTCGGCGCCGGTAACGGGAGTATATACCGGATTTATGAAGCCGCGGTATGGAGGGATGTCGAGAACGGAATATCTTTTCAACACTTCGTTATGGAGCTTAGGATCGATCTTCACGGCATATGCCTGCACGAGCGCGTTGCCGCCGGTATAATCACCCTCGCTCTTGATCCGCTGAATCTCGGCGAGGAGATTTCCGAAGAGTTCGCGGAGTTTCTCATAGTCGTTGATTTTTACATAAGTCTTACCCCCTTTTTTTGTGAGTTCCACCACATCTTTGCCTCCTTTAGCTTTCTTGCGGCCCTTTTCGAGCGCCCATTTTGCGATAAGCTGGCGGTTGCGCATATGCGCCTCTTCCACATCCTTGCCCGGCTCGATACGGTTAAGCTGAGTCATCAGGCCATTCATCATATATTTATAATATTCAGCCTTGTAGGCCTCGGGATTATCAAGGATTCCGATTTCGATCAGTTTTGGATCGGCCAGATAGTAAAGGGCGAATAAGTCGGCGCGGGCCTCTTCGAGCGTCGAGCCATTCTCTTTCAGGGCATCGGGGTCAACGCCGGGGAGAAGCTGGCCTGAGCCATGACCGAGACATTCGTGAAGGTCGGTATGAAGCATATCGGTGATGTAAAGGTAGTCCTCGAGTAGCTTCATGGTGGGTTTGTCGATTACGAATTCCTCATTGAAGCCATTGCCTTTTGAAGCCATTGCGTAAGCCTCAGTGATGTTCTCGATTGTCACGGATTTTGAGCCGTGTTGGGCACGGATCCAGTTGGAGTTTGGCAGGTTGATGCCTATTGCCGTGGATGGGAATGCGTCGCCGGCAAGCATAGCGGCGTTGATGACCTTAGCCGATACCCCCTTCACCTTTGCCTTCTTGAAACGCTTGTCGACGGGGGAATTATCTTCGAAATACTGCGCGTTGGCCGAGATTTTCTCTGTACGCTCGGAGGATGCGGCGTTGCGGAAATTCACGTACGATTCCCATGCCCCGGTCATGCCTAAGGGGTCGCCATAGCTCTCAATGAATCCATTCACAAAATCGACGTCGCTTTTGGTATCCTCAGCCCAGAGGATCGAATATTCATCGAAAGTGCGGAGGTCGCCGGTGATATAATAGTCCATCAGCTTGGTGATATGGGCTTTCTGGGCGTCGTTTTCAGCCACATCCTTGGCCTTACCGAGCCAGTAGACAATCTGGGCGATAGCCGGGCCGTAAAGCCCCGTGAGGTGATATCGCTGTTCTTTAAGATGGCCGTCGGCATCCTTCACGACTTTAGAATTGAGGCCGTAGGATACGGGGAATGGATCGGCTGGATCCTTCATTTTGGCGTAGAATTCTTCGACTTCAGCCTGGCTCACGCCCGGGCCATAGAGATTCGCGGCCGATGTAGCCACCACGTCCATCGTGCCGTCTTGATTCACTCGCTTGGGCATTACAGTGGGGTCGAATATCACTGGAATGAGCTTCGAGAGCATTGTCTCCTTAGTCTCTCCCGGTGCCAGAGGCAAGCGGGCGTCAGAAAGGCCCGAGACGGCTGCAGTAAAGAAATCCTGAGAGAAGCCGGGTACGAACTTATCGGTGGAATAATGATGATGTATGCCATTGCCGAACCATACTTGCTTCAGGTATTTCTCAAAAGCCTTGAAGTCGGCGGAATTGCGGTCGCCCTGATAGTCGGCATATATGTTCTCAAGGAGCTGACGGAGCTGGAGATTATATATTCCGTTCTGATCCCAGATGATATCGCGTCCCATCTGGGCAGCCTGCGACAGATAGTAAAGCATTTTTTTCTGTTGCAGCGACAGCCGGTCGAACTCAGGCACCTCATAGCGCAACACTTCGATGTCGGCGAAACGGTCAACGTGGTAGTTGAAATTCTTGTCCACGACGGCTCCGGCCGGAATGGCGGCCACGGTGCCTAGAATCAATGTTGGGAGAATTTTTTTCATTGTTATTGTTGATTTAAGGAAATTACATTGTTATTCCACTTCGAGTACAAGCCCTTTGAGGTATTCACCTTCCGGATGGGCGATGTCGACGGGGTGGTCGGCCGGTTGTGAGAGCTGATGCAGAATCCTGACCCTGCGTCGCGCGGCCACTGATGCGCTGAAAACAGCCAGCCGGAATTGCTCGCGGCTTATGGCCTGGGAGCATGAAAAAGTAAAGAGGATGCCACCGGTCCTTATCTTCTCGAAAGCCCGGGTATTGAGCCTGCGATACCCAATAAGGCCATTTTTGATTGCTCCACGGTGCTTGGCGAATGCGGGCGGGTCGAGGATGATAAGGTCGAATGCGTTTTCTTCCATTCCGGAGAGGAATTCAAAAGCATCGGCAGTGACTCCCTTATGGCGCGAATCGCCGGGGAAATTAAGCGATACGTTGGCTTCTGTGAGACTCATGGCTTTGGCCGAGGAATCGACCGATACCACCTCATTTGCTCCTCCACGCATGGCGTAGACAGAGAAGCCCCCGGTATAGCAAAACATATTTAGCACATTCCGCCCTGCGGCGAAACGCTCGAGGAGCGCACGGTTCTCCCGCTGGTCGACAAAGAATCCTGTCTTCTGCCCTTTGAGCCAATCGATGTTGAACTGGAGGCCGTTCTCAAGGGCAATGTTACCATCGTAGCTTCCGATGAGATAGCCGTTTTCAGAACCAAGTCCGGCTTTGAAGGGGAGGGTGGAATCCGATTTATAATATACATTGCGGATGCGGGCATCGGGAAGCATAGTAAGGGCATCGGCCACTTCACCCCGGGCAAAATGCATACCCGGCGAATGCGCCTGCATCACGGCTGTATCGCCATATATGTCGACAATCAGGCCTGGCAAGAAATCTCCTTCGCCGTGCACGAGACGGTAACAATCGTTATCGGGGCGTATAAGGCCAAGCGAGCGACGCAGCTCGAAGGCGCTGAGAATCCTTCGGTAGAAGAAATCGTCGGGGAGCACCTCATCTTCCGTGAAATCCAGCAGACGCACGGCGATGCTGCCGATCTGATAATGGCCAATCCCGAGCTGCCGCCCTTTTGAATCGACCACTCGAACAGTGGCTCCCTCGTCGAGATTTCCGGGCAGCGCCGCTATCGCGCCGGAGAATACCCAAGGATGGCGGCGCAGTATCGATTCCTCTTTTCCCGGTTTCAGTTTTATAATCTTATAAGATTCCATGAGAATGGCGTATTATGATCGGAATTATTTAAATAGGCGCACGATGTCCATGCCGTTGGCATATATAAGGAGAGCGAGGAGCAGGAATATGCCCACCATCTGGGCGTATTCCATGAATTTGTCGCTCGGTTTACGCCGGAAAATCACCTCGTATAGCAAGAACAGCACATGGCCACCGTCGAGAGCAGGGATGGGAAGGATATTCATAAATGCCAAAGCCACCGAAAGAAATGCCGCGATGTTCCAAAACGCTATCCAGTCCCATCGTTCCGGGAAGATCGAACCGATCGTGCCGAACCCTCCGACGGATTTCGCGCCCTCTTTAGTGAATATCATTTTCATCGACTTGCCGTATGAGACAAGTCTCTCCGTACCGATTTCCACCCCTCTCGGCACAGACTGGAATATATTGTAACGAATCTCTTTTGCCTCATAGAATGCGGAAGGGTCGGTGACGAGACCAATACCCATTTTTGAGGCATCGGAAAGCTGCACCGGGGTGGTGATAGTATCGCCGTCGCGAACGATTGTTACCGGCAGAATCTTTCCTCCGTGGCCTTCGAGAGTGCGGAGGAAGCTGATCATAGTGGGCGTGGCTATAGAATCGATTGCAATCAGGCGGTCGCCCTTGCGGATTCCTGCCTTGTCGGCCCCTTCGCCGGGCTGCACCATTGTAACCTCAGCGGGTATCCTGTAAGTCATAAGGCTGAAGAGCGACGTATCGCTTTTTGCCTCCTCGTCGAGCGCAAAGAGGAATTTGTCGGGAATTTTGATCTCGACGGTATCGTTGCCCCGGAGCACGGCCACTTTTGAGGCCTGTGCGATCTCCATGCGAGCCTCCGAGGGATTGTCAAGGGGTTTGCCGTCGGCTAATAAGGGAATATCTCCGTTGCGGAATCCGGCCTTCCGGGCCTCACCGCTCCATTCCATACCCATCTTGGCCGCGCTGAAGGGCACATATTTTTCCCCGGTGACATATACTATCCCGGCATAGATAAGGATTGCAAGCAAGAAATTGAAAAGGACGCCGGCTATCATAATCAATAGACGTTGCCACGCGGGCTTAGAACGGAATTCCCATGGCTGCGGGGGCCTCTTCATCTGCTCCGTATCCATCGATTCGTCGATCATCCCGGCTATCTGGCAATAGCCTCCGAGAGGGAGCCAGCCAAGGCCATATTCCGTTTCTTTCCAGAATTTTTTCCTGTCGCTCTTGCCCTGTTCTGCAGTCTGGCGGTCGGTATAATAATATTTTTCCTCAAATTCAGCCCGCTCGTTATATGCCGCAGAAATCTTGGACTCGTCTTTCGAATCGGCAGCCTCTTTCTCAATCTGCAAGATGCGTTCATGCTCTTTCTGAATTTCCGGGTCGAAATGGTGTTTTCGTCCGAAGGCACCGAAATATTTGCCCGGACGCCATTTCACCAATGTGGTCCAGGGATTGAAGAACATATAGAATTTATTCACCCTTACTCCGAAGATGCGGGCAAAAAGGAAATGGCCGAACTCATGGATTATCACCAGAATTGCGAGTGCAAGTATCAATTGGGCGGCCTTAATGAGAAATGTATCCAAAGTATGAAAATTATTGGTTCTGAATTAATGAATAATATAGTGGAGGGCCGACAATCCTGCGGCAGTGGCTTCCTTGTGAGCCTCGGCAACATCGGCAAGCGTGGCAATGGGCCGGGCCGGGACTTTATCAAGGACGGCTGCACATAGCTGCGGCATTCGGGTAAAGCGTATTTTGCCGTCAAGGAATGCCTTAACTGCCAGCTCGTTGGCGGCATTGAGGATGGTCGGCGCCGTGCCTCCCTCCCTTATGGCGGCGTAAGCCATGCCGAGAAGCGGGAATTTTTCATAATCCGGCTGCTCGAATGTAAGTGATTTTCCGGCCAGCGACAGATGACCGCTCCGGTCGGGCAGACGCTCCGGAAATCCGAGGGCATAGCGGATAGGCAGGCGCATATCGGTGACCCCTAATTGGGCTTTAACCGACCCGTCGACATATTCCACCATAGAATGCACCACAGATTGAGGATGAACGAGAATGTCGATTTTATCCGGCTCAATGTCGAATAGCCAGCGGGCCTCTATCATTTCAAAACCCTTATTCATCATCGATGCGGAGTCGATGGTCACCTTTGCTCCCATATCCCAATTCGGATGCTTCAGGGCATCTGCGGGTGTTACCTCGTCAAGACGGGAGGCGGGAGTATGAAGAAATGGCCCTCCGCTGGCGGTAAGGATGATGCGTTCCACAGACTCCCTGTTCTCTCCGCGGAGACACTGGAAAATGGCTGAGTGCTCGCTATCCACCGGAATGATCTTTGCTCCGTTGCGGCGTGCGGATTCGGTCATTATCGAGCCTCCAGCCACAAGAGTCTCCTTATTTGCAAGGGCAACCGTCTTACCCTTTTCGAGAGCCTTCAGTGTAGGGATAAGGCCGGCATAGCCTACCAATGCGCCCACCACAATATCTTCGTCAAGCATGGTGGCTGCCTCGCAGAGGGCTTTGTCACCGGAAGCAACATATATAGACGTGCCTGCCAATGCCTCTTTCAAAGCGTGATAATGGGCATCATCGCCGATCACAACCATCTTTGGGGAATGCCGCAATGCCTGGCGTGCAAGCAGCTCCCAATTATGATAAGCGGTAAGCACCGATGCCCTGAAGCGATCGGGATGGGCATCAATCACATCGAGCGTCTGCGTCCCGATACTCCCGGTGCTTCCTAAGACAGTGATCTCTTTCACGGGCATATCCTTATCTCTGTTATATTGATTCATAAATAATCTTATCCTCTTTTGAAACGTCAAATACCCGTGATTCTTATATTCTATATATAAGAGACGAGTATTTCATAGGGCACAATCTGGATTCCGTTGTGCCAGATTCGCAGATTCACCCATCTCAAACCTTTTGCGTCATATCCCGGGGGTAAAGCCAGGGCTTGCCCTACCGTAACCCCATCGCCGGGAGATACGAGAGGCGTACCAAGATGCGACAATATCGACAAAAAGCCGCGGCCATGCTGCACGATTATTGTATATCCCGTGGCAGAGCGGTTAAGGTAAGTGGCCACCACTGTGCCGTCGGCTATCGCCTGCAGAGGCGAATCGGAATGAAGCATGAGCGTGGCTACTTTTGAATCCTCGGCACCTCGGGCGAACACCCCTTCCGGAGAAGGCGAGGAGAACATCATTCCATCGGCATCAAGAGGTGCAAGGACTGATATATGGAATCTTTCGCGTTCCTCCATGGCAGATACGAATCTCTTTTCCACCGGCGAGGCATCCGGCAAGGAGGCGATGTCGGCATATGCGATGGGCTCCGACTTTCGGGCAGAATCGGGTCGGGCATCGTTAGCACGGGGATTCACGGCATTTAGAAATTTATCCATCCATGCCTGATTCATCTGCAGCCGCTCGTTGATGGAGTCCACCCTCATTATTTCCCGTAGGGCAAGCTGCCGCTGATTCTCCTTAGCCGCTCCATTAAGAAGGGTACGCACAGGGGGAAGTGCCGTGAGCAATGCCCCGCATATTATTAAAGCAGCCACGACTACGGCACATATGGTCCAGATCCATATGGGGTGAGTTCTGAATTGAAGGAGAGTCTTGAGATGCGACTCATCCTCGAAGGTGATTATTATTTTGCGATGTCTGGCCATAACGCCTGAATTTTCTATTTCGGGTTGTAAAGTTAGAAACATATTGCGGATTATGCAACTGCCCGGGCGGCCGACAGCATAAAAATTTAAGTCAGGATGAAAATATAGCGGTATCGGAGTTGAGAAAAGCATAGTAAAGCGTAAAATAAAGGGATAAACCAAAAAAATCTTAGGATTATAGTGGGAAATCTAAAATAATTATGTAATTTTGCATCTGAATTTAATGAACGTTAATCCTGCCGCTCATGGTAGGGCCACTCTATCTTCTGCGTCTGAGAGATGGATTGCTGCCATTGGTGAAAGGATAATATCGGCTAAAATCGCTGATTTTTTTCATAAGATTCATAAAAATTTTTTAATAACCCCTAATAATGGTCAATTCCTTGATTATTATTAAATTATAAAACAAAAATAAACCCAAAAACAAAAAAGCCGGGGCTGTCCGAGAGTTAAAAACGAAGTTTGCTTAAACAAATTAAAAGTTTTTAACGTTAAAGTGATAAATAAAAATCAAACTAAACACAAAAAATTATGAAAGCTAAGAATCTTTACTACGCTTTAGCCCTCTGCGGCGCATTTGCTTTCAGCAATGCAGCATCTGCACAGGACGTTTTCGTGGATGACGCTGTCACCGTGACTGAGTTCACATGTGATAACACCAACCATTATTTCAGCAACTGGCGCAATAACTGGTTCATCGAACTCAGCGCCGGAGGCAACCAGCCCCTCGTAGAAAAGGGAACCGGCAAGTCAGGTCTCAACAACGTTGACCGCGACCTCTGGACAGCTACCTATTCAGTAGGTGTAGGCCGTTGGGTATCTCCCTACATCGGCTTCCGTTTCAAAGCCATCGGCGGTGCCATTCATTTTGACTGCCCTCTCACCCCGAATGCAGGTAAGGGTATGACCACAATGAATGCCGTTAATCTTCAGGTTGAAATGCTGTGGGATATGTTCAACTCCTTCAACTACAACCCGAACCGCGTGTTCAGCATCATTCCGTTCTTCGGTCTTGGTGGTGGCGCAAGCTGGGGCATCAAGCAGTACGGCAACACATTCCCTGCTGACAAGACAAGCGTATGGGATCTCGCAGCTTCCTTCACAGATCATCCCAAAGCAGTTCAATGGACACTTCCTGTTTCCGCAGGTCTTCAGTTCCGTTTCCGTCTGAGCAAGTATGTTGACTTCTTCGCAGAGGCTCGCGCTCAGTTCTATGGTGACAACTGGAATGGTATCGCTACAGGTAACTCCATCGAAGCTCTCGTATCTGCAATGGGTGGTTTCAACTTCAACCTTGGTGGCCGTGGCTGGAACACATTCAACGAGTGCAACTATGTATCACAGATCGCTGCCCTCAACGGCCAGGTTAACGACCTCCGCGCTCAGCTTCTCGCTTGCGGTCAGGAAGTGGCTGCCCTCCAGGCTCAGCTCCCGTGCCCCGAGCCCGTTGTTAAAGAGTGCGTGAACGCTCCTCTTATGGCAACCGTTCGCTTCATGATCAACTCCGACGCTATCCTCCCGACAGAAGAGGTTAACGTTTACAACATGGCTGAATGGCTCAAGGCTAATCCTAAAGAGAACATCATGGTTGTCGGCTACGCTGACAAAGATACCGGTACACCGGAATACAACCTTGGTCTCTCAGAGCGTCGTGCCAATGCAGTTGCTAAGGCCCTCACCGATACTTACGGAATCGATCCCAGCCGCCTCACAGTTAAGTTTGATGGCTCAGATGTTCAGCCTTACAGCACCAACGACTGGAACCGTATCGTAATCTTCACACAGAAGTAAAGATTTGAAACGCTATATCGAAAGTCTCCCGCCCCGGCGGGAGATTTTTTTGTCCAAACGTCGGCAGCATTATCCTGAAGTCAATTCATAACCGAGTTGAAATTTTTATACCGATGTGTGAGAATAATTTCGGGATTTTTCGTTAAATTTGAACCTTAATATGGATATGATGAAAAAACTCGTAATTTTTGACCTTGACGGCACACTGCTCAATACCATTGCCGACCTCGGCAATGCATGTAATTATGCCTTGATGAAGTCAGGCTTCGCCGGCCATCCGGCCTCGGCATATAATTATATGGTGGGAAATGGTGTCCGCAAATTGTTGGAGCGGGCCGAACCGGCTGCTTCTCCCGATATGATAGATGAAATGCTACTGAAGTTTAGGGAATACTATGATGAGCATTGCACGGATCAGACGGTACCTTACCCCGGTATTGAAGGGATGCTCGATGATATGGTGGCATCAGGAATATCAGTAGCCGTTACATCCAATAAGTATCAGCTGGCGGTGGAAAAGATAATAAAGTATTACTTCCCGAATATTCCATTCGTTGCTGTGGAAGGGGAGGTGGCCGACCGCCCCCGGAAACCTGATCCATCCATAGTGTTCTCCGTTTTGTCGAAATCGCCATGCCCGAAGAAGAATGTATTGTATGTCGGTGATTCAGCTGTAGATATGGAGACAGCACGACGCGCTTGTATCGATTCAGTTGGAGTGACATGGGGCTTCCGTCCGGCATCGGAGCTTAAAGCAGCGTGTGCCGACTATATTGTATCGAGCCCTATGGAAATTCTTGATATTGCGCTCGGAAGGTATAATCCATCTTCTATCTCCAATTAAAATCGGCACATCCTATGCAACCCTTTTGTTATATCTTTGTATCTGAATGGATGAGAATATAATACTTTAGCATTCTTACATTCATTGTATCATGCTTTAAGCAAAATTTAGAGATGTCAAAAGGTTGTAAAGGCAAATGCTCCCGATCGGAACCGGGCTCAAGACCAGAGGGAATCCTGACGACGTATACCCGGGAGATAATAGCCGGAGTGCTATTGATGACCGGTATCATTCTGGAGCATAGCGGAGCTTTTCGGATTGTTGATAGCGATTATGGATGGTGCAGACTGCTTTTTTATCTCATAGCTGTGCTTCCGGTGGGGATTCCGGTGGTTCGTGAAATGATTGAGACATGGCGCGGCGGGTCGGTGATGAATGAATTTACCCTGATGACAGCTGCATCGGTAGGCGCATTCCTTATAGGGGAATATCCTGAAGCCGTGGCCGTACTTCTTTTCTATTCCTTTGGAGAAAAATTAGAAGACACGGCCTCCGACGATGTACGGGCACGCATAAAATCGCTTATAGGACATTTGCCTGATACGGCCAATGTGATTGATGACCAAGGCGTACATCCGGCAGACCCTAAGACTCTTGGAGTAGGAACGCGGATATTGGTACGCCCCGGTGAGCGTGTTCCGGTGGATGCGCGGCTTATAGGGGATTGCGCCGTTGATTTCGATACCTCCGCCATAACCGGCGAATCAGAGCCTCGAGCATTTAATCCCGGCGACGAACTTCCGTCGGGGATTATTCCGGTAGACAGGGCGGTCGAGGCTATTACGTTGCGGCCATACGACGATTCCTCGATGAGCAGAATCATGAAAATGATTGAAGATGCGCAGGCTGAGAAATCACCCACAGAAACCATGCTCCGCCGCATTACCCGCTGGTATACCCCGGTAGTGTTCATTCTTGCAATTTTGTTGATCCTTATTCCATGGATATATTATGCATCTTCGGGCATCGCATTTCCGTGGATGGTATGGCTCCGCAGGTCGCTCGTATTCCTCGTATGCTCATGTCCATGTGCCCTCGTAGTAAGTATCCCTTTAAGCTATTATGTATCACTCGGTACGGCATCCCGCAATGGCATTTTGCTTAAAGGCTCGAAGTATGTCGATGGAGTGCGAAAGATCAAGACAATAGTTTTCGATAAGACCGGTACGCTTACCACAGGACATTTCCATGTTACATCGATAGAGGCATCCGCCGGATACGTTAGACGGGATGTTGTGAGGATTGCGGCCTCGCTTGATTCGGAATCGTCACATCCTTTGGCCAAGGCCATATGTGATTATGCCTCCGAAAAAGGCATCCCACTGGCTGCTGCGACAGATATTAAAAGAGTCTCTCATGGTATAATAGGGAAAATCGACGGGACGGAAGTGCTCGTAGGATCGTTGAAAATGTTGACTTCCCGTGGCATTGATGTAAAGGATGCAGAAGAACAAGGCACGCAGATTTGCGTTGCTGTTGACGGCCTCTACATTGGCTCAATATTCCTTGAGGATACTATTAAGCCGGAGGCTGTGGAGGCCGTGGAGGCTCTGCACCGGGCCGGCGTAAAGAATATAGTAATCCTATCGGGTGATCGACCTGAATCCGTCGTAAGAATCGCCCGAGCCATTGGTGCAGACTCATGGCATAGCAGCTTATTGCCTGAAGAAAAACAAAGAATAGTGTCTGCATTGCGCAAAAAGGGTCGCGTGGCCTTTGTGGGCGATGGCATCAACGATGCTCCCGCCATTGCTGCATCCGATATAGGGATAGCCATGGGTACGCTCGGAACAGGCATGGCCATGGATAGCGCGGATATGATTATTGCCGGCGATAACCTTATACGTCTGCCGCTTGCCAGAGCATTAGCGCGACGGGTACAGGCTACGGTTGTCCAGAATGTCAGTTTTGCACTGGGAGTCAAAGCTATCGTGATGATTCTCGGGGCCTTCGGTATTGCCACATTATGGGCTGCCGTGTTTGCCGATACCGGCGTTACGCTTCTTACTATCCTATGGACGCTGCTTCGACTAAGAAAGATATGAGGACAGATATTTATCATTCAGAAGGCGCCGGAAAGCCGCGCATTGATCAGGAGGAACTTGAAGAGCGCCTCGTGGCTCAGAACGTTCGTCCCACGGCTGTCAGACTTATGCTTGCCAAGATTCTGCAAAATGCCGATTTGCCTATGTCGGCTCTTGACATTGAAATAGCTCTCGACACCGTGGATCGGTCCACCATAACGCGCACGCTCGCCATCTTTGGTGAGCGAGGATTGGTCCATGTGGTCGACGACCGGTCCGGTGCGCCTAAATATGAATGGTGCCGCAATCCGCACACACATAATCCATCCGACAATCATCCTCATTTTCATTGCATCAGATGCCGGCGCACGATATGCCTTCACGGCATACCTATGCCGGCTGCCAGTCTGCCTGACGGTTTTGAGATTCATGATTCATCATTTCTCATCTCCGGTCTCTGCCCCGATTGCACCTCCGATTCGTGAACACTCTGCCACTTCTTCTTTCATATGCCGGATATGCAATGTAAAGAAAATATACTAATTACTGCATTATAGATAAACTGAATAATACATAAATAATAAATTACTCTTGAAAAATTGCTTAACAGCAAGACAGTAAAAGAACTGAAAGAGCTGGCTCTCGATATAGGTATAAGGATCAAAGGAAATCCGATGAAGATAGATCATATCACCATCTTAGCGAGTTAATAAGAGAAAATCCGGAGATGGTTATCCGGAGTACGTACTACTATGGAATACATATAAGGAGGGAAGACGCAGTTAATCTTTATTAAATGCGAAAATAAGTTGGGACGGAAAAAATATCAACTGATTTACACTTGTTCTTCGCATAAGGATATGTGCGACACGGAGGGATATAAAGAGTGAAGGCTGGGTCAGAATGACCCAGCCTCCGGATTATAAAATAGGATTGGGATGAATTAGATGATACCCTGACCAAGCATGGCGTCGGCAACCTTGAGGAAGCCTGCGATGTTGGCACCCTTCATATAGTTGATGTAGCCATCCTCCTGACGACCGTGCTCAACGCAAGCATCGTGGATGTTGAGCATGATTTCATGCAACATCTCGTCTACCTTTTCTGCGCTCCACTGGAGATGCTCGGCATCCTGAGTCATTTCAAGACCTGAAACGGCAACTCCACCGGCGTTTACAGCCTTACCCGGAGCATACGGAGTCTTGTTGGCGATGAATGTATCGATTGCCTCGGCGGTGCAGCCCATGTTGGATACTTCAGCCACCATAAGCACGTTGTTGGCGATGAGCATCTTGGCATCGGCCTCTGCAAGCTCGTTCTGGGTAGCGCAGGGGAGAGCAATGTCTACCTTCTGTTCCCAAGGCTTGCGGCCGGGGAAGAACTGGCTGCCGGGGAATTTGTCGGCATAAGGAGCTACGATGTCGTTGCCCGATGCGCGAAGCTCAAGCATATATTCGATCTTCTCCTTGTCAAGGCCTGCGGGATCGTAGATATATCCGTCGGGACCGGAAATGGTGACAACCTTACCACCGAGTTCGGTAGCCTTAGTAGCGGCACCCCAAGCTACATTACCGAAGCCGGAGATGGCGATGGTCTTGCCCTTGATGTCGGTACCGAGGTCCTTCAACATGCTTTCAACAAAGTAGAGAGCACCGAAACCTGTAGCTTCCGGACGGATACGGCTNNAAGATCGAATATATGCTTGAGCTTCTCCTTTGCCGGTGAACGTACCTGTGTTCTCGCGGGCCAGTTTCTTGTACATACCGTACATGTATCCAACTTCGCGTCCACCTACGCCGATGTCGCCAGCCGGCACGTCGCGGTCGGGACCGAGGTTACGCCATAGCTCCATTACGAAAGCCTGGCAGAAGCGCATGATCTCGGCATCGCTCTTGCCACGGGGGCTGAAGTCGGAACCACCTTTACCACCGCCCATAGGCAGAGTGGTGAGGGCATTCTTGAAAGTCTGCTCGAAGCCGAGGAA
>DAAI01000030.1:24159-53201 GCA_001701105.1 Bacteroidales bacterium GP1
TTCTCATACTCGGGATGCTGATTGTAGACCTCCTCTACGCAAAGGAGCACTTCCTTAACGGCCTGAAGAAATTCTTTCTCTCCGGGGTGGCGGGCCTCAAGGTCGGCCATGATCTGATTAATGTTCATTTCTCGTGTTAGATTTAAGTGTATTAGTTTTTAAGGCAGTCATTTGAACCGGATGGCGCCTTAGATTTTCTATTTCACTGCAAACTTACAATATTTTTATAACTCCACCAAAGAAATCGGCAAAAATTATCAAAAATTTTGCATGGTTAAATGAAAGGGAAGAGGGGATGGGTCAGAAGGGATAGCCGATAGAGAAGTGAAATGCGTGGTCACGCCCCCAACGCGGATGAATCAATGGCCAGGGTTCTTGACCTATAGCCGGGTTATGAGCTTTCATTCCGAGATCGAAGCGAATCAGAAAGTAATTGAAATCGAGTCGGATGCCACCTCCATAGGCAAGCGCGATCTCTTCACCGAATTTATTTAGCCTGAAAACGCCATGGGGCTGGCTCTCGTAATCACGGATTGTCCATATATTTCCGGCATCAATGAATATGCCTGCCTCTACGACCCAGAATAATTTGGCTCTGTATTCCACGCTTGCATTCAAGCGGATGTCGCCACATTGATGAATGAAATCCGACTGCGAGTTTGTGGCCGGGTATCTCCCCGGCCCAAGAGTGCGGACTGCCCATCCGCGTACTCCATTGGCTCCCCCGCCATAGAATCGTTTCTCAAACGGGAGTATCGACGAATTTCCATAGGGTACTCCTATTCCGAACCCCGCATGGCAGGCAAGCGACTGACGGCGNNAGCCCCATGGCGTTTTCAGGCTAAACGGTCGAAGGTATGAAGATATGTATAATCTCCCTCAGCGCGGAAATATTGTGAATACCGGATTCCGAAGCATTTATAGGGATTTGAATGGAAGTTGCGATGCGGATCAACAATCGAGCTTATGGCAAAAAGAAGATTTCCTGCAATTTCAGAATTTACCCTTATTGTTGATATGTTACGCTGTGCGCTCCTCATCCATGGGCCTTCGCGCCGCTTGGTGGTATGATAGAACTGGAATCCGGCCCGCATTATGAAATGATCCTCGTAGCTGTAACGAAGCAGCGGATTGTCGGGGGCTATCTGATTCAGAAAGCCGTTGGTGCTGGCAGGCAGATATACATAACTGATGTCGACAGGAGTGAGGACATAACGGTAGCGGTTGTTACGGCGCACCCATTTATAATTCCATCCGGCTGCGGAAATGATTCGTGTATATTCAGGGCGTTCCTGATAATTGATGGAAAGATTCAGTTCTGTGGAGGCCCTTATCCTGCGCTTGAAATTGCCATTAAGAAAAGGGAACTGGAATTTTGGAAAAGATAGAGAGGATTCGATGCCATATTCCATATATTTATCGTGAATGAAGCCTTCAAGATTGCCGTTGAGAGCCTGATACGCTCCGCGCCCTCGAAGATTGAATGTCTCAGAACCACGGCCGATGTTCCTGTGAGTGTATGAGAGGGCAAGGGCCACTCCAAGATCGCCTTCCGAATTTGTGCCTTCCAACTCGAGTGCAAACGATTGGCTTCTTCCTCTCGTGAGCAATACATATGCGTCAAGAAGGCCGGAGTCGCCAAGCGTTCCTGCCGGCAGGAGGCGGATATTGATGAATTTCAATATTGAGAGCCGTCCGAACGCCTGATATGTGTTGTCCACATCCCGCTTACGAAAAGGCTCCCCTGCATTCAGGAAGCAATTTTCGCGGAGCACACTGTTGCGTAGGTAAGGTTTTTCCCCGTTAAGAATCTCCAATCCTTTGTAGAACACTGTATCCGATGCCTCATACTCGCGTAGATTAGGGGAGTCGGCGGCGTCATAATCCGGAATTATAACAACGCGCCGGATAATGTACCGGCGGTGAGTATCGGGCATCGTTGATGCGGCTGAAGCTCTCGGAGGGAGGATAGTCATCGTAAGATCGACAAGATTCGAGCCTGCCGTAGTGTCGGCATTAAAGGTAATGAAATCTTTCGCAAAGGCCCAGTATCCTCGGTTGGTAAGCCGCGAAGTAATGAGGTCACGTTGCACTTCGAGAAGATTCCTATCCAGCCGGTTGCCCGGTCGGACCACGAATCTTGCAGAATCGGAAAGCACAAGTTCCCTGATTGTATCACTTGGGAATTCATATTCTATAGAGCGGATGATGTGTGGCTTCCCGGCCTGGATTTTATATTCGAGTCTCATTTTCCTGTCATCGTGGCGAGGAAATGAATCGAGACTGACTTGAGCCTTGAGGAATCCGGCATTGTTCAACGCACGTTGCAATTGCTGCTCATCGGCCGACGCGCTCAATGAATCGAATACGCCGTTATATGCTCCATACTATGCTNNCCGGCGGCTCGCCGAGACGGCGCATCCATTGATTCCACCATCGCGTGGAATCACGACCGCTTATGTTATAGACCCCGAGGCGCAGCTTAGCAAGGTTGAAGAATTTATTGTTTGGCCGGTGACGCACGAAGGCCAATAAATCTTTTTCTGAAAACGTACCGGTGGAGTCGTTGACGCGGATTCTGACTTCGTCAAGCAGCATGGAGCCCTGCGGCACAAATTTGGTTGGCGAGCAGGAGCATAGTATGGAGCATATAACGGCGATGAGTAATGCGCTTGCCGAGATGAATCGCCTTGCTGACATATGATTATGACTCTTTAACAGAACTCTTTTTGCCATATCCGGGGTCGATGCGGATATGCAGGCACACTGCAAAAGTAGCGATGCAACAAAGCATCACCCACCAGAAGAAATTCACAAATCCCTGAGGGTTTGCGCCTCCGAATATAGAAATATCTGCGAAAGCCTCGTATATATATCCGGCAGCCATTCCGGGCACCATCATTCCCAGAGCCATAAAGGCTGTGCAGAAAGCATAATGCGATGTGCTGTTCGTTCCCCGGCTGAAATAGATGAGGTAAAGCATGAAAGCGGTGAAGCCGAATCCATAACCGAATTGTTCAAGCCCCACGGCAGTACAGACGAGGGCGAAATTTTCCGGCTGCCACATGGCCAGACCGCAATAGAAGATGCAGGGCAATGTGAGCGACAGAGCCATCGGCCAAAGCCAATACTTCAATCCTTTCCGGGCGATGGCCAAGCCTCCTACGATCCCCCCGGCCAGGAGAGCTATTACCCCTATCGTACCATTTACTATGCCTACTTGCGATGTCGTGAGGCCCAAGCCTCCATCGCTCCTGGCCGTTACAAGAAATGGCTGGGTGAGCTTTATGCACATTGCCTCCGGCAATCGGTAAAGAAGCATGAATAGTATGGCCGGTCCGATGCCCGGCTTCCGGAAGAATGTGACGAATGTCATGCCGAAATCGCGCGCGATGGTTTTGGGTGTGACCCCAGGCATCGGATGATCATCGGCGGAGTGCGGGAGCATGAATGTGTGATAGACCGACAGGATAAGGAAGAATGCTGAAAGAAGTCCGAACACGGTGCTCCATGCAGGGGCAATGCTGTTGAACCGTTGCTCAAGTTCTCCTGCAAGAAGCACGAGCCCTCCTTGTCCGATAACCGAAGCGATGCGGTAGAAAGTTGAACGGATGCCCACGAATGCGGCCTGATCATGGCTCGACAAGGCAAGCATATAATATCCGTCGGCAGCTATATCGTGGGTAGCGGAGAAAAAGGCCATCAGCCAGAATGCAGCGAGAGTCGTAGAGAAGAATAGAGATGTGGGGAGGAGCAAAGCCACTGCAGCCATAGAAAGGCCGAGTAGGAATTGCATCGCTATGACCCATGTCCTCTTGGTCTTGAAAAGATCTACAAACGGGCTCCAGAATGGCTTGATCACCCACGGAAGGTAGAGCCATCCTGTATAAAAAGCCATTTCTGAGAGACTTATCCCCATATTGACATACATCAGCACCGTGAGGGTATTGACAGCGAAATAGGGGAGTCCTTCGGCAACATATAGCGAAGGAATCCACCACCAGGGAGATTCTCTACTTGGCGCGTTACAATCCGAAATGGGTCTTGGCGGCCGTCGGGAGCTCGGTGACATAGGCTGTTTCGGAATAAATTTCTTTCAGTAGAGTGGAATCAATCCGGTCAAAGTCTTCCCGGCGGGGGGTAATCACAAGGCCGGTCATGTCGATAGCTCCGGGAGCCACTACAACTCTGTCGGGACCATCGATGAAATAATGATGCGGACGGTGACGTCTACGGGGAACCACTATAGCATGAAGAAGCCCTTCGGAACCCATCCAGAAGAAAACGTTCACAAGCCCGCGGTCGGTTTTCCCTTCCGGATCAATTCCAAATGCAGTGTGAATCTTCACCAATGCTTTCATCCCGGCGGCATCAGGAGTTATTATGGCGCTGATAAACCTGAACGGGAGATCAAGGCCGAAATCTTTGGAATCCATGAATCCGGGTCGGGAGACCGGATGATTGGTTTCGGCTATCTTCAAAATTGGCAACTCGGATTTAAGAACCCCCTGGAGATGCAGATGATCGGGCGCTGATGCTCCCCCCCGGGCCCCATTGAAGAAGATGCATAAATCGGGAGCGGCCTCTGCCATTGCAGCCATCTCGAGTGGCGGGGCTGTCTGCGGGACATGGGCCTTTGAAATAATGGTGAAATGAATCGGCAGGATGGGAAACGGGTTCAGGCAGATGTCCCAACCTTGCATCCATTCGGCGCAGAATTGTTGTTTCGGACGGTTTGAGGCACACAGGAAGCATGGCCGTGAGGCAATACCCTTTTTTGTAGTATCGGCCGCAGTGGAAATGATGCGAGCAGGATTCAGCTGAAGTGCTGTAGGAAGATGGCCCATATCTATGGGTTTACGCTCTGAAAGGCCTAATTGAGCATATCTAAGGGCCGCCTCTTCCCAGACTTCAAGCTGTCGCTCCACCATGTCGGAAATTTCATCCATGGTAAGAGGCGTAGGTCCGCAAGCATTGCTATCAATCTTCATCGTAGTCCTCATCGTCGTAGTCCTCATCATTATCAAAGGCATCGCCCAGGCTTCCCGCCGATAAGTCGGAGATATTACCAAAAAGTTGCCATCCTGCTCTCTGTCCTCCTTCCGCTGTATTGTTCTCACGGATTCTGGCCATGAGTTCTATGGAGCGTATGAAATCCTTGTATTCATTATGGGCGTTCACTTTGTCGACGGGGAGTGCCGCATCGGAATTTCCCTCCCAGCGACGACAATTATAGACGGATGTAAAGATGCGTCCCACTCTGTAGTTTCGGCTTAACCTAAGACATACGGCGTAATCCTCTCCATAGCTTACATTGGGAAAGGGATGCTTTCGCACAAGGGGGGTGAAGAAGGCGCGGGGAGCACCAAAGCCGTTAACGCGCAAAGCGTTATCGGCTCCGTAAATGTCGCTCCATTCATCATGCGTAATATCGCCGGGAGGCAGGACGTTTCCCTCGAAGTCAACAAGCGTGTAACTTCCTATTACCAACCCGTAGTTCCCTTCATGGAATTTACTGATAATTGCCGAGAGAGTATGATCAGATTTATATACATCATCGGAATCGAGCTGAACNNAGAGGATTACGCCGTATGTCTTAGGACATAATTTATGATTCACCGCCTTGTTCCAGCAACCCCCTATGCCGAGGGATTCTTCGGAACTTGCCTTGACCAAGACGAGGCGTGGATCGCTGACATTTTCAAGAAGTTCCCGGGTGCCGTCGGTTGAATCATTATCGACGACAATTACATTGAAGTCGAAATCCGTGGCCTGCGTCAATGCGGAGCGCACGGCATCCATAATCGTACGGGCGCGGTTTCTTACCGGGATTATCACTGAAGCCTCCACCGGGAAATCTTCAGAATAATAATCGACGCTATCCCTGTCCTTTCCAACGGATGCCCCTATATCTCGCAGATATTCAAGAAGCACATTCTCCATATCCACCTGATAGGCCTTCTGCCGGGTATTCTGATAATCGAACTGCTTCTTTCCGCTTTCCCGGAAGTCAACCTTCTCAACCGTATAAAGAAATTCCGGCACCATCACCACCATTTTCCCCATCGTGATACGCAGCCGGAGAGCGTACCATCCGCCGTCTGCGGCATTGGAATCGGAATCTTCAAAATCCTCTGTGGCGGCAAGAACGTCAGCGGCATTGAGGAGTACAAGGCTTCCAAAGTCGAAGTCATCGCGTACGGAGCCGGGCTGATAGTCGATCACCGGATGCTCCTCGATGTGGCCGTCGGGGTGGCGTTCCCGATAGCTTGAATAGGTCAGGGTGGAATCGGTCTCGGCTGCGAGTTCCTGAAGCCGTCGGATGGATTCTTCCGAAATTTCTATTTTTTTATCATCAATCTTTAGTAGCACATGCTGTTCGAGCGGGGCTCGGAAGATATGCTCCCGCAGATTGTTGACATTGGTGAATCTTATTATATCCATTATAATGAAAGGAATTGCTTCATTAATCTATCTCTCGCCGGGGCATCGGTGATCGCTTCAAATGGCACTGACATCACTACCGTCTTCCCCTTGCGGCCATTTACAAGCTGGGCGGCGCGTCCGCCATCATTGAAGGTCAGCCACGCTGTAGTGCTTGCGTCGGCTGAAGGCACAAGGATGTCGGGGCATTCCACTATATACATTTTCTCATTCAGCGATGCCGAATAGGGGATGAGGTTTCCGCTGGAATCCCGAAGTTTACCGGATTTGGAGGAATTAGACTCTGATTGGGTCACCCCGAGAATATCTTCGGCAAAATCACGGTCATCCCGATCGGAGCGCATACCGTAGAGCTCTGATGCCAGATATTCCCCAGAAATCATGAGATGACCACCTTTTTCGCTGAAGCCTCGTAGTTTCTTCCTCATATCATCCGAAAGCACACGGAACCTGAAGCCGTTTTTACCACGCCCGGTGATTGTGGCTTTTTGCTTGCCGAGTATATAGTCGATGTTCTTAAAGTCATTAAGTTTTATCTCCCCTTTTTCCACAGCAGCCACCGATGAGGATATGAAGCCACGACCGGCTTGTGAAATGGCCATGCCGTGGAGTGCAGGATAATCGAAAGTATTTCCTGCAATTACCTTAGTTGCATACTCCCCCCCGCTGCGGCCGAAACTCTCGCCAGCTGAGCGACGGAACTCGGTCTGATAACCGGTGAATGAGATATCCTTGACATATGGCACTCCGAAATCCGACTCAGCCGTGAAACCGGCATTTCCTTCAGAGGAAAAATACCCGGGGCCGCTCACTCTCGTGAATCCGTTAATTATAAGAACCGGCTGGGAGCCGTCGGGGGCCTCGCGGAAGGCGAGAGTCTCGGAAGGGAATGAAGTGCCTCCTTCATTGGCGGCGATGATGCGGAAAGAATGGATATCGTGATCGGCCACCCGCAGCTCGTAATGCGTATTTTTCGTTTCAGCTATCTTATGGAATCCGAGGTCGTCGCCACTGCGTTCCAATATTATATACTTTGTCGGCATAGCGGAAGGCTCCAAAGGATCAGGAGTGGGCTGCCAGCTCAGACGGTAATGATCTTTTTTAGTGCGTTTAATGCAGAAATCTTTTACCGCGAGTGGCTGAATCACGAGTTTACGGTCCTTACGCTCGGCAAGGAATCTGGCCATTCCCTTATATATTGCACGGCTGACCGTGAACCGGAATTCTGGGTCGAGGCCGTATTGCATATCGGCAAAATTCTGGTGGCTCATTAGCTCGATAAGGGTTGTAGGTACTTCCGGCACACGAGCCTCCACATAAGATTTATCCCACATTGAGCGACGCGTCCAGTTCGGTTCCCATTGACGTCGCACATCTTTGGAAATCTGTTGCATGATTATGTCGGTAAGCATGCGTGAGTTTATGCGCGGAGTGCCGTCGATGTATTGCGAGCCATTTTGGGAGAAATAGATGCCGAGAGTACCGACATAAGAATCATCGGCTCGCTTGCCTGCATCGCTGTGCAATGCGAAAGCAATGTCAACCGGCAGATTCAAGCCCTCTCTTCCGGGAAGCACCCTTGAGCCTCCGGCAAGATAATTCACCCAATGCCCCCGGCTGGTGTAATCATCTTTGTAATCATCAGATCCGTGGTAGGGAGAATATACATATTCCGGGAATCCGGCCCAGTGGAGCCAATACCTGGCTCCCTCAAGGAAGCGGGGATAGCCCGATGTGCGGAATGAGGGAGCGGCTCCTTGTTTTGGAGAATTGGAATCGGTCGTTGTTTTGGTAGTAGAGTCTTTTGGCAATGCTTCAGTTTCCGCATCCGGTGAAACATCGCCTTCGGAACTTTCGTCATCGGAATCCTCCTCTATGGCTTCTTCATCCTGATCCTCATCAGCATCTTCGTCCTGACTTGCTTCAGGCGTTGAAGGGTCATAATATATGTCGGCACGACGAGGTGATCTTGCGATATTACCCAATCCTCCTCCTATCTTGACGGCATCTGCAGTCACGATGGCCTCGCTTCCGGCCATGCTTTCGTTTGATAGGGTGACAATAGGTTCCGTATCGCTGTAGCCCTTTTCAAGCGGAACGGTGCATAAATAAATCCATGTGCCTCCGCCCATCTTCTGATTAACCCGAAATTCTTTACTACCGCCTGAATAATTTACCGTGTAGTGAGCATCGGATGTGGAATTGGGGAGCGTCTTATAGCTGACATATACTGCGTACTCTCCATCTTCCGGAATATCAGCGTACCATGCCGCCACCGAACGCTTTCCTCTGGTTCCTATAGTCGGCACCTGGCGGTAGGTGCCGTTCTCAAAAGGATTTTCAGTATCCCGGAAGTCGGGTAGATCGTATATAAATCCGTCCATCTCACCGGTGATCCATTTTTCCACACCGTTTGTCTCGCGGTAGGTCGACTGGGAATATACCTGACCCTCCGGATTGGTGTCGTTGTCGACAATTACTTCGTGAATATTCGTGTCTCGTTCACGGGGCAGAAACACATACGCTCCTGCATTCTCAAGCATCGGCACCAGAAAAGGCAAGATATAGCCCATCGTATAGGTGTCTTCCACAGTTTGGAAAAGCAGAGGTCGTTGCCATTGCCATCCGCCATTCTTGAAATAACGGCCATGCGAGTGCCAAAGGGCTATTATATCATTGTCCAGTCCTTTTGAATAATCTGAAAGAGGATGTACTTCCGATACGAAAGCAGGATTGCGACGATGCTGCGGCGGGAGCTTATCGACTTTTGTAATGTAATAAGACAAAGGTTTCCCGGCCACCGACAATAGGACTCGGTAATTGGAGATGGAATCCGGCAAAGCAAACTGTACATTTCGTGCGAGCGTATCAATCAATCCGCGAGTCACCGGAAGATATGTGAAATTCTCATTCAATGATACGCTTGCGCTTCTCTGGGTGCGGTTGGGCTTTACGCTGTTAACTCGCAATCCGCCGGGGTTAAGATGCTCCGGAATCTGGCTGATAAGATAAGAATTGACGGCAAGGGTCAATGAATCGTTCTGAGCTACCTCCTTGGGTGGAGCCACATATTTAGTCTTTGCTACATTCCTTCCACGCTTCTTGCGCGATTTAGCATTTCCCTTGCTTCGGGAGCTCTTCTTTTTACCTTTAGAAGCAACGGCTTTTTTTCTGCCCCCTTTTTTTGAAGGAGCGACATTCTTTTTTTTAGAATTTTTAGAACTTTTCCGGCCTGATGATTTCTTGGCCTTCGCCGCTGGAGCGGCTGAAACTGTATCGGGATGAATGACTATGTAATCGGCCGCTGCAAAGCAGAGCAATCCGCATAATAGGATGTATATAAAGCGTTTAAATTTCATTTTGATTGTTGTTTTAACGGCAATGCCGGTCATGTGGCCCGGCCGGAAGGAGTAAGGCTTTGCCATAAGATAACAAAATTACAAAAAAATTCCCGATCTTCAAAGCCCCGAAATTCAGATCGAATAAGATTGCATAAGGAGTAAAGAGCCGGGTAAAGAATAATGAGGCTGCTTAAATAGCATTTAATAATAGCTAATTCATAGATTTTGGTTAACTTTGCAATCTAAAGAATCTTATTTTCAAATGACTTTTGAAGAATTAAAACGTATGATATACAGCTGTAAGGAACTTTCATTTACAGCTGCTTCCGATAGACTACAAGAGATAGTGTTTGCTTTGAATAAGGCAGACACGCTTGAACTTATATCCCAAATAGGTGCTATTCCCGAAGATATTGGGCGCGATTCAACAGAAGAAAAACTTTATACTAAAGTTTCAGATATTCTATTAGCAAAATCTTTGCTTGAAATGAATTTGGAAGCTAAGGTACTAACACAAAGGGCTGACTGTGCCGATGTTGTAGCTCAAAGCCGTTATCATAAGTATTCATTAGTAGGCGACGCAAAGGCTTTCAGATTAAGTAGGACTGCCAGAAATGCAATGGATTATAAGGTAAATTCTATGGCTATTTGGAGGGGTGATAGTGAATATTCAGTTTTAGTCTACCCCTATTTTCAATATCCTAAAAGTTGCAGCCAAATCTACAAAGAAGCCCTTAGCGGAAATGTCGCTTTGTTTAGTTGGGAATATCTATATATTTTACTAAAAGAAGGAATAAGGGAATCTTCGTCTGTAAATATTTCTGACCTGTGGAATCAAAGCGATATTATAAGTAAAACTACCACTGTATCAAATTCAAAAAACTGTTTCTTAAGTCAACAGAATCAGAATTTAGCTACGATACTCAAAATAACACCTGCTAAGTTTTATGAATACTTTGATATATTTAAGGATATAATAGTAGAACGTGGTTTTACTGAAATTCAGTACTATGAGCAGGAAATTGAACGAGTAAAGCAGCTAAATAGAGAGGAAGCCATTGCAGAACTTCTACAAAAGATGAAGATTGATAATAAAATATCAACTATCAAAAACTTTATAGACCAGATTAACGAAAGAGATTTAGGACGATGATAGAAGATTATACTAATAAAATCCTTAATGGCAACTGTGTAGAAGTAATGAAAAAATTCAGTGATAATTCAGTGGATTTAGTTGTGACTTCACCACCTTATGATAATCTTAGATCTCATAAGGGTTATAGCTTCCCCTTTGAGAATATTGTAAAGCAGCTTTATAGGGTAGTAAAAATGGAGGAATCGTTGTTTGGGTAGTTTCGGATGCCACTATTAATGGCAGCGAAACTGGAACAAGTTTTAGGCAAACCTTAAAATTCATGGATGAATGGTTTAACCTACATGACACTATGATTTTTAAGAAAACGAATCCAATTCCTCAAATTTACAAGAAAAGATATACAAATGTTTTCGAGTATATGTTCATTTTTTCTAAAGGATCTGTAAGCACACATAATGGAATAAAAATCCCTTGCCTCCATGCCGGGTTAGAATTAAAAGGCACAACTTATAAAAATTATTCGAGAGGAGAGCAAAGCAGGGGAAAGATGGCCAATCCGGTAAAAACGGAGAAGCTAAAAAGGAATATATGGGAATATGTTGTAGGTAAAAATTCAGTGGATCAAGATGCTAAGAAGCATCCGGCTCCATTCCCGTATCAACTGGCATTAGACCATATTCTTAGTTGGACTAATCAGGGTGATTTAGTTTTAGACCCTATGTGCGGAAGTGGAACTACTTGTGTAGCGGCATTAGACGCTAAAAGAAATTATATAGGTATAGATATTTCTCCGGAATATTGTGTCTTGGTAAAACAACGTGTAAAAATTCACTCAATGCAACCTTCATTATTTGAAGAATGTATGATGGAAGTACGGGAAGCGGATGAACCTTATATCGCCAATTTGGCTAAAGACATAAATAGCACCTCAGAAAGTAGTGAAGAACTATAATCATGAATAGCAAAACTTTAGGTTATATATCTATTATTATGGCATTGGTAATCTCACTTTGCGCAAATGCAGAAGTGAGGTTGGATAAGAATGGCGTCGCACCGAAACTTATTGTGGACGGCCAGCCCATGCTCGTAATTGGTGGCGAACTGGGCAACAGTACCGCGACTTGCCCTGAGGATATAGAGAGAATATTCCCAAAACTCAAAAGAATGGAACTGAATACAATACTCGTTCCTGCTTATTGGGATTTGATGGAGCCGGAAGAGGGGAGATTCGATTTTTCATTGACAAATGCTGTGATTGATGAGGCGCGGAAGAACGATCTTAAAGTGATATTCCTTTGGTTCGGAGTATGGAAAAACTCAATGAGCTGTTATACACCTGAATGGTTTAAAGCCGACTATAAACGATTCCCACGCGCAAAGACTAAGGAAGGGAAGCCATTGGAGATAGCAAGTGCGTTTTCAGAGAATGTGTACAAGGCCGAGAGCACGGTGTTCACTCGCTGGCTTGATCATCTTTTGGACTACGACAAGCATTCCACCGTGATAGGAATTCAGATTGAGAATGAGATCGGAATGCTTGAAGATGCGCGCGACCATTCCTCGCTTGCCGATGCCTTATTTGTCAAAGGAATTCCGGTGGAATTGGCAAGCTATATTAAGAAGAATAAAGCCTCATTACATCCCTATATAAAGGAAAGAATCGAGGGTAAGGAAGTATTCGCCGGCGCATCGTGGCTGTCCATTTTCGGAAATAATATATATACGGATGAGATATTCATGGCATGGAATTATGCCAAATATGTGCAACGACTTGCCCAATTAGCAAGAAAAAAGACCGATATACCATTGTATGTGAATGCGGCCATGGATAGCAGGGGTCGGCAACCAGGAGAATATCCATCAGCGGGTCCGCTTGCAAAACTTATCGACATATGGCACGCAGCCGCTCCCGATATAGATTTTATTTCTCCGGATCTCTATGATTCGGGTTTTACCGACTGGGTTCGGCAGTATGCTTTACCCGGAAATATCCTGTTCATTCCGGAGATTCGCCAGTCTACCACAGCCAATGCTCCACAGGCTTATTATGCCATAGGGGAGCATAATGCAATAGGGTTAAGTCCATTTTGCATTGAAAACGGAGAAGACAGTCCTGAATCCCATTCCGTGAAAGGAAGGAAATTACTGAAAGAGATAGCCCCAATACTGCTTTCCAATCAAGGTAAAGGCACCATGAATGGCCTTTATTTTGATGCTGATTCCACTGAAAGGGTAATTATGAAGGACGGACTGAAAATCCGGGCGCGTCATTATTTCACGCTTCCATGGGATTCACGGAGTCGCGATGGTAGCAAGTGGCCCGAAACGGGTGGCACCATAATCCGGCTTGAGTCGATGAAATATCTTATCGCAGGAACAGGACTGGTTATAGATTTTGAAGATGCCGCAGATGCTTCCGGAGCGAGGCAGGAATTAGGGGAAGATGGTTTTGCGCAAACCGGTAAGAGGGTCGATCCTAATAAAATCGCCAATGCGGGTAAGAAATGGACAGGAAGACGGATCGGCATCAAGAGCGTAACGGAGATGAAGGTTAGTGCCAACGGATCGCTGGTTCCCCTCCGCTATCATGGTGGTGATGAAACCCATCAGGGGAGACATGTGCGGATCTCCCCTGATGATTATAAGGTGTTGCTTGTATCTCTATATGAATATATGTGACTTCAGAATGTGAAAGGTGTGTCGAAATCCTTGAGCAGCGGATGTCGGAGGTCTTTCGACGAGAGGATTGCTTCAGCCGGGTTAATCTGCCAGTCGATGCCGAGAGAATCATCCTGAATAGAGATGCCTCCGTCGGCCTCAGGACAATAATAATTATCGCATTTATATTGGAACACGGCCGTGTCCGACAGCACGGCAAATCCATGAGCGAAGCCGTGGGAGATGAAGAACTGGCGGTGGTTTTCTTCCGACAGCTCAACGGCTACATGGCGGCCGAAAGTGGGGGATCCCTTACGAATGTCTACAGCCACATCAAGCACGCGCCCGCGCACACATCTCACGAGTTTAGCCTGGGTATGAGGAGGCCTTTGGAAATGCAATCCCCGCATCACGCCATATGTTGAACAAGATTCATTATCCTGCACGAAGTCTACGGGCATTACTTCCGCATCAAATACCTTTTTATTGTAGCTTTCGAAGAAATATCCACGGTCGTCGCGGAAAATCCTGGGTTCGAGTATGATTAAGCCCTCTATTGGTGTATTAATAACGTTCATCTCTTTATGATTTCGGCATATCATTTATTACGGTCAAGCTCGTCGATCACTTTCATAAGATAACGGCCATATTGATTCTTCAGCATCGGAGTGGCTATCTCTTTCATTCTCTCGCGAGAGATCCAGCCATGACGATATGCTATTCCTTCGAGACAGGCGATCTTCAGGCCTTGCCTCTTCTCCAGCACTTCGACATATATGGAAGCCTCGGCAAGAGAATCGTGGGTGCCTGTATCGAGCCATGCGAATCCACGCGGGAGGGTCTTGACCTTTAGGTCGCCATCGGCAAGAAATACTTGATTTACTGTAGTTATCTCCAATTCACCACGAGCCGACGGCTTGATATTGGCCGCCACATCCACCACCCGGTTAGGATAGAAGTAAAGTCCTACCACTGCATAGTTGGATTTTGGATTTGAGGGCTTCTCCTCAATGGAAAGGCAGTTTCCATTCTTGTCGAACTCCGCCACTCCATATCTCTCAGGATCATCCACCCAATAGCCGAACACGGTAGCTTTATTTTCGTTCTCGACGCTATTGACCGCATCCCTGAGAATCTCGCTGAATCCGGCGCCGTGGAAAATATTATCGCCCAGTACCAGGCAGGCTGAATCATTGCCAATGAACTCCCGGCCAATGATGAAAGCCTGAGCAAGACCATCGGGACTCGGCTGCTCGGCATACTCGAACTTCACGCCATAATCGCTGCCATCTCCGAGAAGACGTTTGAAGCCCGGCAGATCGTGAGGAGTCGATATGATAAGTATTTCCCGGATTCCGGCCATCATAAGCGTGGAAATCGGGTAGTAAATCATGGGTTTGTCGTAGACCGGGAGCATCTGCTTGCTCACGCCCTTGGTGATGGGATATAGGCGGGTGCCCGACCCTCCTGCAAGAACTATGCCTTTCATGGAGATGGTGTTTGGTTATTCGGTAATGAATAGTTATAAAATGTTAATAGATTCAATAATATAACGTCCTCCTAATTTAATTTATTATCCCTGTAGGGAATGATATGCTGATCGGGGGAGGGAAAGTAATCCTGAAGAATGCCACGGCAATGGATCAGTAGCGGTTAAATTAGTGAAATATAATGAGGGAATTTGTAATGTCGGGCAAATGTTGTAATTTTGCATAGCAGAAAGCGATGGCACATCGCCCCTTAGGAAAAAGATAATATAAATTATTCAAAAACAATATACCATGGCAACAAAACCATTTCATTATCAGGAGATGTTTCCTCTGGGTCCCGACACTACGGAATATCGCCTCGTGACCAAAGATCATGTTCGCGTAGAGAACTGGAACGGCCACGAGATTCTTGTAGTTGACCCGGAGGCCCTAACGATATTGGCAAATGAAGCAAGCCGCGATTGCTCGTTCCTGCTCCGCAGAGAGCACAACGAGATGGTGGCAAAGATTCTTCACGATCCGGAGGCATCGGAAAATGATAAATTTGTGGCTCTGACAATGCTCCGTAATGCGGAAGTGGCCGCAAAGGGTGTGCTCCCATTCTGTCAGGATACCGGCACGTCGATCTGCGCCGGTTATAAAGGTCAGCACGTATGGACCGGATGCAATGATGAGGAGAAAATATCTCTCGGAATCTATAAGACATATACCGAGAACAATCTCCGCTATTCGCAGAATGCTCCGCTCACCATGTATGATGAAGTGAACACTGGTTGCAATCTCCCGGCTCAGATTGAAATCCATGCCACAGAAGGTTCGGAATATGAGTTCCTGTTTGTTGCCAAAGGTGGCGGCTCTGCCAATAAAACCTATCTATATCAAGAGACAAAGGCGATCCTCAATAAGAAAACCCTCGTGCCGTTCTTGATAGAAAAGATGAAGACTCTCGGAACAGCCGCTTGTCCACCCTATCACATTGCATTCGTGATCGGCGGTTAGCCTTTACATTACGGTCGGCAGNNGATTTCAATCTGAGCCGGGAGATTGTGAAGAAAGCATCCGTGAAATATTATGACAATCTCCCGACCCAAGGAAATGAGTATGGCCATGCGTTCCGCGATGTAGAACTTGAGAAAGAACTTCTTGAGGCTGCACATTGCATTGGTCTCGGCGCACAATTCGGTGGTAAATATTTTGCCCACGACATCCGTGTGATCCGTATGCCGCGTCATGGCGCAAGTTGCCCGGTGGGAATGGGTGTAAGCTGCTCTGCCGACCGTAATGTAAAGGCTAAGATCAACCGCGATGGCCTCTGGGTAGAGAAGCTCGATGAATTCCCCGGCGAATTAATACCGGTTGAACTTCGCGAAGCCGGCGAGGGAGAAGTGATAAAAGTCGATCTCGATCAGCCGATGGATAAGATTCTCGAGACACTTGACAAATATCCCGTATCCACACGCCTGAGTCTTAAGGGCACTATCATAGTAGGGCGTGATATAGCACATGCTAAAATAAAGGAACGCCTTGATGCAGGGGAGCCGATGCCGCAGTACCTTAAGGATCATCCCATCTATTATGCCGGGCCGGCAAAGAAACCGGAGGGGCTTCCTTCCGGCTCATTCGGACCGACCACGGCAGGACGCATGGACTCGTATGTGGATCAATTCCAGGCTGCCGGTGGCTCAATGGTGATGATAGCAAAAGGCAATCGCAGCCAGCAGGTGACGGATGCATGCAAGAAGCATGGAGGATTCTACCTCGGTTCGATAGGCGGCCCGGCTGCGATTCTTGCCAAGAACTCTATCAAGAATGTAGAGTTACTTGAATATCCCGAACTCGGCATGGAAGCTATCTGGAAGATAGAAGTCGAGGATTTCCCGGCCTTCATCCTTGTTGATAACAAGGGAAATGACTTCTTCAAGCAGATCAAGCCAATGTGCCCTATGGGCGCGAAATAACCTTCGGGCAAGAAGTTAACTGAACGGAATAAGAGGCGCCCTCCTTGCGGGGGACGCCTCTGCAAATCAAAGAATTGAAAATTGAAAAATATAAGGAATTTTTGCATCATAGCTCATATCGACCACGGCAAGTCGACGCTTGCCGACCGACTGCTTGAGCGTACCAAGACCGTCGATGCCAAAGATATGGAGGCACAAGTGCTTGATGATATGGATCTTGAACGCGAACGCGGAATCACCATAAAGAGCCACGCCATCCAGATGGATTATAATTATAATGGCGAGAATTATTATCTCAACCTTATTGACACTCCGGGGCACGTCGACTTCTCTTATGAGGTGTCGCGTTCGATAGCTGCCTGCGAAGGCGCGCTGCTGATAGTAGATGCTTCGCAAGGAATTCAGGCTCAAACCATATCTAATCTATATATGGCCATAGATAATGATCTGGAGATAATTCCGGTGATAAATAAATGCGACCTCGACAGCGCGAAGCCGGATGAAGTGGAGGATCAGATCGTGGATCTTCTCGGATGCGACCGCGGCGATATAATCCGCGCCAGCGGAAAGACCGGAATGGGCGTGGATGAGATTCTGAAGGCCATAGTGGAGCGCGTTCCCGCTCCGAAAGGGGATCCCGATGCGCCACTGCAGGCATTGATTTTCGATTCGGTATTCAATCCTTTCCGTGGTATCATTGCCTATTTCAAGATTGTAAATGGAAGGATTGCAAAGGATGATTTTGTGAAATTCGTTTCCACCGGAAAGGAATATCATGCTGACGAGGTGGGCGTGTTGAAACTTGACATGCTTCCTAAGCCTGAAATATCGGCGGGTAATGTGGGTTATATAATCTCCGGTATCAAGACTTCAAAAGAAGTGAAGGTGGGAGATACGATTACCCAGGTAAATCGTCCGTGCGACAAAGCCATCGAGGGATTTCAGGAAGTGAAGCCGATGGTATTTGCCGGCGTCTATCCGATAGATACTGAAGATTTCGAGAATCTGCGGGCCTCGCTTGAAAAACTGCAGCTCAATGACGCATCGCTCACCTTCCAGCCGGAATCGTCGGCGGCGTTAGGATTCGGATTCCGCTGCGGATTCCTCGGATTGCTGCATATGGAGATAGTGCAGGAAAGGCTCGGACGTGAGTTCGACATGGATGTCATCACCACAGTGCCGAATGTATCCTACCTTGTGCATGACAAGAAGGGAAATGTTACGGAAGTCCATAATCCTTCGGGCCTTCCGGAAGCAACCCTTATCGACTATATCGAAGAGCCATATATCCGCGCCACAATCATAACGCAGGCCGATTATATAGGGCCGATTATGACATTGTGCCTGTCGAAACGCGGAGAGCTCGTAAAGCAGGAATATATCTCCGGCAACCGTATGGAGCTGACATTTGATATGCCTCTTGGCGAGATAGTGATTGATTTCTATGATAAATTGAAATCCATTTCCAAAGGCTACGCCAGTTTTGACTATCATCTCAACGGCTATAGGGAATCGAAACTGGTGAAACTCGATATCCTTCTTAATGGCGAGAGCGTTGATGCCCTATCGACTCTTACCCACGAAGCCAATTCCGTAAAATTTGGACGCCGGATGTGCGAAAAGCTGAAAGAGCTAATACCACGCCAGCAGTTTGATATAGCGATTCAGGCGGCCATAGGCGCAAAGATCATAGCGCGAGAGACGGTAAAAGCCGTACGCAAGGATGTGACGGCAAAGTGTTATGGCGGCGACATTACCCGCAAGCGCAAACTTCTGGAAAAGCAGAAGGCGGGTAAAAAGCGGATGAAGAAGATAGGCACGGTGGAAGTGCCGCAGAAAGCATTCCTTGCGGTGCTGAAACTCGATTGACGATCGAGCGTGAAGCGGTTCCGGTGAACAATCCGACTGCCGGAAACGTATCTATATAGAAAGGATGGCGGTTCTACGGCCGCTATCCATGTATCCAACATCGTCGTTAATCGGCGGTGAATCTATATCTGAATATCAAATACCTGTTGCTATGAATATAGGAGATAAATTTCCGGATCTTCTCGGCAAAGATGCCGAAGGAAAAGAAGTGAAGCTGTCGGACTATCCGGGTATGCGCTTCATCATTTATTTTTACCCCAAAGACAATACACCGGGCTGTACAATGGAAGCCAAGAGTTTCCGGGATAATTATGATACATTCCGGAAGATGGGCTATCAGATAATAGGAGTGAGCAAGGATTCCGAGGCGAGTCACCAGAAATTCGCCGACAAGAATGAATTGCCATTTCCGCTTGTAGCCGATACAGACCTCACCCTCTGCAACATCGCCGGAGTCTGGGGCAAAAAGAAAATGGCGGGCAAAGAATATATGGGTGTACTCCGCACCACCTTCGTAACAAATAATGACGGAACCGTTACCGACAAGATAGAGAAAGTAAAGACGGCCACAGCCTCCGAACAATTGTTTGCTCTTCTTGATGACCGTTATGATCCGAATCCGGCATGAGTAATGTGATGTTCACAGCGCGAAAGACGCTGAAAAATTATGCCAATGGAGGAACCGTGCTTATGGCGGCTACTGCATTGGCTTTGCTCGTAGTGAATCTTCCGTTCACGCGGGATCTTTACAATTCGCTCTGGACTCACGAAATAGCCCTTCAGGTAGGAGGCTTCAATCTGTTCAGCCACAACGGCCATCCAATGAGCGTGATGCAATTCATCAACGACGCTCTTATGGCCTTGTTCTTTTTTTCAGTCGGCCTTGAGATAAAGCGCGAGGTGCTTGTCGGCGAGCTCTCGAACTTCCGGAACGCCCTCCTGCCAATAATAGCCGCTGTGGGAGGTATGGGTGTTCCCGTACTGATTTATTGGCTTTTTGCCCGTGGTACTGATTATACCATCGGGGCAGCCATTCCCATGGCCACGGATATTGCCTTTTCGCTTGGTGTCCTGGCATTGCTGGGCAACCGCGTGCCAATTGGATTGAAAGTTTTCCTTACCACTCTCGCTGTGGTCGACGACATCGGGGGTATCCTTGTAATCGCCATCTTCTACAGCACTTCGATTAATTGGATGTTGCTGTTATGGGCGTTAGGGTGCTTTGCCATCTTGCTCATCGGGGCGCGTCTGGGAATGCAGAGTAAGATATTCTATGCATTTTTCGGCACCCTGGTCTGGTTCTTCTTCCTTAATGCGGGAATTCATCCTACCATTGCCGGTGTATTGGTGGCATTTACCATTCCGGCGAAGCCTGTGTTTGCTCCTAAGAAATATGTGAAGACAATCCGTAAAAATATCGGATATTTTGCGAGCGAGAACGACGAGACGTTGAATACACGCACCATCCTCGACAAAGATCAGATGAACTGGCTCAAAGAGATAGAGTCGGCCTCCGATAAAGTGATTTCTCCACTTCAGGACATGGAGGATACTCTTCATCCTTTAGTGAACTATATCATTGTTCCGCTCTTTGCCTTTGCCAATGCCGGCATCTATTTCGGTGATCTGGAGATAGGGCAGGTGTTCCAAGGAATCAGTCTCGCCATTATCGTAGCGTTGGTATGCGGTAAGTTCCTCGGCATATTCCTCTTCTCCTGGGCCACCATAAAACTGAAATTGGCACCCATGCCCGAAGGGGGGAACTGGGGTCGACTGGCATCCATATCAATCCTCGGAGGCATCGGATTTACAGTATCGCTATTCATTGCCAATCTTAGTTTCGACATGGGCGATCCATATCACTCCACAATGTTGAATAATGCAAAACTCGGAATCCTCATCGGTTCATTGCTGGCCGGGGTTCTCGGATGGGCATTCTTGCATTTCACTCTTCCGAAAGTGGCCCAATCGTCGGAACAGGAATAACAGTAATCTATCAGAATTTAACGGGGTAGGCCGGGCAATTGCCCGACATACCCCGTTGGAATTTTTATCCGGGAATTATTTCAATGTAACGGTCGTTTTATTGCCGTTGTAATCAACACTCACGGGAGTGGGATTTGCATTGCCGTCACAAAGCATTATGTTAAATTTGCGCGACTTTAGCATACCCGGAAATTCTCCCTCGCGGCCGGCTATCGTAAGGGTTTTATTGCTGTCGTTCCAATTAAAGCGGATAGTGGAGAATAGCCCTTTCTCATAATTGTAATTATCGAACTCATCCTCATAGAGCACAAACTCTCCATTGGCTCCCGGATATACTCGAATCTCAAGATTATCCCACGGCTTTTCAGTAGCGTATTGTACATCGGGGCCGAGCGGGACAATACTCCCGGCCTTTACATATAAAGGAATAGTGGAAATGTCGGAAGGAATTGTAATGGTCTTTCCTCCGGCTATCGGTGCGTTTGTATTGAAATCATACCATTTGGTGCCGGCAGGAAGATATACTTCCGCATCCTTGAGAGCAAGGAAATCGACAGCATCGGAAGTGGTATTGGAGGCTGTCGTTGCATTCCATCCGCTGTTCTCATCCTTATCCGATTTTTTCTCCTGAGTGTATTTTGCTTCAAGGATAGGGGCTGCCATCAATTCACGTCCGAACATAAATTGGTCACCTCGATTGAGGGTGTTACGGTCGTTAGGAAAATCCATCATTAGCGCACGCATGAAGCTGCCATTGTTGGCTGTCACATTCCATGAAGTCGAATAAATGTAGGGAAGTAGGCGATACCGTAGCCGGATAGCATCGGCGATTGCGTCATACACTGGCTCACCTTCCTCTCCGAAATAATAAATTTCACGATAGGCATCCGTGCCGTGGGAGCGCATCATGGGGGTGAAAAGTCCGAACTGCATCCAGCGCACATATAATTCCTGATAAGCAGGATTGCGGGTGGCTGTGTTATCGGCATAGGTCTTGTTATAATCGCCGCAGAAGAAACCACCAATATCGGAATTGACATTGGGATTGCCGGTCAATGAGAAATTGAGGGCAGCAGGGACTTGCCGTCGCAGATTGTCCCATGTGGAGGTTACATCTCCGGTCCATACGTTGCAGCCATAACGTTGCTGTCCGGTATAGCCTGAGCGGGTGAGGATAAATACTCGTTTTGAATCATCTGCGGCTCTCTGATGGTCATGTACGCCTCCCACGGTCATTAAAGGATAAGCATTTCTTACCTTTCGGAAAGAACCGAGATGAGTGGGAGTGTCGAAATCTTCGGGCTTCACATCGTGGTGGTCGGGCTCGGTAGAGTCCATCCACCATCCATCGAGCTTGAGGTCGTGCAGACGTGTAAGGTGCTTCCAATAAATATCGCGCGCCTCGGGAGAGTAAGCATCATATACCCTCACTCCCGATGGATAATCCATACGTGGAGGCCAGATGTGGCTGATGCCCGACTGGGGCCATGTGTGAAAATCAAACAATAATCCCTTTTCATCCAATTCACGGTAAGGCTTTGTCTGCGGGCCGAACGATGACCATATCGATATTATGGCATGGGCATTCTTATCATGAATCTCATCTATCATTGCTTTCGGGTTCTGAAAATCGGGGCTCATGAACTCCATGGCGTTCCATAGATAATTATTGCCCCAATATTGCCAGTCCTGGATAATGCCATCGAGAGGAATGCCAAGTTCACGATGCTTCCGGACTACATCGAGAATCTCCTGCTGACTCTTATATCTTTCCCTGCTTTGCCAGTAACCGTAAGTCCATAGCGGGAACATGGGCACTTGTCCTGACAGCTGCCTGATTCCTGCTATCACTCCGTCGGCGTTATCACCGTAGGTGAAATAATAATCCACGCCTTCTCCCACTTCGGATTCGAAAGTCGTACAGTCGACATTGTCATTAAAGAGGGTGGGAGAATAATTATCCCATATAAGTCCGTAGCCTTTCACAGATTGCATCACAGGAATACCGTCCTCTACATTCCCCGGCATCAGCTTGCGGTTGAGACCACGCATCGATAGGTTCCCTGTCTCAAGATTTCCCAGCCCATATATAGATTCCCCTTTATCAAGGATGAAATCCTGGCGCACTGCGAGCGCCGGGGTGCCGGCATCATCCACAGGGCGGAATTTAGCGTTTCCTTTCTCACTCAAGAGCTGCTTCCCCTTGGCGGAAGTAAATTTCACTTCTCCGGTCTTTGTATTGAGGGAGGCTATAATGTCGTGGCTCTTTACCTGAATGACGCTTCCTTTCCCGGAATAAGTGAGAGGCATTTGTGCGGGTTCCGCTATTATTGACAGACTCTTATCCGTCAGTGTCTTTCCTGAGGGTGTCTTGATAACGCGCACCGACCGGGGCGTATAAAACATCAGCTCCACATCCACCGAATCAAGATTAGCTTTCAGGCCATGTGGTGTCTTGTCCCAGGAATTTGCCGAAACCGGTAGTGTAAATAATCCTAATGCTGTGATCAGGAACAGAGGGTATATTCTCATATGATATTAGGTTGAATTAGTTATTGTCGTCAATTAAGGGTATAGATTTATAACGCCGGTAATTGCCGGATTAGTGCATGACATGGTAATGTTTGCAAATATAATGGATTTTTATTAGCTTTGTCAATCAAATTCAAATAAATTCAAGACATCGATGACTAAAACATTACTTGCTATTAGCCTCACGGCTATTTTAGGGATACCTTTTATGGCGGTAGCCAAGACCAACGACAATCCTAAAGCCCCTGAAAATGTGGTGATATCTCTTTCTGACGATTATAAAACTGTTACGGTAAGCTGGGATGCAGTAGGAAGCGTAGGGGAGAGCGGGGGCCACGTAGATACAGCTAACCTGACATACTACATTTTTGATGCTTTCGGATCGTTCTATGATCCGGCCATCGCCACAACAACCTCAACATCCTATACTTTTGATTACGCCAATATAGAAGGGCAAGACTTCGTGGCCTATCAAATCACGGCCGGAGTCGATGAGACGTGGTACTCATTGCCGGTAAATTCTGCCATAGTTGTAGTGGGTCAACCTTCGGAACTGCCGTTCGTAGAGAGTTTTGCCAATGGAAAGCAGATGCAAGTATGGGCCATCAATCCGGCATCGGAAGGAAATGTGACATATGGCTGCAAGCGCGATAATCAAGTGAAGATTCATACATCGGCCGGTGCCGAATATCTTAATTCGCAAGACAGCGACAATGGTTTCTTTTACATTGAGCCTAAGTCCAAGGGGGCAACCTTTGGGTTTTTCTCCACCAAGATTGCATTAACCGACACTCAGCATCCTGAACTGAAATTCTATTGTCACGGGGAAGCCGCAGAGTTGAATGTTGCGATTGCCTCTGATGGCGATGAATTTTCCATTGCTAAGGAAATAAGGCTTCTTGATACTCCAGCTTCTGAATGGACAGAACAGACGCTTGATTTATCGGATTATAAGGACTCTAAGTATATTCAGATAGCATTCGACATCGCTTCTCCGCTTGGAGCAAACGGCGAAAAATGGAATATCGCGCTCGATAATATACGGATTCAAGAAGAGGAATCGGGAATCAAATCAAAATATGCCGATGCCGCCAGGATTATTGTCACCCCCGGAGGCATCATAGTGTGTGGTGAAGGCAATATGGCTTTATCAATCTATTCTATGGACGGTAAATGCGTACATGCCGGTATGGCTCATTCCTCGGCTTTCATTCCTCTGGAGAGAGGAATTTATGTGGTGAATGCAGGGGGAAAAGCTGAAAAGGTATTGATAAAATAGAGGATGTATTAAAGATGCCTGAGCATCTTTAAGGCTTCCGGACGGCCGAGATTTACTTTTTCGGGCCAATGGGCATCAGAATTTACTACAATAGGCAACCCGGCATTCATGATTTTCGACCACCATCTTTGGTTAGGATAAAATCTCTTGCGGTCGTGCAAGGCCTTTGTATTAATCTCTAAAATGACTTTCGCACCGGCGGCATAGGAGATAACATCATCTATCAATGAAATATACCAGCCGTGGGATTCCAATTCGGGTTCCACGGCTGTGGCGTTGCCGGCTATCTTGTCGAAATGCCCCAATATCTCGAATCCTCCACGCTCGATCATCGTAATGACCTGCTCGAAGTACTTCTCAACCACATAACGCAGATCGCCCGAATATCCGTCGCGAAGATATTCCTTAAAGCGGGTCTCACTGCCATCACAATCAAGGTAAATACTATCCTGATTAGGGACGAAATGTACGGAGCCTATTGTATAATCCAAATCAAGGCGTTGGAAATAATCAATATGCGCACCGAAATCAGAACCCAGATAATCAATTTCCATACCGGTAAGCACGTTCATGGCCGGGGCATACATATCAGCGGTGTCGTTGGCTTCCCGGAGATATGCCATTACGCTTTCTTCAGCCATATTGGCTCCGCTTTTCACGGGAATGGGTGAATGCGGAGTTATTCCCCAGAGAGTCATTCCCGATTCACATGCGGCTTTAGCCATCTCCTTTATAGTGGCATGGCCATCGCAATATTGAGTGTGGGAATGAAGATTGTATTGCCCTGATTCGGGGAGCAATGCAGTAAGATCTGGAATAGAAATCCGTGGCATATCGGCTAAACTGCAAGCGTGAGATCCTGACGGCGCAGATTCCGCAGATAGCGTCCGAACATGAATGTGAACAGTGCGGTGACTCCAAGACCGATCCCCACAGCCCATTCGTAGGCAATCTTAATGCCGAACAACATATCGGTCAGCGTCCCTATGCCTTCCTGTGCAAACATTATATACGTCACAGTAACCGCTGTCATAAACATGGCAGGAATCAGAGTGATGACGAACAGCCGTTTCTGCCGTGCAAGATAGACTGTAAGAGTCCAGAGGGTAAATACCGCCAGCACCTGATTGCACCAAGCGAAATATCTCCAGAGCACTTCATAAGGCATAAGCATTACAAGGAATGCAAGAACAAATATCGGGAGGGATACAGCCAACCGCTTGATTATCTTTTTCTGCTTTATTCCGAGGAAATCAGCAGCAATCAGGCGCGCGGAGCGGAGAGCCGTATCTCCTGAAGTGATAGGAGCTGCGATAACCCCGAGGATTGCAAGGATACCGCCGAATGTGCCGAGCCAGCCGGTGGAAACATCGTTCACAAGAATGGCGGGAGTGCCTGAGCCGAGAAATTTCTGCAGACCNNNNCCGCCGGTAAAGGATATGGCTGCGGCTGCCCAAATCAGAGCAACAACTCCTTCCGTTACCATCGCTCCATAGAACACGGGTCTTCCGTGCTTCTCATTCTTCAGGCATCGAGCCATCATAGGGCTTTGAGTGGCATGAAATCCGGAAATCGCTCCGCAGGCTATCGATACGAACATCATCGGAAAGATCGGATTGGCTTCCGGATTCTCCTTGTGGTTATAAAATTCGTTCCAGATTTCCGGCATCTGGCCCCAATGGACATAGAGGGCAATAAGGATTCCAACGGCCATGAAAAGCAAGGCAAAGCCGAATATCGGATAGAGTTTGCCTATCAGTTTATCTATGGGAAGAAGTGTGGCTACCATGTAATATGCGAATATCACCACGATCCAGAACATCTTGTCAAGACTGTCGGGCGTAAGCATGGCCAGAAGATCGGCAGGATTGTAAACGAACACTGCGCCTACAAGAATCATAAGCAGCAGGGTAAAAACCCGCATCACAGTCTTAATGCCATTACCTAATTGCGAGCCCACGAGCTCCGGTAACGACGCACCGTCTTTTCGGAGCGAGAGCATTCCTGAAAGGTAATCATGCACGGCTCCGGCGAAGATTGTGCCGAATACGATCCATAAGAATGCCGATGGCCCGAACATCACGCCCATGATGGCTCCGAATATAGGGCCCAGACCGGCGATATTAAGGAATTGGATAAGGAATATTTTCCATGTGGGCAATTCTACATAATCCACGCCATCAGCCAGCCTATGGACCGGGGTCTCAATCTTGGGGTCTTGCCCGAACACTTTAGACACAAAGAGGCCATACGTAAAATAGCCGACCACAAGAATAACGAGTGCTATTGTAAATGAAATCATTTCTGAAATCGTTCAGCTTTATAAACATCCGACAGTTTTGCGCGAAGCGATGCCCGCTGCTTCTCAACATCCGCTTCAAATTGCGAGATGGTGGCCCTTAGCTGTGGAGAAGGAGTATCACGGTATTCCCGGCGCAGTTGCTCCAATTGCTTTTCATTCTTCCGGAATTTTGCTTCCTCCGCAAGATAGCTCCGCATCATTGATGCTGCATTGCGGTTACGAAAATCGGAATAAGACGTATATGTCTTTCCTCCGTCCATCGGCAGGATAAATTCATTTTTCTTCGCTTTTATATTAGGATTAATAGCCTTGACAGAGGCAAGCAGTTCGGAGTAATCCTCATCCGGCTCCTGCGTTGATTTCCAGTCGTGGATTCGTGCAAGGTCGGCAATATCATCACGGTCGGGGTCGTGATTGGTCCTAAGGTCGTTCACCTTATATAGATATATCGTCAGGAAATCGCCGAGCCGGTTTCGATCCGTAGCCCACCAGCCTACTCCGTTCAGCTCATCAATGGCAAGGAGATAATCGTCGAAAGGAGAATTATATGGCATTCCGAGATTCTGAGGCTGCAGGAAAGAGCCGTCGGAAGCATCGCGCGTTGCCACCATGATGTCGTATCCGCCCAGCGACTCCGGGCCATTATCGGCATAATATAAAGTAACTCCGTCGGGCATCATGAACGGATAAGCGGCGTCGCCGTCACCGAGGTCGGGGATTGTGTCGGCGAAGCTCCAGGAGCCGTCGGTAAGGCGGTTGGCTTCCAAAAGGCGGAGGATTCCCAAAGAATCGGGAGCAGCCCAGATCTTATAATCGCCATTCTCATTAAGAAAAGCATAATCAGCGTCGGCTACGCCATTTGCATCAATTGCATTCAGAGAGCCGGAGGAAGGGGGAATCAGGTACGACTTGAAGAATCTTGATTTTGGCACGGCTATGCTGTCGAGGATAGTGATTTTTTCTACGCGGTCCAGAAAATTGCTCCCCATCGAAGCCCGCTGAAGTCCGGTCTCTATATCTTCGTGTAGATCCCGATCGGCCGCAGGTGCCTTTTTCTTAGCCTGCGAAAATAAAGACATGGCTTCATCAAAATCATAACTAAGCATGGCCTGATTAGCCTTGGCCATCAGCTCCTCGAGGGAAGGGCCGGCCGCTTTCTTCCGTTTTTGCGCAGTCGCATTCAAGCCTATGCCGGCAATAAGAAAAAGGCATAGCACGGCGCCCACGCTATATTGTATAATTCTCGTTTTCATGCTCGGATGGTGAAAGTATATAAAAATATTTTTCAACTACTTCTGATGCAAAATTACTAATTTCTTATCAAAAACAGAAAGAAAGTCTGAAATAATTAGTAATTTTGTAGGCATGAAAACAGGATTCGACAACGACAAATATCTAAAAATTCAGAGTGAGCATATCAAGGAGCGGATAGCTCAGTTCGGCAATAAGCTCTATCTTGAGCTCGGAGGGAAGCTCTTCGACGATTATCATGCGAGCAGGGTGTTGCCCGGTTTTCAGCCCGACAGCAAATTGCGGATGCTCAGCCAGCTAAGCGATCATGCAGAGATAGTGATCGTGATCTCGGCTCGTGATATCGAGAAGAATAAAATCCGTAACGACTTGGGTATCACTTATGACGAGGATGTACTCCGGCTGCGAGAGGAGTTTATCAAGCGCGGATTTATGGTAGGATCGGTGGTGATTACCCATTACAACGGGCAGGGGAGTGCCGATGCTTTCAGAAAGAGGTTACATCGTAAGGGAATCACTACATATTGCCATTACACCATAGAGGGATATCCTACGAACGTAGCGCTGATAGATTCCGACGAGGGTTTCGGTAAGAATGATTATATCAAGACATCACGCCCACTGGTGATAGTGACGGCTCCGGGCCCCGGGAGTGGCAAAATGGCCGTATGCCTGAGTCAGCTTTATAATGAGCATAAGCGTGGAGTGCAGGCCGGTTATGCTAAATTCGAGACCTTCCCCGTTTGGAGTCTTCCGCTCAAGCATCCGGTCAACATCGCTTATGAAGCCGCAACCGCTGATCTTAATGATGTGAACATGATTGATCCGTTCCATCT
>DAAI01000030.1:53232-58398 GCA_001701105.1 Bacteroidales bacterium GP1
AATTACAACCGCGACATTGAGATTTTCCCGGTGCTGAATGCTTTGTTTGAAGGGATTTATGGCACAAATCCCTATAAATCGCCTACTGATATGGGGGTTAATATGGTAGGATTCTGCATTGATGATGATGAGGTGTGTTGCGAAGCATCCAAGAATGAGATAATCCTCCGGTATTTCAATGCCCTCAACCGAATGGCTGTAGGAGTAGGCAATGAAAGCGAGGTATCAAAAATTGCGTTGCTCTTCAAGCAGGCCAAAATTGATACGAGCTATCGCAAGCCTGTAGTGGCTGCGCGGGAGCGTGCGGAGCAAACCCTCCTTCCGGCTTCGGCCATAGAACTTGCCGACGGCACAATAATCACGGCCGGCTCAAGCGAGCTTCTCGGCCCGAGCGCAGCGCTGATCCTGAATGCTATAAAATATCTCGCCGGAATCGACCATGATCTGAAACTCATTCCGCAGCATATGATTGAGCCGATACAATACACGAAGCTCAATTATCTGAAAGGACATAACCCGAGGCTGCATACGGATGAAGTACTTGTAGCCTTGTCAGTGCTAAGTACACACGATGAGCAATGCCGGCTTGCTCTTGAGCAACTCCCGAAGCTGAGGGGATGTCAGGTACATTCCACAGTAATGCTCGGGGAGGTTGATCATAAGATATTCAAGAAACTTGGTGTCGGACTTAGCTGTGACCCGGTGAAGAAATAATAAGTATTCAGGCTTTATCAAAACCATATAATTCCGGTTCAATGCATTCTGTATTAAGCCGGAATTATTATTTTTTGAAATTACTTGCGCGGCTTTCTTGTTATGATAGGATTAGGGTCTGTTTTTAAGGTAAAAAAGGATGTTCAGATTAACTCGTCTCATAATTTAGCAGTCAGTTCCTACAGTCGTCTCCGGTGTGGCTCCGCTGCGAACTCCGACACTTTTTGTTTATCGAATCCATTTACCTTATGTGATGAAAACGAAGAGGGAACATCATAACCGTGCTGTCGGAACACTGAAATGTAAAGGTTCGGATTATAGTTTTTCATATTATAGGAGGCTAAATTGTGAAAAATTAATCCGAATAGAGTCTATTTAAGGAGCGAAGAAGAATAGAATTTCGGATTTTGAGATTTTTTTTGTAACTTTGCACAGAATATGCGTGCGTGTGCATAACGCTGATTCTTGGCAGGGCAATATGCGCGATAAAAGACTATCTGCAAGCGACATATCTTCTCACGGAGCTTTGCGGCGCGGATGCAGATGCCACACAAATGAATATCTACAATAACAATAATATGAGTCTGAACATTATCGTATTGGCGAAACAAGTTCCCGACACACGCAATGTGGGAAAAGACGCCATGAAGGAGGATGGAACCATCAACCGCGCAGCTTTGCCGGCGATATTCAATCCTGAAGACCTCAATGCCCTTGAGCAGGCGCTGCGATTGAAAGAGCGCTATCCGGGCACAAAAGTTACCCTGCTGACCATGGGTCCGGCCCGCGCCGCCGAGATTGTGCGCGAAGGAATGTACCGCGGCGCCGACGGAGGCATAGTGCTATCCGACCGGGCCTTTGCAGGCGCCGATACTCTGGCCACAAGCTATGCACTTGCCACGGCGGTTAAGAAAATCGGCGATTATGACCTTATCATCGGAGGACGTCAGGCCATCGATGGCGACACGGCACAGGTGGGACCGCAGGTGGCTGAAAAATTAGGGCTTCCTCAAGTCACATATGCCGAGGAGATTGTCGACGTTAAGGATGGGAAGGCCACGGTGACTCGGCGTATAGAAAGCGGGGTGGAGACCGTGAAGGCTCCCCTCCCTCTCGTAGTGACCGTAAATGGCTCGGCAGCAGAGTGCCGTCCGCGTAATGCGCGTAATTTGCAGAAATATAAATATGCTGCTGTTCCTTCGGAAGTGGCGGGTGATGAAACACGTGCCAAATTGCTTGCCGACCGCGAATGGCTGAACATAGGCGAATGGAATGCATCGACGGTGGAAGCAGATCTCAGCCAGTGCGGACTCGCCGGTAGCCCTACAAAAGTGAAGGGAATCGAGAATGTAGTGTTCACGGCCAAGGATGCGCGCCGGGTGGAGAACACCGACGAAGAGCTCGACCGCCTTATGAAAGAACTTATCGAAAACCATACCATAGGCTAAGAAAATGAGCACGGAAAAGAATAATCTGATCGTATACTGCGAATATGAGGATGGAAAAGTGGCCGATGTGAGCCTTGAGCTCCTCACCAAAGGCCGCGTACTGGCCGACAAGTTAGGCATCAAGCTCGAAGCCGTGGTAGCCGGCGACAATCTGAAGGATATAGAGAAGCAGATCCTGCCTTACGGAGTGGATACGGTGTATAAATTCGAGAGCAACAAGCTCTATCCCTACACTTCGCTTCCGCATGCATCACTCCTGATCAATCTCTTTAAGGAGAAGCAGCCTCGCATCGCATTCATGGGAGCAACTTCGATAGGGCGCGACCTCGGTCCGCGGGTGTCGTCGGCGCTCCATAGCGGACTCACAGCCGATTGTACGCAGCTTGAGATCGGAGATCATACGGATGCGCGTACAGGCAAGGAGTACAAAGACCTATTGTTGCAGATTCGTCCGGCATTCGGAGGAAATATTGTTGCTACAATCGTGAATCCGGAATGCCGTCCGCAGATGGCCACGGTACGCGAAGGCGTGATGAAGAAAGAAGTTCGCGATGAAAACTACCATGGAGAGGTGATCGACCTTAATCCGGAAGACTATACCAAGCCGGAGGATTATGTGGTGGAGGTAATCGATCGCCATGTGGAGAAATCGAAGAATAATCTTAAGAATGCTCCGGTAGTTGTGGCAGGAGGCTATGGCGTAGGCTCGAAAGAAAATTTCGATATGTTGTTCAAGCTCGCCGACGTGCTCGGAGGCGAAGTGGGCGCAAGCCGTGCGGCTGTTGATGCCGGGTGGGTTGACCATGACCGTCAGATTGGCCAGACAGGCCTGACGGTACGTCCGAAACTTTATATATCCTGCGGCATCTCCGGCCAGATCCAGCACATCGCCGGAATGCAAGATTCATCAATCATCATCTCGATCAATAATGATCCGGACGCTCCTATCAATACAATTGCCGATTATGTAATCACAGGCAATGTGGAGGATGTGGTGCCGAAACTGATCAAGTATTATAAAAAGAATACCAAGTAACCGAGTTCCATAAATCGGACTAAAACAAGCATAATGGCAAATTTTTATACAGATAATCCGGGGCTGAAGCATTATCTCACCCATCCGATGATGGAAAAGATAGTCAGGCTAAAAGAGCGGGACTACGCCGATGCCGAAAAATATGACTATGCACCGCTTAATTATGAGGATGCCCTCGACAGTTACGACAAGGTGCTCGAGATAGTAGGCGAGATATGCGGAGAGACCATCGCGGCCAATGCCGAGGATGTGGATCATCAGGGGCCGCGTGTGGAGAACGGCCATGTGGTATATGCCGACGGCACAAAACGCAATCTTGATGCGTGCCGAAAAGCAGGCCTTATGGGAATGGCGATGCCCCGCCGGCTCGGGGGCCTCAATTTCCCGATTACTCCTTATATAATGGCGGCCGATATTGTAAGCCGTGCCGATACCGGGTTCGAGAACATATGGGGTCTTCAGGACTGCGCAGAGACAATCTACGAGTTTGCCGACGATGCCCAGAAGGAGAAATACATACCCCGTGTATGCAACGGAGAAACCATGTCGATGGACCTTACGGAGCCCGATGCAGGCTCAGATCTGCAATCGGTGATGCTGAAGGCCACGGAACAGCCCGACGGCACATGGAGGCTCAACGGCGTGAAGCGGTTTATCACCAATGGCGATAGCGACATTCATCTGGTGCTCGCGCGCTCGGAAGATGGCACTCGCGACGGCCGAGGCCTTTCCATGTTTATTTACGACAAGCGCAACGGTGGCGTGACGGTGCGCCGAATAGAGAATAAGATGGGTATCAAAGGGAGCCCGACTTGCGAGCTTGTCTATAAAGATGCACCTGCAGAATTGGTAGGAAGCCGCCGCATGGGTCTCATCAAATATGTGATGGCTCTTATGAATGGTGCCCGTCTCGGCATAGCTGCCCAGAGCGTCGGCGTGAGCGAGATAGCTTACCGCGAGGCATTATCCTATGCAAAGGATAGGAAGCAATTTGGCAAAGCCATCATAGAATTTCCGGCTGTGGCCGAGATACTACGCGTGATGAAGGCCAAACTCGATGCATCACGCGCGCTTCTTTACGCCTGCGCCAGGTTCGTAGACATGTATAAGGTTTACGACGATGTCGCCAAGGAGCGTAAACTCACCGTAGATGAGAAGAAAGAGGCTAAATATTACAGCCGTCTGGCCGATGCATTCACACCTCTTGCCAAAGGCATGACTTCAGAATTCTGCAATCAGAATGCTTACGACTGCATCCAGATTCACGGAGGCTCCGGCTTTATGAAAGACTATGCCTGCGAGCGCATCTATCGCGATGCCCGCATCACATCGATTTATGAAGGCACGACACAAACTCGGCATTGCGGCGAGTATCGTNNCGCCACGTCACCACCGGCACCTACCTCAACTGGATTAAAGAGCAGGAGGCCATAGAATGTCTGCCGGAGGATCAGGCCACTAAAGCCACTCTCGAATATATGACCCAGCAATATGCTGCGGCCGTAGAGAAAGTAAACGGCATCGACAACACTGCTTATCAGGATTTCATGGCGCGCAGGCTCGTGGAGATGGGAGGCTATATCGTGATGGGGTATCTACTTCTCGACGATACTCGCCGCAATGCCGAGTTTCGTCGCTCGATGGAAATATTCGTGCGCATGGGGCAGGCAGAAGTAGCCAAGCATGTTGCCTTTATCGAGAACTTCCAGCCCGGGGATGTGAAGGAATATCTTTTCAACGAGTAAGATTCCCGGCCAAAGGTTTAGCCCCGTAAAATAGTGCGGGCTATGATGAAATAATGCAAAATCATGCAGCGCAGGGATAAACATTTGGCAGATTGAAGAAAAATTATTAATTTTGCAACGCGATTGCGGAGAGCCCTCCGGGACTTTCCGCAATTGTAGCGAAACACAACCAATCAATAATAAGAAATGAATTATTACGAGACCGTTTTCATTTTAACTCCCG
>DAAI01000030.1:58412-58727 GCA_001701105.1 Bacteroidales bacterium GP1
CAGATGAAGGAAGCGGTAGAGAAATTCAAGGACGTTCTGAAGCAGAACGATGCGAAGCTCGTGAACGAAGAGCTTTGGGGCCTCCGTAAACTGGCCTATCCGATCCAGAAGAAGTCGACCGGCTTCTATGTATTGTTCGAGTTTGAGGCAGAGCCGACGATTGTAAAGCGTCTTGAGACGGCTTATCGTCGCGATGAGCGCGTGATCCGCTTCCTTACATTCCGCCTTGACAAGTATGCAGTGGAATACGCAGAGAAGCGTCGTAGAGTAAGAGCAGAGAAAGCAGCACAGAAACCGGCAGAGGCTCCCGCCACC
>DAAI01000030.1:58796-58948 GCA_001701105.1 Bacteroidales bacterium GP1
GTGAAGAAGAAGAAATACTGCCGTTTCAAGAGAAGCGGAATCAAGTATATCGACTACAAGGATCCGGAGTTTCTAAAGAAATTCCTCAATGAGCAAGGGAAATTGCTTCCGCGCCGCATCACAGGCACATCGCTGAAATTCCAGCGTCGTGT
>DAAI01000002.1:0-13099 GCA_001701105.1 Bacteroidales bacterium GP1
TAATCAATTATATGGATTCCGGACGCACGAGTCGTGCTACATTGTTAGGTATTCGGTGAAGAAGGTTTCTATGGCATCGAAGGGGATGATGTCGAGTTGATCGTAGAGGTCGGTGTGACTGGCTCCCGGAATCACCATGAAAAGTTTGTTATTCTCCTTTCCGGGCACCACGGTGAGCGACTTGTAAGCATCACTGCCGAAGTAGAATGAATGGGCTTTTTCACCGTGTATAATCATCACGGCATTCTCAATCTCACCGGCACGGCTCATCAGCGGGAAATTGATCCATGGAATTGGAGATGTTGCATTGCGGCCGCCGTTAGAATTAAGAGAGCGGGGGTGATAGCCGCGAGGCGTCTTATAATAGGCATGGTAATCTTTCAAAAATTGGGGCGCATCGTCCGGGAGGATGTCAGGGACGCCTCCCCCAAGCTTTGGAATGCCGGCACGGAAATCTTCCGTGCGCTGAGCCGCGAGATTTTTTCTCAACTCATTACGTGCCTCGGGAGTATCAGCGACATCAAAATAGCCGTTGGCGTTTACTCGACTCATGTCGTACATGGTCGAGGCCACGGTGGCCTTGATTCGCGGGTCGGCGGCGGCTGCGTTGATTGCAATCCCACCCCAGCCACATATGCCTATAATTCCGATAGCCTCTGGATTAACCATCGGATTGGTGCTCAGCCAATCGACTGCGGCGCTGAAATCTTCCGTATTGATGTCGGGAGAGGTCATATATCTGGGGTGGCCTCCACTCTCTCCCGTGAAGGAGGGGTCGAAAGCAAGCGTGATGAAACCACGCTCCGCCATCTGCTGCGCATAAAGGCCTGAAGATTGTTCTTTCACTGCTCCGAAAGGGCCGCCGACGGCTATTGCCGGACGTGGGCCGGATATCCCTTTCGGTATATAGAGGTCGGCCGCCAATGTTATGCCATATCTGTTGATAAATGTCACTTTGGAGTGATCCACCTTATCACTCTTCGGGAAGGTCTTATCCCATTCTTTGGTCAATACTAATTCTTCCATATCGGATGCGGGTGTTATGATGGGTGCTGATTGTAAATTCTGCGCCATGCAGCTCCCTATGTAAAGGAATCCACATAGTATCGTAAATCTTGATTTCTTCATATCCGTAGGGGGGGTTATTATAATGATGCAAAGTTATGCATTATTCCCCGAATCCACGTTACCCGGATTACTTCCGAAATAACCAAGATTACGGAAAGTCACGGGTCGGAGGAAGGCATGGTGTATATGATTTATTCGTGAAATAAATCATCTGGAGGTGAATCTACCCATAATGAAAGGGTCCGGCCGCTCCGGATGGTCATCCGTGACTGAGGGAGCGGACAAGGATTTCAGCGGCGGTGCGCGATGCCACGGTCGATCCGAGGCGACGTGCAAGATCGCGATAGCCTTGGAGCTGATGAGTGCGAGGCGGAGAGGGCTGGAGCAGGGGCGACAATTCGCGCGCTATTGCATCTTCAGTGCAATTGTGCAGCAATAATTCCGGGATGATCTTGTGACCTACAATAAGATTCGGAAGAGAAACATATTTCACTTTCAATAGTCGGGACATGATATTATACGACAAGCGTGATCCATTGGCACGATACACCACCACCTGGGGAGTGCCGATGATGGCTGTTTCAAGCGTCGCGGTGCCGGATACGACTACAGCAGCCTGTGAATATTTAAGCAAGGCGGGGGTGCAACCGAAAGCCACTTTCAAGCCGGGATCCTGCGCCACTTCCCGATAGAATTTCTCCGGCACCGCCGGGGCGGCCGCCACCACATATTGAAATTCGGGAAAATGTTTGGCCGCCGCCACCATTAGCGGAAGATTATTCCTGATTTCTCCGAGGCGCGACCCCGGAAGCAGAGCGATGATGGGGCGAGGATCCGTCAATCCCTGGCGTTCCATGAAATGTTTCTTCGGCGGCAGATGCCGCATTGCTTGCTCCATCTCCTCCACCGTGGGATTCCCTACATAGTCAACATGATACCCCCGCTTGGAATAGAAATCTTCCTCAAACGGAAGAATGGAATACATTCGGCTCACCGATTTCTTTATTTTCCTTACCCGGAACTCCTTCCATGCCCATACTTTGGGAGAGATGAACCAGTGAGTAGGGATTCCCAGACTATGAGCATACTTCGCCACCCTAAGGTTGAAGCTCGGATAGTCGACAAGGATCACCGCGTCGGGACGCCATTCCTTTATCAATAACCTTGCCTTCCGGAGATTCTTCAGCAAGCGGGGCAATGCGCGGAGCACTTCCGAGAATCCCATCACATTCATTGCCGAATAATGAAGCTCGGGGTTGCGACGTGCTTCACGAGCCATAAGGTCGCCTCCGAAAAAACGGAATTGAGCCTCCGGATCGAGTTCCTTGATATTTTTAATGAGCGCCGAGGCATGAAGGTCGCCGGATGCCTCGCCTGCGATGAGGATATATTTCATGGAAGTGCAATTTATGAATTAAATGATTGCTCAACGCCATATCTGCGCGAAAAAGGGATTCCGCGCAGCCTCCCGGGAGTAATCGGCCTCAGGACCAAAGCATTCCGGGCACCAGTGGCCTCCAAGCAACACCAGCCGTGGAGAGGCCTTGAAGCGATGGCCGGCATGACATTCCCACTCTACGGGATCTCCCCACTGAGCGGGTGAATAGGTTTCTTCCAGACATCTCCCCCCACGGAAGCGGGCGGCCTGCTGAAGATCGGCCAGAATAAGCTCTGATTCTGGCTTCGTTTCGTCGTAGCCATGATCGAGACGCACCGGAGCCGAAGAAGGGTGAGAAAGGTCGCGGCTGCTCCAGTCGGGGATTTTCTGCCATTCTTCCAAACCACCGAAATAAGCCTTCAGGCGTGCCGGGTCGGAACCTTTTACCCACGAGAGTGTACCCAGTTTCTTATCTTTAGCAATCTGCTTCATGACAAATTTGATCACGGCGGCAGGCACGAAGCGGGCCAGACTGTAATAGCCCGGCAAGCGCGTTTTGAAGGCATCCATAAATTCTCCGATATCCCGGAATCGGCGGAAATGCAGATAATCTTCAAGAAGGTCGGAATCTTCGTACCATTGTCCGTGGAAATTGCGTGTTGCGAACCAATTGGCATCGAATACCTTCGTCGGCTCCGGGCACGACATGGCTTTCATTATTATCTGCTCGAATTCAAAATTAGTGACCCTGAAACCCTCTCCACCCCCGATGTTATAGAAGCGGTTCCAGAATGAAGCGGGGAGATCGGCGAGGCATATGTTGGCCATAAGATTTCCGGACTCTTCGGCCGTGATCCATTCCAGCACGCCATCGATAGGGACATGAAACGTAATCGGGTCGGAAGCCTTGGAGAGAAGATCGTCGGCAAGGATGCCTGTCTGACGCAAAGACACCCACCAGGGGATGCCGGAATCGGCAATGATGCGCTCGGCCTCGATTTTAGAGAGGGCATAGACATCGAATTTTGCAGCCCATACCGGGTCGCCCGCGCGTCCCCAGTGATACGGCACGGCACGGTTGCCGAGTTGAGCTACGGAGCCGATGTATACCACTTTCACCCCCTCTCCGCCATCGGGTCTTGCCTTTACAGCCTTCACGATATTGCGGGCGGCGCCGGTGTTCACCTTCCATGTAAGCTCCGGCAGATGGTCGGCCGCCGGAGAAACCATGCCTCCCACATGCAGCACGATATCGGCTTCGGCTACACCTTCGGCCACATTGGATTCGTCGAGCAAATCGCCGTAGATCACCCTTACTTTACCCGCATATTGCCGCATGAAGCGTCGATTTTTCTTGCTGTCACGCACAAGCACTGAAAGGTCAAGGCTATCGGCATGGTCGAGAATACGTGCCATGGCCTGCCTCCCCATCGTGCCTGTGGCTCCGGTGAGAAATACCTTGGTCTTTGCCGTCTCACTCATCGCGGGGTCAGCGTTCATAGAATATCGCCTCTTTCTGATAGCGGGCCATCAGCACATTGTCGGTCCAGTCGGCACAGGGCGACACTGAAAGGCCCATTGCCTCGCGGAGGATATAATCGGTAATCGGCGCGCCGGCATATATCGAGCATATCACGCCTCCTCCGAGACGTGGGTTCACCTCCATCAGCAGATAGCGGTCGCGAGCAGAATCGTAAAGATATTGAATCGTGACCGGGCCTGTAAAACCGAACTTACGGATCACTTCATGGCTCATATCGATGATACAAGGGATTCGTTGCGTCACGGTGCGCGTGACCTCTCCACCCATCACTTCCAGCCGCTCGCGGGGCACGGCAGTCAGGATTTCACCTTTGGCCGACACATAGCAGTCGACGGTAAATTCGCGCGCATTCTCGATATATTCCTGCAGGAGATAAGAGTTGAGGTTGGCGAGGTTCATAAGGTCGTCGACTTCGTGGAAAATATGGACTCCGCGCGATGACCCTCCCATCCGGGGCTTGGCTATCGCCGGCATCTCGTTGTCGATGATGGAATATGTACGCGGAATCGGAATTCCGGCTTTAGAGAATGCTTCGGCGGCGGCCAGCTTGTCGTACATCATTGATGTAACCTTATAATCAGGCACGGGCACGAACACGCCGGCCAGCTGTTCCTTCAGACGGGCTGCCACAGCCATGGCGTCATTCACTATAGGGAGAATGATCTTTACGTCGTGTTCCTTTACCACACGCATGATGTCGTCCACAACTTTCGGGTCGTCAAAGCGGAGTCCCTTGATTACCTTTCCCATCAGCGCGATGGGGACATCTGTATCCAGCTCATAACTTACGAAGCGTACTTTCACGCCCATTCTTTCTCCGCCACTCCGGAATAATTCGGCAAGCGACACTCTGCGCGACCCTCCGAGGAAGAGAATCGTGATTACTGTGGATTCGCTGGTTGACATGAATTTATATGATTGATTATTGTTTTCGGAATTGTCTGGCATAGCCGGATTCTTCGATGCGGAATGTGTCGATATGACGCTCTTTCTTCTCATCGAAGATTTCAGAGATACGGAAGAAGATTCCTGTCTCCTCCACGTCGCCGAATTCACGGTTGACAGCCGTGCCGAACATCTTCATTGTCGGCGAAAGCGACATATAGGCATTTACGAGCGGGGGTATTTTCGTGCCCCGCTTACGCACTTCGCTATTGAGGATACGATAGTCGCCCCGGTAATCGCCGGCGGTGAACACTTTCTGGATTTCCGCACTTGCCGCGGCCGTGTCAAGGGGGTTCAAAGGCCATACCAGCCTATCCGGGTCGGGGAAATGGCGGTACATGAAGCCTAAGATGAGGTCGCGGGAAAGACGGTCGTAGTCAGGATACATCGTCACCTTTCCGAAGAGATGCTCGATCTGCGGATGAATTACAGTAAGCGCGCCCAGGCCGTCCCACAGATTATCGAGCGCATATATGGTCTTGGGTCGCTGGCGCGTGTTCTGGTAATCTATCACCACGAACGAACGGCCCAGCTCAATTGTGGAGGGCAGATAATCGGTGATAAACCGGTCGGAAAACCGGAACATATGCGATGTGGCTATATTAGGCACGCCGTCGCGGAGTTTTATGTCCTCGCCGAGGATAAATCTATATCCGCCGATTATTTCCTCTCCTTCCGGATTCCAGACTATCATCTGCCGGCAAGGCACGTCCATGGTATCGAATTCATCGATATCAGAAGGGTTGCCAGTGCCACCGCCGGCATCGCGGAAGGCGATCTCCCGCAATCTCCCTATCTCGCGCATCGTGTTCGGAGAGCTGTGGGCATCCACAACATATATGTCGTTATCCCCCTTGTTAGAGCGACGCAGAAACTTGTCGGGTGTCAGCTCGGCAAGAATCAGTTTGCGATCCACTTTTTCTATCAGGGGGGCTTGGGAACTCATAGGCAATAACAGGGGATGGATAAATCAGACATTGAAACGGAAATGCATTATATCGCCGTCGCACACTACGTATTCCTTACCCTCTACCCCCATCTTTCCGGCGTCGCGCACGGCCGTCTCGGATCCGAGCGCCACGAAGTCGTCGTATTTAATCACTTCCGCCCGTATAAACCCTTTCTCGAAATCAGAATGGATGATGCCGGCGGCCTTTGGAGCTTTAGTACCCCTCACAAATGTCCATGCCCGGCACTCATCGGAGCCGGCCGTGAAATAGGTCTGGAGGTCGAGCAGGGCGTAAGCCGCGCGAATCAGTCGGGAGGCTCCCGATTCTTCAAGCCCCATCTCGGCAAGGAATTCAGCACGCTCTTCGGGAGTCTCAAGCTCGGCTATCTCGCTTTCCGTGCGCGCGGATACGATTATCGTACCGGCTCCCTGCGCCTTTGCAGCCTCCTCCACGGCGCGCGTGTAGGCATTCCCGGTGGTGGCCGACGCATCATCCACATTGCATACATAAAGCACGGGCTTATCCGTAAGAAGGAACAATTCACGCATGAATTTACGCTCATCCGCACCTTCGATCTCTACCGAACGCGCCGGCTCTCCCTTCAGCAATGCAGCGCGGATTTTTTCCAGTACTCCGAGCTGCATTCGGGCATTCTTGTCGGCCCCGGCTTTTGCTGCTTTTTCAGTCTTTGCGAGGCGTGCCTCGATGGTCTCAAGATCCTTGAGCTGGAGTTCATAATTTATTACCTCCATATCGCGCACCGGGTCCACCGTACCATCGACATGGGTAACATTATCGTCGTCGAAACAACGGAGCACATGCAGGATGGCATCTGTCTCCCGGATATTTGCAAGGAATTTATTGCCCAGTCCCTCCCCTTTGGAAGCTCCTTTCACGAGCCCGGCGATGTCGACAATCTCCACCGTGGCGGGCACTACCGAACGCGGATTGCACAGCTCCACAAGTTTTGTAAGCCGCTCATCGGGCACAGAAATCATGCCTACATTAGGCTCGATGGTGCAAAATGGAAAATTTGCCGACTGAGCCTTTGCGTTGCTCAGACAGTTGAACAGAGTAGACTTACCCACATTAGGGAGTCCGACAATACCGCATTTCAATGCCATTTCAAATCGCTTTAAAGCGCAAAATTACACAAATTTCAGCTAAAGAGCAAAACTAATGCTCCCTTTGCTCCCCCTTTCGCCCCCAATATTTACACCATATTTACCACGGTGCGCGGTTAATCCGGTCGTAGACATACGTCTGTACCCGCCCGCCGTTGGTGGTCCATTGCAGCCAGAGGGTATTGCCGTTGTGGGTGAACCAATAGCTGGAAGTCAAGGGCGATGAATATTCATATTGGATATTGATCTGATAATTCGACGCACCCGATACCGCATCCTGACACCAATATCTAGTCTGTTCCGAATCCCGGTAGCCATTATCAAGGTAATAATATCGGCCATATCCATTTCCGTTGAAGTATAGATAATTGGCCTGGGAGGGATGTACCGGGTCGGAATTATATTGCACGAGCTGCCAATAGCCCGTGAGACGACTATCGTTGAATGTATCCCAGCCATAAGGCGGAGATGTCCACCATGAATTTCCCTGGATATAACACGATGTCAGCGAAATCAGTGATACCGCGGCTACTGCAATAAGCATCCATACATTGCGCCCCTTGCGTAATAGAGTATTTTTTTTCATAACCTTTTATTTTAATATCATTTGCCCATTCCCCCGGCATATAGCAAAATGGGATTACACTCATCAATAAAACTCACCTATGGCGGTGAAAGTTCATATCATCCGGAGCCGGCCGGCCTGCACGAGGTTCGCGGATATTACGGCCTATCAGAATTCCGTAAAACTGAGAGGCATCAGGGAGGCTATTGAGGGAAGGCGGTAGATGTTGTCACGTCCGTAAAGCAACACTTCAATCGGGCTTGATTGAGAGCCTCCGGCCATGGCTTCGTATTCCAGCAGGGCTTGACGGCAAGCCCCGCATGGAGAGATGGGCTTTCCCTGAAAACATAACTCCGGAGGAGTATCATCCGGCTTGTGAAGGCGTGTCCATGCCGCGATTGCAATCTTCTTGAACGGCACGCCGGGATAGGCGGCGCCGGCCTGGAAACAGGCGGATCGCTCGGCGCACGTGCCTGATGAAAAGGCGGCGTTTTCCTGGTTTGCGCCGGTGATTATCTTGCCGTTGTCGAGAAGGATGGCCGCTCCGACATGAAAGTGGGAGTAGGGAGCATAGGCATGGGCGGTCATGTCTTTGGCCCGCTCGATAAGTTCCTTGTCGACCGGCGTCAACTCCTCATAAGAAAGGACTTCGACCGTGGTGGTTATAGTTTTCTTTTCCATGGGCTATACTTATTTTTCTCCCGGATTCAATAGAAGGCGTGTGGATTCGAGCAGCGGGAGATTAGTCTCGGTAGGCACATAGATTACCGTCTTGTTGGAGAGGTCTGATTGCTGACGCACCCAGAGATATTGAATATAAGTGGGGGTAATGCTGCCGTTCTCAATGCGAATGGCCTCGGCGGCACCTTTCGCGCGCTCGATCTCGGCTTGCGCGTTCAGCTTTTCTGCCTCAAGATTGGCACGAGCTTCCTCTATCTTGATTTTTCGGTTCTGCTCTGCTTTTGCGAACTCTGCCTTCCCTTCCATCTCCTGAGACCAAACGTTGTACCACGGGCGAATGAAAGCCATTGCCACAATAATTACTATCACTACGCCCACACCCCACGCTATATTGCGCACAATCCGCGGCGTGATGTTGAGATTGCTGTTGTTTGAATACATGATTTATTATCCTTTAATTTTTACGGGCCTTGGGATTATCGTGGTGTAAAGTTAGCGCATCTTCACCATTTATGCAAATAAAAGATGCTCTCCCGAGCCTTGCGGCCAAGAAAGCACCTTATCAATATGTCAATAATGCGGGATCCGGTCTTGCAATTAAGGTCAGAGGCTATTGCGGAGGATATTCACCACATCATCGCGGGTGAGGGTCTTATATCCGGCGGGCAGAATGATTGTGGCATCGGCAATTCCATCGATCATGTCCTCAGTCACGCCCAGGGAGCTGATTTCAGAGGCAGCTCCAATCTCCTTTATCCATGCTCCGAGCGCATCGATACCCTCCCTGGCGAGCTGCTCATCGGTCTTTCCTTCGGCCGAGATTCCCCACACAATTCTGGCGAACCGGGCAAAGCGATGGAGGCCATACCTCATCACATAGCGGTAGTAGGCCACTGATATGCCTGAAAGAGTCATGCCGTGGGTCGCGTCGGTGTACGCGCTTATGGCGTGACCTATCATATGCACCATCCAGTCTTCCTTCTTGCCCTCGCTGATGAGGGTATTCAGCGCCCATGTCGAGGCCCACATTAGATTGGACCGCGCTTCGTAGTTTTCAGGATCCTTTACGGCCACGCGACTTGAAACGATAACGGAACGCATAAGCCCTTCCGCCAGGTAATCGGAAGTGCTGTCGTCGTCGCCCGAGAAATATTGCTCCATGATATGACTCATCGTATCGAAAATTCCGGCCACCATCTGGCGGAGGGGAAGCGAGAATGTATAGCGCGGATTCATCACGGCGAACTTCGGCATCACTTCTTCTCCGAATACCTTCCCTATCTTGAGATTGGCGGCGCGGTTGGTGATCACGGAGCCACCGTTCATCTCGGAACCGGTGCCTGCCATCGTAAGCACTGCTCCCACCGGAATTATCTTTTCGCCTGGAGTGGGGTCTTCCTGTTTTACCCAGAAGCGTTCCCAGGCGTCGCCGTCGTACCATGCGGCCACGCTTACTCCCTTTGCGTAGTCGATTGTGGAGCCGCCACCTACGGCAAGGATGAAATCCACATCATTATCGCGGGCTATCTTCCGCCCTTCGTTGACCTTATCGAACGTAGGATTCGGCATCACTCCCGGTAATTCTATCACTGTCTTGCCCGCTGTCTTAAGCGCGGCCATCACATCATCGTATACTCCATTCCGCTTGATGGAGCCTCCTCCATATGTGAGCAGGACTTTATTACCATAGTCCTTTAGGGCTTCCACAAGATGTTTCTGTGCCTCGTCGCCGAAATATAATTTCGTGGGATTGGCATAAATGAAATTTCCTAACATATTTGCTTGTGTTTATAATTTAATCTTTATTATTAACAATTATCTTATTGCCATTGATTATATAGACACCCGGAGCCAAAGAGCAATGATTCACCACGGTTCCGTCGATGGTATAGATACGGGTATCCTTTTGCCCGGATTGTTGGGAGAGTCCGGAAGATTCTGCCAGCGACAAGGTAAGAGTGACATTGCCGGCTCCCAGAAAAGATTTAAGATTTTCAGATGTGGCTCCTTCGATTCTGCCAAGAGGAGTGTAATTCCACACATTCGACCCATAAAAGATGACAATCTTATTACCTTGATACAGCATTATATCGCCTGCAATTGTAGTGATACGACTGTCGGAGGCCGTAAGACTGCGGGGGAGCGCCCCCACTTTCTCAAACCCTCCGTAGTCGCTCATCTCTATTGTCACAGGTCGCTGTGAGAGAAGAGCAACCAGTTCGGAAGTCGCTTTATTATCGGCCAGGATAGCCTTTACCGATTTTTCGCCTACGGTAAGCGTAATCTGCGATTGCGCCATTGCTGTCAAAGATATGATGGAAGATAATAATATGACGTATATTTGTCTCATGATTTTATATAGTCTTGATTACATCAGCCGGGATGCCGGCAGCCACTGCGCGCGGCGGAATATCTTTTGTCACGACCGCCCCGGCAGCGATAATAGCCCCTTCGCCGATTGTGACTCCCTGAAGGATCGTCACGTTAGCTCCTATCCATACCTTATCACCGATTCTGACAGGAGCCGGAATCATGTCGGCGCGCCTCTCCGGGTCGGGCAGATGGTTGAGCGTGGCAATCACGCAATTATGACCTACCAATACGTCATTACCTATCGTAATACCCCCCTGGTCCTGAAATTTGCATCCGGCATTGATGAATACGCGCCTTCCTATCCGGATATTCTTGCCGCAATCGGTATAGAAAGGCGGAAAAAGGCCGAAGTCCTCATCAATCTTTGTTCCGGTAAGCTCCGACATGAGTGCGATTATCTCCTCATGGTTGTGATAGGCATTATTGATCTGCATAGTGATACGGATGGCTTCCTGACTAAGCTCATGCATCTTGGCATGCACAGGCGAGCCGGCCGGAATCACCTCTCCCGATTCCATTATCTTGATAAATTCCTTGGTAGTCATCAATCAGGTATTTTAAAGTATTAATAATATGAAAAGATGATGTAAACCTTAATAATTAATTTCCGGTGCAAAATTAAAATAAAACTACCTTAAAATAAAGACCCGGATTAAAGGAATATCTACCCTGATTACGGATTTTTAGATTACTGAGATAAAAGAAGCGGATGAATATGAGAAATCGGAGGCGCTATTTGCAAATGTCAATTAAAATCGGTAATTTTGAACGGAAAATCGGAACGAACACAAAACCTTAAATACAACAACACCATGAGCCGCAAAATAACATTGGCCGATGCCGTGGCAAAAGTAAAGGACGGCATGACCATTATGGTAGGAGGTTTCCTCGCCAACGGAACTCCCAATACGCTGATCGATGCTCTGGCAAAGTCAGGAGTTAAGGACTTGACCCTCATCTGCAATGACACTGCTTATCCCGACAAGGGTGTGGGTCAGCTTCTCTCCAACCGCCAGTTGAAAAAAATAATAGTATCCTATATCGGAACCACTCCGGAGGCCTCCGAGCTCATGAACTCCGGCGAGCTTGAAGTGGAGTTTTCTCCGCAGGGCACCCTTGCCGAGCGTGTACGCGCCGGCGGATTCGGCCTCGGTGGTTTCCTTACCCCTACGGGAGTAGGCACGGTGGTGGCCGAAGGGAAGCAGGAGATGGTAATCGACGGTAAGAAATATCTTCTCGAACTTCCATTGCGCGCCGACATCGCGCTCATAGGAGCCAGCAAAGCAGATGAAGCAGGCAACCTCGTATACAATGGCACCTCAAAGAATTTCAATCCCCTGATGGCCACTGCCGCCGACCTCGTGATAGCCGAGGCCAACGAGATTGTGCCCGTAGGCGAGATTGCTCCCGAAGATGTGCATACGCCCGGCGTGCTTGTAGACTATATTCTTGAAAAATAATCCACGGGCGCGGCATCCCGCGCCTTCCAATTTCTCCCATCATATGGAAAAATCGATGATAAGGGTGCGCATGAGCGCAAAAGATGCCCACTATGGGGGCAACCTTGTTGACGGAGCGCACATGGTCCATCTTTTTGGCGATGTGGCCACGGAATTGCTGATCATGCACGACGGCGATGAAGGTCTGTTCTGTGCCTATGATAATATAGAGTTTCTGGCTCCGGTCTATGCCGGCGATTATATCGAGGCAGTAGGCGAGATTGTGCACGTTGGGAATTCGAGCCGGAAGATGGTGTTCGAGGCCCGCAAGGTAATCGCCACGCGTCCCGACATCTCCGCATCGGCGGCCGATGTGCTGGAGGACCCGATAGTAGTATGCCGTGCGAGCGGAACGTGCGTGGTGAAGGCCGCCGATCAGCGCAAGAAATAAGCCTACGACCCATGGATAAGCTGATAATCACGGCTGCCATCTGCGGAGCCGAAGTGACAAAAGAGCAGAACCCGGCCGTACCTTATACGGTAGAGGAACTTGTGCGCGAGGCAAAGAGTGCCGTCGACGCCGGAGCGGCGATCGTGCATGTGCATGTCCGTGAAGACGACGGCACGCCCACACAGAGCAAGGAGCGTTTCAAAGAATGCATGGATGCGATAAAGGCAGCGTGCCCCGATGTGATACTGATACCCTCGACAGGTGGCGCCGTCGGCATGACCGCCGAAGAACGGCTCCAGCCCACCGAGCTTGATCCGGAAATGGCCACTCTCGACTGTGGCACCTGCAATTTCGGCGATGAGGTGTTCGAGAACACCATGCCCATGATGCGCGATTTCGGCAAGCGCATGATGGAACGCGGAATAAAGCCCGAATATGAATGCTTCGAGATGGGCCACGTTGACACCGTGCTCAACATGGCTCGCAAGGGGCAGGTGCCGGGCGCGCCGATGCAGTTCAACTTCGTGCTGGGTGTGCCGGGATGCACGCCGGCTACCGTTCCTAATCTCTGCTGGCTTGTAA
>DAAI01000002.1:13153-23144 GCA_001701105.1 Bacteroidales bacterium GP1
TTGGCGGCGGCAGCTATAGCCATGGGGGGGAATGTGCGTGTGGGTTTCGAGGATAATCTCTATCTTGAGCGCGGACGCCTTGCCAAAAGCAATGGCGAGCTCGTGGAGAAGGTGGCAAGGATAGCTCGCGAACTCGGGCGCGAGATTGCTTCTCCTGATGAAGCACGCGAAATTCTCGGCCTTAAGCCGCGGAAATAATACAACTATCGATTAAAACGACGACTACAACATATGCAGAAAAAAGGTAATAAATATGGCACGCATCGTGTGATTTCTCCAAAGGGGGTTCTCCCCCAGCCGGCCGAGAAAGTCGACAACAACATGGATGAAATCTACGACAATGAGATTCTTATCGACGTTCAGACCCTCAACATCGACTCCGCCTCGTTTACCCAGATTGAGAAGCAGGCCGGGGGCGACAAGGAAAAGATTGCCGCAATAATGATGGATATTGTGGAAAAGCAGGGGAAACATCGCAACCCTGTAACCGGGTCAGGAGGAATGCTTCTGGGCACAGTGGAGAAGATCGGCGACGCTTTGAAAGGGAAAATCGACCTCAAGGAGGGCGATAAGATAGCTACCCTTGTCTCATTGTCGCTCACTCCTCTTCGCATCGACAAGATTAAGGATATCCGTCCGGAGATAGATCAGGTGGACATCGACGGCAAGGCTATTCTCTTTGAGAGCGGCATCTGGGCGAAGATTCCCGACGACCTTCCTGAAAACCTTGTGCTTTCAGCCCTCGATGTCTGCGGAGCTCCGGCCCAGACAGCCAAACTTGTCCGCCCGGGCGACACTGTGCTCGTGATCGGAGGCGGCGGCAAGTCGGGAATGCTATGCTGCTATGAAGCAGCGAAGCGCGCCGGAATCACCGGCAAGGTGATCGGCCTTTGCTACGGCAAGGAAAGCGAGAGGCTTGAGAAACTCGGCTTCTGCGATCATGTGATTCAGGCCGACGCTACAAAGCCTGTAGAGGTGATGGAAAAGATTTCCGAGCTTACGGACGGCGAGATGTGCGACATCGTGATCAACAATGTCAATGTCCCCGACACGGAAATGACCTCCGTGCTCTGTACTAAAGACAAAGGGATAGTCTACTTCTTCTCCATGGCCACGAGCTTTACCAAGGCCGCGCTCGGCGCTGAAGGAGTGGGGGCCGACGTGACAATGATAGTGGGCAACGGCTATACCAAGGGACACGCCGAAATAACCCTTCAGGACCTCCGCGAAAACAAGGAGCTCCGCGAATTATTCACCGAACTTTATGCCTGACCATCTATTATAGACATGAAAAGCGCAGAAAACAGAAAGAAATTTTTTCCAAACGTCAGCGACGAAGAATGGAACGACTGGAAATGGCAGGTGCGTAACCGTATCGAGACAGTCGATGAGCTAAAAAAATATATCAACCTTACAGAAGAAGAAGAGGTGGGCATACGCGAATCGCTCAAGACCCTGCGCATGGCCATCACCCCCTACTATCTGACACTCATCGACACGGAGGATCCTTACTGCCCGATTCGCCGTCAGGCTGTGCCATCAAGCCTTGAGTTATACAAATCACCGGCCGACCTTGACGACCCGTTGCATGAGGACAGCGATTCGCCGGTGCCGGGTCTCACCCACCGTTATCCCGACCGGGTGTTGTTCCTCATCACCGACCAATGCTCGATGTACTGCCGTCATTGCACACGCCGCCGTTTCGCCGGCCAGCGTGACGCAGCCACCCCACTGGAGCGTATCGACCGCTGCATCGAATATATCGCTAAGACCCCGGAAGTGCGCGATGTGGTGCTTTCCGGCGGCGATGCTTTGCTTGTGGGCGACGACCGGCTGGAATATATCATCAAGAAATTGCGTGAGATTCCTCATGTAGAGATTATCCGCATCGGCTCGCGTACGCCCGTGGTGCTTCCGCAGCGTATCACTCCGGAGCTGGTGCAGATGCTATCAAAATACCATCCCATCTGGCTTAATACGCACTTCAATCATCCCAATGAGATTACTCCTGAATCGACAGAAGCCTGCGCAAGGCTGGCCAATGCGGGAGTGCCTCTCGGCAACCAGAGTGTTCTGCTGCGCGGGGTGAACGATTGCGCCCATGTGATGAAGAAACTCGTGCGCGACCTCGTGAAGATACGCGTCCGCCCCTATTATATCTACCAGTGCGACCTCTCCAACGGAATCGAACATTTCCGCACGCCCGTATCCAAGGGTATCGAGATAATAGAGAATCTGCGTGGCCATACATCCGGTTTCGCCGTGCCGACATTCGTGGTCGATGCCCCCGGCGGCGGCGGCAAAACCCCTGTGATGCCAAACTACGTTCTTTCCCAGTCGCCGAGCAGAGTTGTGCTCCGTAATTATGAAGGCGTGATCACTACCTATACCCAGCCGACCGACTATAAGGAAGAATGCCATTGTCCGGAGTGCGAGAAAGCGCGCAAAGAGGGCAAAGGCTCCAACAAGGACGGCGTATCGACATTGCTCGCCGGCGACACATTGTCGCTCGAACCGACGGAACTCGCACGCCACCAGCGCTCCAAGCACTGAAACGAGCGAGTATAACGGCCTATGTCTCTATTCCTTGATACGCTGACCCGATTCCGAAGCGTGGCAATAGTCGGCCTCGCCAAGAATGCCGGAAAGACGGAATGCCTCAACTATCTGCTGAANNTGTTGGAGCCTTTGCCCTCTTTGCGGCGGCAGGGGGTCAGAACCGGAGTAACATCCATTGGCGTCGATGGAGAGACAACGGACGCGGTAACGCTTACCAAAAAACCGGAAATCACACTCTCCGGGGGAACGCTGTTCGTAACCTCGGAGAGTTTCTACCGCCGGCGGCAGCTGGTGTCGGAGATAAGGGAGACCGGCTTGCGGGCCACATCGCTCGGGCGTCAGGTATATGCCGAGGTGAAGATTCCCGGAAAGGTGATTCTCGCCGGCCCTCCCGATACCGCCACGCTAAAAGCTACCCTGACACGCCTCCATGAGATGGGTGCGGAGATTGTGCTTGCCGACGGAGCATTGTCGAGACTCAGTCTCGGAGCCCCGGAAGTGACGGATGCACTGATACTTGCCACAGGAGCCGCAGTATCCCCTTCGCCGCAGGAGATCGTGAGGCGTACAGCGTATGCCGTCGAGCTTATGAACCTCCCGGAGGAGAAGTCATTGCCCTCCCCTCCGGACGACTTCGTCCGAGGGATAGCTGCCATAGGAACGGACGGGGAATTTCACGACCTTAAACTCCCCACCGCCCTATCCTTATCAAAGATGGACGATGATCTCTATCGCTTCGGCAACACATTTTATGTGGCCGGGGCATTGACCGACAGGATTCTCGACCGATTCCACGGCGAGACAACCGTCGTGATCCGCGATTTTTCCTGCATGTTTGCAGGCCTACAGAGCTACCGGATGTTTAAGGCTCGGGGCGGAACCCTAAAGGTAAGGAAAAGCTGCAGGCTGATTGGAATTACCGTGAATCCCATATCCCCGCAGGGCTTCCGGGTGGATTCAGCCCGATTGTGCGGGATGCTTGAGGAAGCAACCGGATTGCCAGCTATCGACATCCGGAATATAAAAACCAACTGATTCAAATGAAAGCAACGCGACTGGCAGAAATGATTCCCGGTCTTCGAGAAGTCCTCGAGGACATGGAGATTCTGTCGGCTCCCGGCAGGAGCGCATTGCGCCAGAGGGAGATGATTGCCGATGCCGAGGGAATCAGGATGCGCCTGCAGAATGTGGCGGAGATGCTTATGATAGTCAAAGAGGGGGATAGCCGGATGATGGCACGCCTCGACGCCCTTCTGCACGAAGTGCACGATATTGCCGGAACGATCGCCGGGTTGGAGAACCGCCACATTCCGGATGATGTGGAGTTGTTTGAAATAAAATCCCTTGCAATCTTCGCCGGGAGCATCCGCGACATTATCACGGGCTTGGGAGTCACCGCAGTCACGCTTCCCGACCTCTCGGAAGTAAAACGCATATTGGATCCCGACGGCACGGATACATCCCATTTCTATATCTTCGACAGCTATGATGACCGGTTAAGTGAATTGCGCGGTGCCTTAAGAAAAGCGAATCCTGATTCCCCAGAGGCTGCCGAGCTTTTCGCGGCCCAGGCAGCGGTGGAAGAGGAGGTTAGAAAGCATCTCGGAGCTCAATTATACGAGCACGCGCCGCAACTGCGCAAAGCATTAGTCGCCATAGGCGAGCTTGACGTGCTCCTTGCAGCCGCACGACAAGCGCTTAGACTTCAGCTCTGCAGGCCCCATATCGAACCTGAAGAGCCCATCCTCTATCTAAACCTTTTTAATCCGCCCCTGAAACGACGGCTTGAATCCAAAGGCATGGAATTTCAGCCTGTCGACATTATCATCGAAAAGGGTGTGACCCTTATCACCGGAGCTAATATGGGAGGGAAAAGCGTAACGTTGAAAAGTCTTGCAATAGCGCAGGCCATGGCGCAACTCGGCTTTTATGTCCCGGCAAGCACGGCTACGATCGCACCCATGGATGAGATAAGGCTCTGCATCGGGGATACGCAGTCGGAGCAGACCGGCCTCTCGTCATTCGCGGCGGAAATGAAGGCTATCGACGAAGCGTTACAATCAATGAAGGAGGGTAAAAATCTGCTGCTGCTGATCGACGAGCCGGCGCGTACCACCAATCCGGAGGAAGGGAAGGCACTCGCCGCGGCGATTATCGAGGTGTTCGGCCGATATGCGTCTCACACGGTGATAACCTCACATTACAGCGGGCTATCCGCTCGCCGCCGCGATATTGCGGGCCACGCCTTTNNAGCCTTATCTCATCCATGGGTGCGAAAGGATTGTCGGATCTTTGCAGCAATACCACAGTCACGCCGGCCACCCTCAGCCGGATGATGGACTACGGGCTTCAGCCGGCCTCCGATTCAGAACCTCCGCGGGAAGCATTGCGCATCGCAGGGATGCTCGGCGTAGATACCGACATAACTTCCGCAGCCCGACGGCATATAAATGAAAACAACACTCAATAATAAAACAACGCTATGCAGAAAAGCAAGTTAGGTCTTGACTTTGAGAAAGTGGCCCATGCCAAAGGCGTGGCCCGCAATATCGCGGCCGACGTGCAGGAGTTTGTCGACGGTTACACCACCGTGGCCGTAGAGCGCACCCTATGCCGCCTGCTCGGTATCGATGGAATCGACGACAATACCGTGCCACTCCCTAATGTACTCGTAAATCATATAAAGGATAAAGGCGTACTGGGGCGCGGAATCCTTCACTATATAGGGAATGCCATAATCGATACCGGGCTCGACCCGCAGCAGATAGCCATTGAAGTTGCAGCCGGACGCCTCGACCTCACCGCCACGCCGGGCCATACCCAAGAGGAAATCTCAGCAGCCCTAAGGCCTTATGTGGAGGCTTCCGTAAAGCGTATCAGCGACCGCAGGGCAAAGAAAGAACACTATCTCGCCACCATCGGCGAAGGACCGAAGCCATATCTCTATGTCATCGTGGCTACCGGCAATATCTATGAGGATGTGGTGCAGGCGCAGNNCCCGCCAGGGGGCCGACATCATTGCCGTGATCCGCACCACCGGGCAGAGCCTCCTCGACTATGTACCTTACGGCGCCACCACCGAGGGATTCGGCGGAACATTCGCCACACAGGAAAATTTCCGCATAATGCGTAAGGCTCTTGATGAAGTGGGCGAGGAAGTGGGACGCTATATCCGTCTCTGTAACTATTGCTCGGGACTCTGCATGCCGGAAATTGCCGCCATGGGCGCGCTCGAAGGCCTCGACGTGATGCTCAACGACGCCCTCTACGGCATCCTTTTCCGCGACATCAATATGCAACGCACGCTTATCGACCAGTTTATGAGCCGCGTAATCAACGGCTTTGCCGGCGTGATAATCAATACGGGCGAAGATAACTATCTTACCACTGCCGATGCCGTGGAGGAGGCTCATACGGTCCTTGCATCCGACCTTATCAACGAACAGCTGGCCTTGATAGCCGGCATTCCTGAATCGCTCATAAAAGGTGTATGGATAGNNCCTGAAGAGCAGATGGGTCTTGGCCACGCTTTTGAAATGGATCCCGAGCTGGAGAACGGATTTCTTTACGAACTGGCGCAAGCCCAGATGATCCGCGAGATATTCCCGAAAGCCCCCTTGAAATATATGCCACCGACAAAATTCATGACCGGGAACATCTTCCGCGGTCACATTCAGGACGCGCTCTTCAATATGATAGGAATATGGACCAATCAGGGAATCCAGCTGCTTGGAATGCCTACGGAGGCTATCCATACACCTTTTATGAGCGACCGCTATCTCTCGATCGAGAATGCAAAATATATCTTCGGCAATATGAAAGGCATAGGCGAGGAAGTGGAGTTCAAGGAAGGAGGTATTATCAGGCGGCGCGCCCATGAGGTGCTCGACAAAGCCACATCGCTGCTGGAGCACATGGAGAAGGAAGGATTGTTCGCATCTCTGGAGAAAGGAATATTCGCCGATGTGAAACGCCCGAAGAATGGCGGCAAAGGCCTCGATGGAGTTGCGGCTAAGAGTGAGGGGTATTATAACCCGTTTATTGAAATAATGCTTAAAAAGTAGGGAAGAAGATGAGCGGAGGATTATATTCAACCGAGAAAAACGATTTCGACAAGACTCTCGATCTTACAGCCGTGAAGCCCTATGGCGACACGATGAACGATGGCAAGACCCAGATAAGTTTCACCCTCCCGGTAGCGGCCGGCGATGAGGCTATCGAGGCAGCCAAGCAATTGATGCGTAAAATGGGATTCGAGAACCCACTCGTGGTCTATCACAAGGAACTGACCGAAGGATTCACCTTCTTCAACTGCTATGGCAATTGCACGCATACGGTGGATTATACCCAGATCCATGTGCCGAAAGTGGAAGGCACAAAATGGGATATGCACGAGACCGACGACTTTATCCGCGACAATATAGGGCGTAAACTAGTGGTGGTAGGAGCGAGCACCGGCACCGACGCCCATACCGTGGGCATCGATGCTATAATGAATATGAAGGGCTTTGCCGGTCATTACGGCCTGGAGCGATATGATATGTTCGAGGCCTACAATCTGGGAAGCCAGGTGCCGAATGATGAATTCATAGCCAAAGCAGTCGAGCTGGGTGCCGACGCCCTGCTTGTGTCGCAGACCGTGACCCAGAAGGACATTCATATACAGAACATGACAGAGCTTGTGGAGATGCTTGAGGCGGAGGGATTGCGCGATAAGGTGATCCTCGTATGCGGAGGCCCTCGCATCACGCATGAACTCGCTAAGGAACTGGGATATGATGCAGGATTCGGCATGAACACCTATGCCGATGATGTGGCCTCGTTCGTGGCGCAGGAGTATGAACGCCGCCACAACGCTGAAAAAAAATTGTAAATCACCTTAACCTCAATATCATGGATAAACAACAAATCAGAGAGACGATAGCACGCCGGGCAGCCCGCGAATTGAAGGACGGGTATGTGGTGAATTTGGGTATCGGTCTGCCGACCCTCATCCCGCAATACCTTCCGGAAGATGTGCGTGTCACCCTTCATTCCGAGAATGGTCTTTTCGGCATGGGTGGCCGTCCGGAAGCAGGCAAGGAGAATGCCGAACTTACCGACGCCGGAGGCGCATTCACCACGACTCTACCGGGAGCCGCCGCATTCGACAGCGCTACATCCTTCGGATATGTGCGGGGCGGACATGTCAATGTCACGGTGCTGGGCGCCCTGCAGACTGACGCCAAGGGAAATCTGGCCAACTGGTGCATCCCCGGCAAAAAGACTCCCGGAATGGGGGGCGCAATGGATCTGCTGGCCGGGGCGAAGCGTGTGATCCTCGCAATGGAGCATACGGCTAAAGGAAATCATAAGATTCTGGAAGAATGTACGCTGCCTCTGACAGCCGCAAATGCCGTGCATATGATTATCACGGAGATGGGTGTGATGGAGGTTACTCCCGACGGACTCGTGCTCACAGAATACAATCCCGAGTTTACCATCGAGCAGATTCAGGAAGCCACAGGAGCCCGCCTGATCATATCGCCCGACCTTAAACCAATGTTCTGACTCAATGACCCATCTTAAAAACGACAATGATATGAAAACCTACATAGTAGCCGCCAAACGCACGGCAATCGGAAAATTCCTGGGGAGCACGCTTCATATTCCGGTATCGGAAATGGCGGCAAAAGTGAATCCCAGCCATAATCAAGGAAAGCGGAGTTGACCCGTCGAAGATCGACGAGGTAATCGTGGGCAACGTTCTGTCGGCCGGACAAGGTCAGGGCGTGGCGCGCCAGGCCTCCATCAAAGGAGGAGTGCCTCAGGAAGTGCCGGCCTACGGAATCAACATGATCTGCGGCTCGGGCATGAAAGCCGTGCTCAACGGATATAACTCCATCCAATCAGGCTTTGCCGACATCGTCCTTGCCGGCGGCGCCGAATCGATGTCGACCGCCGGATATGTGCTGCCGGGAGGAGTACGCGACGGGCATCGCATGGGGCATGTCACGGCTATCGACCATATGGTGCACGATGGCCTTACCGATGCTTTCGACGGCACCCACATGGGAGTGACGGCTGAAAATATTGCTGAGCGATACGGCATCACGCGTGAAGAACAGGATGAATTTGCCCTCGAATCGCAGCGCAGGGCTATCGCCGCAATCGACAATGGTAATTTCCACGATGAGATCGTGCCGATCGAATATAAGGTGAAGAAAGAAGTAAAGATATTCGATACGGATGAATTCCCCAACCGCACCACCTCTATGGAGAAACTTGCGCGTCTGCGCCCGGCTTTCAAGAGCGACGGCACCGTGACCGCCGGCAATGCCTCGGGCATCAACGACGGCGCGAGCTTCGTGCTGCTGGCTTCCGAGAAGGCAGTAAAAGAATATGGCCTGAAGCCGCTTTGCGAAATTGTGGGAATCGGCCAGGGTGGTGTGGATCCTGCCTTCATGGGACTCGGACCTGTGCCGGCAATCCGTATGGCCCTCAAACGCTCCGGCCTGAAGCTCGACGACATGGATGTGATAGAGCTTAACGAAGCATTTGCCGCCCAGAGCCTCGGAGTGATCCGTGAATTGATTCAGGAGCATGGAGTGACACGCGAATGGATTTCAGAGCATACGAATCCCAATGGTGGCGCTATCGCTCTGGGCCATCCTATCGGAGCCTCGGGCAATCGGATCATCGTCTCGCTCGTGTACGAAATGAAGAAAGCCGACGCCAAATACGGACTCGCCTCCCTTTGCATTGGCGGAGGTATGGGCACCGCGTTGATTCTCAAGAACGTTAATAATGAATAATAACGTAACACCATAATAATGAACTTCAATCATACAAAAACCGATGAGCTGTTTCTGCAGATGATCCGGGAGTTTGCGGAAAAAGAGGTAAAACCTCTTGCCGCAGAAATCGACGAGACCGAGCGATTCCCGGAAGAGACAGTAAGGAAAATGGCGCGCCTCGGCATGATGGGGATTCCGGTACCGGTGGAATATGGTGGTGCCGGTGGCAACAATATCCATTACACCATGGCCGTGGAAGAACTAAGCCGCGTCTGCGCCACAACAGGAGTAATTCTTTCCGCTCATACTTCGCTTTGCGTGGCTCCGATCATGGAGCATGGCACGCCCGAGCAGAAGGCCAAATATCTGCCGAAGCTCGCCAGCGGCGAATGGCTCGGNNTCGGACTCACGGAGCCTAATGCCGGCACCGACGCATCGGCCCAGCAGACCACGGCCGTGCGTGACGGAGACCATTATGTGCTCAACGGCTCGAAGATTTTCATCACCAACGCCGGCCATGCGGATGTCTATGTGATAATGGCCATGACCGATAAAAGCAAGGGCACCAAAGGAATCTCCGCATTCATCGTAGAGAAAGATTTTCCGGGCTTCTCTGTCGGCAAGAAGGAGAAGAAGATGGGAATCCGCGGCTCGGC
>DAAI01000002.1:23156-24840 GCA_001701105.1 Bacteroidales bacterium GP1
ATGGAAAATTGCATTGTTCCGGCCGAAAATCTGCTGGGGCAGGAGGGGAAGGGATTCTCCATAGCGATGAAAACGCTCGATGGCGGCCGCATAGGAATTGCTTCGCAGGCTCTCGGCATCGCCCAGGGTGCCCTCGACGAGACCGTGCGCTATGTGAAGGAGCGTAAGCAATTCGGCAAACCTTTGGCGAAGTTCCAGAATATGCAGTTCCAGCTTGCAGAGCTCGCCACAAAGATCGACGCCGCACGCCTTCTTGTGCGCAAGGCTGCCGATAAGAAGGATCGCAAGGAGCCATATTCCGTAGACGCCGCCATGGCCAAGCTCTTTGCCGCGGAAACAGCCATGGAGACTACCACGAAAGCCGTGCAATTCCACGGCGGTTACGGCTACACCCGCGAATACCCGGTGGAGAGAATGATGCGCGATGCCAAGATTACTGAAATCTACGAAGGCACTTCCGAAGTGCAGAAGATGGTGATTGCCGGCGCGTTGTTGAAATAATCCCGAAAAGAAACACAGACCATGAATATAGTAGTTTGTATCAAGCAGGTGCCCGACACGACGGAAATCAAACTCGACCCTGTAAAGGGAACCCTTATCCGCGACGGAGTGCCGAGCATTATGAATCCCGACGATAAGGGAGGCCTTGAGTTCGCGCTCCGTCTGAAAGACAAGTACGGTGCGAATGTCACAGTAATTACGATGGGGCCTCCGCAGGCTGAGGCCATTCTCCGCGAGGCTTATGCCATGGGCGTTGACCGCGCAATCCTGCTGAGCGACCGGCGCTTCGGCGGAGCCGACACCTTAGCCACATCACGCACCATCGCCGCAGCCCTTCGCAAACTCGATTACGATCTCATCATCACCGGGCGGCAAGCAATCGACGGCGACACCGCTCAGGTGGGCCCGCAGATTGCCGAGCATCTCGATCTTCCGCAGGTCACATACGCTGAAGAACTGGAATTTGACGGCGACCGCACGTTCACCGTTAAGAAAGCCGATGAGGATGGCTACCAGATGATAGAAGTGGATGCACCCTGCCTCGTGACGGCATTGGCTTCGGGTGTAAAACCCCGATATATGTCGGTCCGCGGAATCGAGGAGGCGTATGGAAAGGATGTGGAGGTATGGAATTTCGACAATATCGATGTCGATCCTGCCACAATCGGCCTCGCCGGATCCCCCACGCGTGTGGCCAAATCATTTGCCAAGGGCATGAAAGCCCCCGGCCAGCTCTATGAAGTGGAGCCGGACGAGGCTGTAGATATAATTATGAGTAAACTGCGCGAGAAATTCATCATTTAATGCCTTCGGAAATGGACAAGAACGAATATAAGAATGTATATGTATTTGCCGAGCAAAGAGAGGGAAAAGTGCAGAATGTTGCATTTGAACTTCTTGGTAAAGCTCGTGAACTCGCCGATGCTCTTGGCGAGGAAGTAGTGGCCATTCTTCCGGGGTATAATCTGAAAGGGCAGGCTGAGGAATGCATAGCCTACGGCGCCGACAGAGTGCTGGTGGTGGATGCCCCGGAGCTGGAGCAATATACCACCGAGCCTTATGCTCAGGCCATTGACCGGATCATACGTGAGCGGAAACCCGGCATCGTGCTCTTCGGAGCCACCACAATAGGCCGCGACCTTGGCCCGCGTCTCTCGGCCCGCGTCTCCACCGGACTCACCGC
>DAAI01000002.1:24902-31197 GCA_001701105.1 Bacteroidales bacterium GP1
CCACTATCGTATGCCGCGACAACCGCCCCCAGATGTCTACCGTCCGCCCGGGCGTGATGCGCATGAACAAGCGCGATGATTCCCGGAAGGGTGAGATTGAAAATGTGAAGATAGATTTCGACCGCTCGAAATTCCGCGTGCGCGTGAAGGAGACGGTGAAGGAGAGCAAGAACCTTATCGACATCACGGAGGCAAAAGTGCTCGTATCCGGAGGCCGTGGAATCGGTAGTAAAGGTTTCGACAAGCTCCGCGATCTTGCCGATGCTATCGGTGCGGAGGTATCGGCCTCACGCGCCATGGTGGATGCAGGCCTCATCGAGCATAGCCGCCAGGTAGGACAGACCGGCAAGACCGTGCGCCCCGACCTATATTTCGCCCTCGGAATCTCCGGAGCAATACAGCACCTTGCCGGAATGGAGGAGAGCGACTATATTGTAGCAGTCAACAAAGATAAGTTCGCTCCTATTTTCAGCGTGGCCGACCTCGGAATTGTAGGCGATATAAATAAAATAGTCCCCCTCCTTACCGAGCGGCTCCGTAAGGATAAATGATCAATTATTGATTCATATTTCACCTGAATAACAAGATTATGCGCCCGGCTGGCCGAGCGCATAATTTGTGGATTCCATGCCCGGGCTATATGAGGCGGAAGGAGCGGCGATGGATGGGAGTTGGGCCGAGGGCGGCGATGGCGGCGCGATGCGCTGCCGTGGGATAGCCCATGTTCTGCTCCCAGCCATAACCCGGATACCGGATGGCAAGCTGTCGCATAAGCTCATCGCGGTGAGTCTTCGCAAGTATCGACGCGGCAGCAATGCTGAGATATTTCCCGTCTCCCTTAACCACGGTATGCGCACTTATCTCCATCCCGGAATGAGGGTCGAGATAGGGCTTGAACCGATTGCCATCCACAATAATATGCGCGGGCCGCAGAGCGAGTGCATTCAGGGCGCGGTGCATCCCTTCGATTGATGCGTTGAGGATATTTATACGGTCGATCTCATCGGCCTCCACCATCACCACGGCCCATGCCAAAGCCTCGCGCTCGATAATCTCACGCAAAGCCTCGCGACGCATGGCCGAGAGCTGCTTTGAATCGTTCAATCCTTCGGCATAAAAATCGGGAGGGAGAATCACGGCTGCGCAACTCACCGGGCCGCACAGACATCCTCTGCCGGCTTCATCACATCCTGCCTCAAGGATGCCCGGCATCATATGGGGAAGCAATTCCTTAGCGGTTCGGGCCATAAATAAGCAGCCGGTCAGCGGTCGCGGCTGATGATAAAGTCAAAGATGTCGCGGAAAGCTCGTTTTGGATCAGAATCAGGGAATGGAGCTATGATTTCCTCCGCACGACGCTGCATCTCCCTCATAGTGGCGAATGCATGATTCACCCCGCCATATTCTTTGGCGAATGAGACAAGCCTATCGATATCCTCAGCAGAAAGAGAACTCTTCGACAACAGCTCTTTCATTGGAATCGCCACATCTTCAGGCGCATCATTCAGGGCATAAAGCAGAGGCAAGGTCACCTTCCCCTCGCGGAGGTCATTGCCTGTGGGCTTCCCGATCTGCGGATTATTGTAATAATCGAAAATGTCGTCCTTAATCTGGAAGCATAACCCGAGAAGGCTGGCATATTCCGTGAGAGATTCTATCTCCTCTCCGGAGGCGCCGGCAATGGAGGCGCCCATGCGGATGCAGTTGATGAACAGAGAGGCTGTCTTCTGATGAATCATGGAAAAGTAGCTTTCCGTATCGAAGCGGCGCTCACGCGCATTGCTGATCTGATCTATCTCGCCGAGTGAAAGCTCCTTCCCTAACGATGAAAGAGCGGAGATTACATCGATTTTTCCGGATTTAATCCCAACGGCAAGCGCATTGGAGACAAAAAAATCACCTACAAGCACCGCTATCTGATTGCCCATGGAGGCATTGATTGTAGGCTTACCGCGTCGAAGGTTGGTCTCATCCACTACATCATCATGAATCAGCGAAGCGTTATGCAACATTTCAAGAGCGGCTCCGGCATATAACACGGCATCCGAAATCTCTCCAAACATCTTCGCACTGAGAATCACCAATATAGGACGTAACTGCTTTCCTTTGGTACGAAGATAACCCGAAACGACATAATTCATCATTTCGTTCGGAGTATGCAGGCTGTCGACGATGATTTTATTCATCGCTGCCAGCTCCGGGGCGAGCCTTTCCTGAATTTCCTTCAACTGCTCCATACAAAAAGCAAAATTAAATAAAAATCCTTAATTAGGCAAACCAAATTTCACCCCCCTATACCCCCCTGCCAACCCGAACCCACCCGACTCTAAACCGGAGACAGGACAATATTAAGTAATTATTGTTTTCTGACAATTATTTTGCAGTATTAAATTTTTGTATTAACTTTGTCAATAATTGACAAAGCAATTTATGACAACCCTTAGATTTCTGGTCAGGCTAAAACAATTGCGCGAAGAACGTAATATCCCCCAACGCGAACTGGCATATCTTCTCAATATTGATACACCAATGTATAGCCGTCTTGAACGCGGAGAACGAAAAATAAAAAGAGAACAAGTGATCGCGTTAGCTAACTTTTATAATGATGCGAGTCTTTTGAACCTATGGGCGGCTGAAAAGATTTATGACGTTTTAGCTGAAGAAGACGATCCCCAGAAAGTTCTTTCAATCGTTTCAGAACAACTTATTGATTATGGGAAAAATTGAAGATTTTATAAACAACGTATTTGAGGCTGATTGTCTGGACCTTATGCCTCATATCCCTGATAAATCCGTTGATATGATATTGTGTGATTTGCCTTATGGGACGACACAGAATAAATGGGACTCTGTTATAGATCTTGATAAATTATGGAAAGAATATATGCGCATTATCAAGGACAATGGAGTAATTGTCCTTACATCTCAAGGCATATTTACCGCTCATTTAATCATGAGCAATGAACCTTGGTTTAAATACAAGATTGTCTGGATTAAATCCAAATCAACCAATTTTTTGAACGCTAAAAAGCAACCGCTTCGCAAGCATGAAGACATATGTGTGTTTTATCGCCATCAGCCTACATATAACCCCCAGATGACCCAAGGGGAAAGCTACGACAAGGGGACTCGCAAAGACCAATATACAGGAAGTTACGGCGACTTCAAACCAAGTCATGTGAAAAGCGATGGAAGCAGATACCCTAATGATGTTGTCTGCTATTCTGATGAGCCGGTAGATGATTTTCTGTATGTTAAGACTGCGGAATCGGAAGGCCTCGTATATCATCCCACCCAAAAACCGGTTGAATTGGGCAGATACTTAATTAGAACATACACAAATCCGGGGGATATAGTGTTGGATAATGCATGTGGAAGCGGTAGTTTCTTAGTGGCCGCAGCCTTGGAGGGGCGTAACTACATCGGCATTGAAAAAAATCAGAATATTGCTTTACACAAAGTAAAAAGCACCGACTATATAGAAGTATGCCATAAAAGGCTTTCTGAAATCACCTCCAATAATTTATTCGCTCGAAACTGAATATAAAATATGCCGGGTATAAAACGAAACGAAAGAGATTGGGCCGGCCAACTGATTAGCTGGCTTAAAGAAGCTATTAACAAGGGGCAGACTTCTTTTGAAGATGCTACTAACGACACAGGCATACGTCTTTCTTCTGGTAGGACAAAATTCCCGGATATCCTATTATTCTCAGATAAAACCTCGGGTATCATATTTAATGGTTGGGAGTTAAAATTTCCTGATACAGCCGTAGACGATGTGGCAATGCTCGAAAACGCATTGGAGAAAGCGCGAAGACTTCACTCTGATTCCTTCGTTACATGGAATGGCGCGGAAGCGATAATATGGAAAATAGACACCGATCACTATTCCGTTAATACTCTTTTACGACTTAAACATTATCCTCAAATTCCTACTATCCAACTAAGGGATGATCTGGCTGACCCCAAGAAATATGCAGCTCACGAAACCTTACTGCATGAAAGAGCTTTACAGATTCTGCACGATTTAGATATGCTCCGCCGCGACGGTACAATTAAGGAAGCCATCAATATTTCGTCCAATATTATTCATGCCATTACCGAGGCGCAGGCTCTTATAGTGCCGCAGTTCGCTAATGCTATTGCCAAAACCGCTAATACCAATTCGGAGTTCAGAGCCCAATTTAATCGATGGAAGATTTACGAAAGTGCTACATTGAGCATTTTGGGTTCATCTTCCCGCAAAAATGAGATAGTAGATGAGAAAACAGTTCTCGCCAAATTCGCTTTCTATAATATTATCGGGAAGATCTTATTCTATCTCACGCTTTGTGAAAATATTCCCAAAGAGTTAAAGCGACTTGAAATCGCGGCCCCAACTGATCTTAAGAATCAATTATATTCCTATTTTGAGCAGGCTAAGGAAATAGATTATCAAGCAGTATTCTTACCATATTTTACAGATACTTTACCTTTTTATGAGACTGTTAATATCGCTCTATTTCATTTAATCTCCGTCCTCACCGAATTTGACTTCAAGATTTTACCCTCGGAAGTTATCGGCACCATTTTGGAAAATCTCGTACCTAAGGATGAAAAGTTAAAGTTCGGTCAATATTTTACTTCCGAAACTCTGGCAAACTTAGTCGCGTTTCCTGCTGTGCAAAATTCTTCGTCATTGCTTTTTGACCCCACTTCCGGCACCGGAACATTCCTTAATTCATTCTATTATATTCTTCAATATTATGGAGTCGCTGACCACCGGCAACTGCTAAATCAGATTTGGGGTAATGACATTTCACACTTCCCTGCCATTTTATCGGTTATAAATCTATACAAGCAAGATGTTACTCAGATTGATAATTTCCCTCGTGTTATTCGGGATGATTTTTTCAATCTTAACGTCGGTAAGAATGTGTGTTTTCCTGACCCACGAAATCATGCCAATAAGATTTCAATTCCCATTCCGATGTTTGATGGAATAGCAAGCAATTTCCCATTCATTCAACAAGAAGACATCCCTAATGAAAAATTGACATCGTTGTTTAAATCCAAATTTGAGCATGAGCAGTCCGCTTTTGTTAGGGATGGTGATTTTCACATCAACGAACGAGCCGATTATTTCGCTTATTGTGTGTATAATGCATTCCGGTTTATAAAACCGAATGGCATTATATCCGCTATCACCTCAAATGCATGGCTCGGAAAAGAATATGGAACTCAATTCAAAGACTTCCTGCTTAATAACTTCCATATTAAATATATAGTAAGGAGTACGGCTGAACATTGGTTTACTGATTCTCAAGTATCAACCATATATTTTGTGGCTGAAAAATGTCACTCACAGGCTCCTACCAAATTTATTTCCTTCAACTTTAAATTGGCTGATTATTTCGGCGAGATGTCGGTTCAGAATCAATTAGCCAAAATTGAAACAATATATTCCGAAATAGATAATTGTGATTGGGAAAGTAATAAGGGTTGGAACATTGATGAAATCTTCCCAAATGTTTATCATAAAAACGATGGCTCTATTGATGTTTCAATTATCAGCCGCCAAACATTAGTTAATAGTTTGACGGAGGAAACAAATTGGTCGCAATTCTTTATAGCAGAAAATCCACTTGCCGTTTTTGAACCGTTCATCACTCAATATAATGGAGCGTACTTTAACGTTTTTCGTGGAGAAAAGACAGGGTGGAATGATATGTTTATCATTAAAGACTCTGAAATCCAATCCACGGGTATTAATGAAAAGTATCTTGTTCCTTATGTTAAAAAAACCGATGAATTTCAGACTATCCTTTTCGAGGGCGAGTATCGCTACCGGGCATTTGTCTGCTCTGAACCTTTTTCATCGCTCGACATAGGAACCCAAACATGGATTAAGAAATTTGAGAATATGCCAAATAAAAATGGCTCTCAGACAGTATCTGAGGCTAATGCAGCCCACCGTCCATACTGGTATTGCATATCTCCAAAATCTGCAAGTATTGTCACGGCGATTAACCCTTATGAACGCTTCTTCTTCTCTTACTCTACATCTGCTTTTTTTATTGACCAGCGAATGATTGCAATGCAGATTAAGGACGGAGCAGATGTTGAACTTATTGCCGCTTTATTAAATTCCGTGTCTACCTTCCTTACTTTGGAATTCAGAGGTACGTCAAGAAATCTTGGAGTATTAGACCTCAATTCTAACTTCCTTAAAAAGATGCGCCTCTTAAATCCTGATTTACTTTCCAATTCTGCAAAATTAAAGATAAAGGAAGCCTTTGAGCCTTTAAAGAGA
>DAAI01000035.1 GCA_001701105.1 Bacteroidales bacterium GP1
CCGTCTAATCTTAAATGAAAGAGCCGTGTATTCATATCTGTATTGAAATCGGGAGACTTGCTGATATTAGGGTGCAAGCGCATAATAAAAGGGGATGTGTCCGCTTAGATCTGGACACATCCCCTGAATATTTCATATCGTCGATATTTACTTATGATTTTCTGAGTTCTTCCTCTTGGGGAGTAAGCTCCGGATCTTGCCCCCAACTCATGGCCGCGAGTCGCTTGTAATTATTGTAACGCCATTGTGCGTTGGCCTTGGCGGCTGCGAACAATTCATCGGCATCCTTCGGGAATGTCTTGTAGAGCGATGCGAAGCGTACTTCACCTTTAAGGAAGTCATCGAATTTGCTCCAGTCAGGTTCCTTGCTATCGAGCATGAATGGATTCTCACCTTTGGCCTCATTATCGGGATTGAAGCGCCATAGATGCCAGTAACCACATTCCACTGCGAGACGTTCTTCTTCCTGACTCATGCCCATTCCTTTCTTGATACCGTGATTGATACATGGAGCGTAGGCAATTACCAGCGACGGGCCATCGTAGGCCTCTGCTTCACGGATGGCCTTCAATGTCTGAGCATTATCAGCACCCATAGCCACCTGAGCCACGTAGACATATCCATAAGTAGTGGCAATCATGCCAAGGTCTTTCTTGCGGATGCGCTTCCCGGCCGCGGCAAATTTGGCTATAGCGGCGATAGGTGTGGATTTCGATGACTGGCCACCCGTGTTGGAATAAACCTCGGTATCAAGTACGAGAATGTTCACATTTTTGCCGGAAGCGATTACATGGTCGAGACCGCCGAATCCAATGTCGTAGCTTGCACCATCGCCACCGATGATCCACTGGCTGCGCTTTGTGAGATAATGACTGAGGTTCAGGATGGTCCGGCAAGTCTCACATCCTTTCTCTGCGCCGGGTCGGGCAGCCGCGATAAGGTCAAGACCTTTGAGATGCGATTCCCGGGCATCGTTGCGTGCGTCGAGCCAGGCAGTGGCTGCCGCTTTCAATTCCTCCGAAGCATCCGGACAATTCTTTATTTCATCAGCAAGGGCTATCACGCGATCACGCAGCTTCTCATATGCGATGTACATACCGAGGCCGTATTCGCAGAAGTCCTCGAAGAGAGAATTGGCCCATGCCGGTCCGTGTCCGTGTTCGTTTACGGTATACGGAGTGGAAGGTACGGAGCCGGAATAGATTGATGAGCATCCGGTGGCGTTGGCTATCACCTGATTAGGGCCGAACAATTGAGTGAGCAGCTTCACATACGGAGTCTCACCGCATCCTGAACATGCACCCGAGAACTCAAAGAGCGGCCGTGCGAATTGGCTGTTCTTTGCATTCAGTTTAATGTCTACGAGGTCGGCTTTACTCTTAACGTTCTTTACGAGCCATTCCCAATTCTTATCCTGATCGAGCTGGGTCTCGAGGGGTTGCATTGTCAAGGCTTTCTGGCCTTTCTTTCCCGGACAAACGTCGGCGCAATTACCGCATCCGAGGCAATCCAGCACGTCTACCTGCTGCACGAAACGCATCCCTGTGAAGGTTTTGCCAATTGCAGGAATTGTCTGGTCTTCGTTAAGCGGAGATGCTGCAAGTTCTTCCGGTGTAAGCACGAAAGGACGAATTGCTGCGTGTGGGCAGACAAACGAACATTTGTTGCACTGAATGCAGTTGTCGCGGTTCCAGGCAGGTACAAAAGCGGCTACTCCACGTTTCTCATAGGCGGCTGTGCCCTGTGGCCATGTGCCATCGCAATTCTCCTCAAATTTGCTTACCGGAAGAAGGTCGCCATCCTGTGCGTTGATGGGGCGCACCACGGTCTCGATAAATTCGGGTGCTGGAGAAGCCTTCTTTTCATCATCCGGAAGATTAATCCATTCCTGTTTTACATCAAGCTTATGGTATTCTCCGCCGCGGTCGACGGCATCGTTGTTCATTTTTACGATGTTCTCGCCTTTCTTGCCGTAGCTCTTTACGATGAATTTTTTCATCTGTTCGATAGCAAGGTCAACGGGAATCACCTCCGTGATCCGGAAGAATGCGCTCTGAAGAATGGTGTTGGTACGGTTTCCGAGGCCGATTTCCTGAGCTATCTTGGTAGCATTTATATAATATACGGTGATATTATTTTCTGCGAAATAGCGTTTTACCTTGTTCGGCAGATTGCGCTCAAGTTCATCACCTTCCCAGATCGTATTGAGCAGGAATGTGCCGTTGGGCTGCAATCCGCGGGTCACATCGTACATGTGTAGATATGCCTGAACGTGGCAAGCTACGAAATTCGGGGTTGTAACCAGATATGTCGACCGGATCGGGGTGTCACCGAAACGGAGATGGGAGCAAGTGAAGCCACCGGATTTCTTTGAGTCGTAGGCAAAATATGCCTGGCAGTATTTATCTGTATTGTCACCGATAATCTTAACGGAATTTTTGTTGGCACCCACTGTGCCGTCGGCACCGAGACCAAAGAATTTGGCCTGGAACATATTCTCATCCGCGATGTTGATTTCCGGAGTAACGGGGAGTGACTTGAAAGTGACATCGTCGACAATTCCAACCGTAAAACCGTTCATCGGCTCATCTTTCTTAAGATTCTCGAATACTTCAAGCATCTGTGCCGGAGTAGTATCCTTAGAACTTAGACCATATCGGCCGCCGACGATCAATGGAGCATTCTCCTTTCCATAGTAAATATCCTTTACGTCAAGGTACAGAGGCTCTCCGTTGGAACCGGGTTCCTTTGTACGATCGAGCACGGCTATTTTCTTTGCAGTCGCAGGCACAGCACTCAGGAAATGCTTTGCGGAGAACGGGCGATATAGATGAACGCTAACGAGACCTACTTTCTCACCTTTGGCGCGAAGATAATCCACCGTCTCCTGAAGACATTGGGTCACGCTGCCCATCGCTATCACGACGCGGTCGGCTTCAGGATCACCGTAGTAATCAAACAGGCCGTATTTACGTCCGGTGATGCGGTTCATCTCGTTCACATATTCCTCGACTATTTCAGGAAGGGCATCATAATATTTATTGCTTGCCTCACGGTGTTGGAAGAATACATCGGGATTCTCTGCCATACCGCGTGCTACTGGAGCATCCGGATTGAGGGCTCGTTTGCGGAACTCGGCCAGGGCTTCCCTGTCGATCAGCGGAGCAAGGTCGTCCTCGCATAATGCCTCTATCTTCTGGATTTCATGGCTCGTACGGAATCCGTCGAAGAAGTTGATGAAAGGCACACGTCCTTTGATGGCGGAAAGATGGGAAACGGCGGAGAGATCCATAACTTCCTGCACGGAGCCGGAGCAGAACATGGCAAAGCCGGTCTGGCGTGCCGACATCACATCTTGGTGGTCGCCGAAGATGCTCAATGCATGGCTTGCGAGCGTACGGGCTGAGACATGAAACACACAAGGCAACAGTTCGCCGGCTATCTTGTACATATTCGGAATCATGAGGAGGAGTCCCTGTGACGCCGTATAGGTGGTGGTAAGGGCTCCGGCCTGCAACGAGCCGTGGACAGCACCGGCAGCTCCGCCTTCGCTCTGCATCTCCTGTACCTGCACTGTTTCGCCGAATATATTCTTACGGCCGGCGGCAGCCCAGTCGTCTACATACTCCGCCATCGTCGACGACGGGGTAATAGGATATATGGCCGCTACTTCGCTGAACATGTAGCTGATATGCGCGGCAGCCTGATTGCCATCGCACGTCAGGAATTTCTTTTCTTTGCTCATCGGTTATTGTTTTGGATATGTAACCTATTGTTAATAATTTTCTATCTGTTGGAGCGTGTTTGCCTTTATCGGGCATTGAGCTTTTTTTGATATTGCAAATTTAGTAAAAAAATATCGGGATTAAAATACTTGATATAAATAATTATCTGCAACCGGCCTTATATCTTTTCCAAACTCTTTTAATTCAAAACCGAAATGAGCCGTTTTTCCCCTTTGATGCGAGCGGACCGCCCTTTTGCAATAATAGTATCGATGTCGGCGCCCTTTATTGCCACAAGAGCGTAATGATCGTATACGTCAATATTGCCGACCTTATCGGGTGTCAGACCACACTCTTTTATCAGGAAGCCGAGGATATCGCCCTTTGATAACTTTTCTTTTTTACCGGCAGCTATATAGAGAGTTTCTCCAAGATCCGTGTTTTCAGGATGTTTGTCAGAATCGAGCCAGCGAGTGTCGTCGAATTCGGTATAATCTTTTACCGTCTCGTCCGGCCCTATCAGCACGTAGATGTCACCCTGTTCGCTTACCCGGGCAGTGCGGCCATTACGATGGGTGTATGTTTCCGGAGTGAGGGCCTGATGATAGTGGATGATATTTTTAACCTCTTTAATGTCGAGTCCGCGTGCGGCAAGGTCGGTGGCTATGAGTATGGGGCGCGTGCCATTGTTGAATCTGGCCACTGCGCTTTCACGGTCACGCTGATCGAGCGCCCCATGATAGAGAACAGCGGGGATACCCCTCTTTTTAAGATAGTCTGCCACGCGCTCCGCACTTTCCCGGTGGTTCACAAAAACAATGGCGCGTTCATGGGCACCCGCATCGGCTGCAAGATTATCGAGCAGGATGCGCAGAGAGTCGAGTTTGTCGTTGGCATCGGTGTCGATTCTATGGACGCGGAGACGTCGGCGAAGTGATTTGTTTTCTGTTAGGAAGTCGATAATGAGAGGGTGATTAAGATTAAGAAATTCAGGCAAGTTATCAGCAGGCGTGGCCGATGTAAGAATTTTATGGCTAACATTCTTCAGGCGATTAATAATTTTTTTCATCTCTGCCTCAAATCCTAATTCCAGAGATTTGTCAAATTCATCCAGAACCAGAATTCGGGTCGGCAATACATCAATTGTACGCCGCTGGATATGATCTAATAGCCTTCCGGGAGTGGCAACAATTACATCTGTGCCGGCTTTGAGCGAATTTTCTTCATCATCAAATTTATGGCCTCCGTAAAGAGGCGTAGTCTTAAGACCGGTTCCTAATTTAGTCATTACTCCGGCTATCTGGATTACCAGTTCACGCGATGGGGCTATGACAATAGCTTGCACTCGCCCTGTGGAAGGGCGAAGCATCTTCAACATCGGGAGGATAAATGCCAGAGTCTTGCCCGAGCCAGTAGGCGACAATAGGATCAAATCGCGGTTCTCGCCTGCCGCGGCCATCATTTTTTTCTGCATTTCGTTAAGCTCGGAAATGCCTAACTTTTCCTTCACTGCGGGTAAAAATTCCTTCTCTCTCATGGTATATTAAGAAATTAGCGACCAATCATAATCGCGTTCAATCCTATAACGCAATTCATGGCGTAGAATATTGATGGAATCCCGGCTGATTAACATTTTTTGATTCTGCAATGATGCATCGTTGCCAGAGCCTCCTGTCAATTCTGGATGCGCGTTAAGAATCTTATCGGCAGTCTCGCGTGCAATGGATAAGATCTGACCGTCGGTAGCAAGATTGGCCACTTGCAGCCGGAATGCGAGGCCACTTTGCTGGGTGCCCTCGATATCTCCGGGTCCCCGCATCTTCATATCGGCTTCGGATACAAGAAATCCATCTGTTGTGGCCGTCATCACTTCCAGACGCTTGCGGGTGTCGCTCCCGATATTGCGTTTCGACATCATAATGCAGTAGCTATGATCTGCACCGCGCCCCACGCGCCCTCTCAGCTGATGAAGCTGCGACAGTCCGAAACGCTCCGCATTCTCAATAAGCATCACGGATGCATTGGGAACGTTCACACCCACTTCAATCACGGTAGTCGCAACAAGGATATTTGTTTCTCCCGAAACGAAGCGTTCCATCTGCTTCTCCTTAACTTCTGCTTTCATCTGGCCATGCACACATCCGACTTTCCAATTTTTGAAGATTTCGCATAAACGGTTCCAACCTTCTTCCACGCTCTTAAGTTCCAACTTGGGGTTCTCCTTTACAAGCGGATAGACCACATAGACCTGACGGCCGGCGCGAAGCTGCGTCTCCAGAAGTCGATAGACCTCCATTCTGTTGTCCTCGTACCTTAATCGTGTATCAATAGGCTTGCGTCCCGGAGGCAATTCATCTATTACGGAGATATCAAGGTCGCCATAAAGGGTCATGGCCAGAGTGCGGGGTATGGGTGTGGCTGTCATCACAAGCACATGAGGTGCTGTGGTACTTTTCCCCCACATTTTTGCTCTCTGGGCTACTCCGAAACGATGTTGTTCGTCAATAACGGCTATCCCCAGATTTTTGAATTTAACCGTATCTTCTATCAAGGCATGAGTTCCGACAAGAATATTTATCTCTCCTGCTTCCAGAGCCTCATGTAGTTCGCGACGCGTTTTGGCTCGGGTGCTGCCTGTGAGCAATTCCACCCGGATTCCGATGGACTCGCACCATCCTTTAAGCGTTTCGTAATGTTGATTGGCGAGAATTTCTGTAGGAGCCATCAAAGCCCCTTGGAATCCATTATCGATGGCCATCAGCAGAGTCATAAAAGCCACCATTGTCTTGCCCGACCCGACATCCCCCTGTAGGAGACGGTTCATCTGACGGCCGGTGCGCATATCATCGCGTATCTCGTGCAACACTCGTTTTTGTGCTCCAGTCAGTTCAAAAGGGAGGCACCGGCTGTAAAAATCATTGAAGTTGCGTCCGATTTTAGGAAACGGGTAGCCTGCTATGCGCCTGCTACGTTCGCGGCTGAAACGTAGGATGTGGAGTTGCAGATAGAACAGCTCCTCGAATTTCATTCTTTCCCGGGCTTTACGCAGGAGGTCGGATGAAGTGGGGAAATGTAACTGGATGAGAGCTTCCTTCAAGGGCATCAGCCGGCACTCGGTTACAACTTCCGGGGGGAGCGTCTCGCCTATGTTGGCGAATCCCGGATTGTCGAACAAGGCTCGCGCATAGGTGCTCAATGTTTTAGCCGTATATCCTTTACGCCGGGCCTTCTCCGATAAGGAATATATTCCTGTGAATCCTGATGGGGGTTTTGATGGCTCATATTCACTCACTTCAGGATGAATCATGCTCCAGACGCCCTTATAATCTGAAGGCTTGCCGAATAAAATGTATTCCTTGCCGACCTTATATAACGACTTTAGCGTCTTAATCTTGGAGAACCATACCACTTCCATCATACGCGCTCCGTCGGAAAAAATTCCAATGAGGCGCTGCCTCGCACCTTCCCCTTCAATGTCGAATCGCAAGAAGCGTCCATGCATCTGTATTATTGGCATTTCTCCACGAAATTCTTCTATCTTGTAGAAACGGCTGCGATCGACATACCGGAAAGGGAAGGTATAGGCCAGGTCACGGAACGTATATATACCGAACTCATCGGATAGTCCCTTCGCGCGCTTCTCGCCAACTCCTTTTAGGAATTTGATGTCGGTATCAAGAAATGCCATTATTCACTTGTTGTTTACTTTCCGGCCATCCGATGCCTCAGCAGGGCATCGGCAATTATGAAGTCGACTGGATTAGTTACCTTTATATTCGCAGGATCGCCATTCACAATCCTTACCTGATGGCCGCATTCCTGCACCATGGATGCATCGTCAGTAAAGCTGCCGGAATTGGCGAAACGCTCATGAGCTTCCTTGAGCCAATCTGACCGGAAAGTCTGAGGGGTCTGAACTGTAAGAATGTCGGATCTGTCGATTGGAATGGTGAAATCCGGCTTCTCAATCTTTCGCAATGAATTGGATTCTTTGCAACATGGGATGGCTGCTCCGGAGAATTCGGCTGCTTCCCACAATTCGGCAATCAATTCCTCGCTTACGATAGGGCGCGCGGCATCATGGACGGCTACAAAATCTTCCGGCGTGGAAGGAATCTGCATTAGCCCGTTACGCACGGAGGCCATGCGGTTGATACCGCCGCAAACCAAGCGTACGGGAATGGCCCGGTCGGCATTATTCATTTCAGCCCTGATGATATCCCAGTAGTCAAAGAATCCGGGATGCATCACGATTGCAATCTCTGCATCCGGATCCTGATGATGAAATGCTCTGACCGACCACCATAACATAGGAATGCCCAACAGTTGCTGGAACTGTTTGGGCATATCACCGCCGGCGCGAGTGCCATCGCCGCCGGCCAATATCAATACATGGCGCTTCATTACATATTCATTCCGCCATCCACCTGAATCACTTGACCGGTGACATATCCCGACATATCTGAAGCCAGGAATGTGGCGACGTTGGCAATGTCTTCAGTCGTACCGCCACGGCGCAAAGGAATCTTGGCACACCATTCAGCGCGAGTCTCTTCGGGAAGGGCTGCCGTCATGGCTGTCTCGATAAATCCGGGTGCAATGGCATTGGCGCGGATACCGCGTGATCCGACTTCCTGAGCTATGCTCTTGGCAAGGGCGATGAGTCCGGCTTTCGATGCGGCGTAATTAGCCTGTCCGGCATTTCCGTGAACGCCGACTACGGATGCCATATTGATGATAGAACCGCTGCGCTGACGCAACATGATGGGAAGCACGGCATGAATGTAGTTGAAGGCCGATTTAAGATTGACCGCGATCACGGCATCCCACTGCTGCTCTGTCATGCGGAGCATGAGGCCATCTTTCGTGATTCCGGCGTTGTTCACCAGAATGTCGATACGTCCGAAATCTTTCTTAATCTCGGCTACGGTGGCCTCTGTTGCGGTGAAGTCGGCTGCATTTGAGGCATATCCCTTGCATTTCACCCCATAGGATGCGATCTCTTCCTCGGTTTTCTTGCCATTTTCATCGATCACAAGGTCGGTGAATGCGATGTTACACCCCTCGGATGCGAATTTTAGGGCTATTTCCTTGCCGATGCCACGGGCTGCTCCGGTGACAATGGCTGTCTTTCCTTCAAGTAATTTCATATTCGTGAATGTTATTATTGTTTTTCCAATATCGTTCCCATTCCCCCGCTTACCATTCAATGCCTTTAAGAATCAGATTTGTCACGCTTTTGGTAATACGCTCCTTGTCGATGCCATATTCTGTAAGTGTGTTTCTGATATAAGGAACATCCATGCCATTAATGCAATTAGTGATGATAATGGCTGTTTCCTTTATATCATCTATCTGGAATGCGCCCACATCGACACCCTCCTGAAGAATGCTCATCAACAGGCAAATCTCCTTTTTAGAGATGATGGCTCTTGCGCGATCCACCTTGCGCACATCGCGGAAGAATCCGGCCCGCAGCGACCCGTTGCGCGAAACAATTTCCGCCATTTTCTCAAGACGCACCGATACATAATCCTCAAGCTTTTGTTCCGGGCTGCCTGTGCGCGCCACAATCATTCGCAGCGAGCGAACAAGATCGTCGGTCTCGCTTTCGATTACGGCATTGAAAATCTCGCGTTTGGATTTGAAATAGGTATAGATTGTGCGACGCCCTTTGTCAGAAGCGGTGGCGATGTCGTTCATGGTGGTGTTCTCCACTCCCTTTCGAGCAAACAGGGAGCGGGCCACTTCAATAAATCTATCGCGAGTCTTCTTTACCATGAGCCTTAATCAACGGGCAAGAATTAAATTTCAGCACATTTTTGGCTATTGTGTGCAAATTTACAAAAAATATTTTCTTCCGCCAATATTAAGGCCATATAAAATGCCGATTCGCGTTCATGCATAAAGGAAATAAAAATCAACAGAGATAATGAAGCTCGGCTCATTTTGGAACGTAAGCCTCCGGCTTGCGATAATCGGACCGCAAGCCGGAGGCTTACGATCCTGTGCTCCATTCGATTGAGGTGGTTATTTCACGATGAATTTTTGGCCGTTGGATATGTAGATGCCCGGAGCGAGATTATCCCGGCTCACGCGCCGGCCCGTCAGATCGTAAACCGCGCCATCCGCCTCATTTTCATCCCCGATAGCCTCAATGCCTGAATTATCAAGATATGCCCGATCGCTCTCATACGCCCCTTTTAATTCACCATATTCTGAATAAAACTTCCCTTCAATTATAGCATAGGATTCAATGAAAGGCTTAGACTGAACTTTATAGTAAATTTTTCTGGGTCGTGGCTTTTCTTCCTGCTCCGGCCATATAACAGAGTATGGAATGTACCCTTCATATTTTGCTTTACAGATCTCATTCCCTTTACCTTCCATAAGATATTCACGCGAGGATGATGGGTAAAACCTCCGGTTGATGTTTTCTTTTACATATACCACATATGTAAGATTTCCAGGGTATGTAGAAAGACCGTTTTCTGTAACATGGTTACCCAGCAATTCAAAATAATCTATGCCATTTAAATTTATAAGCGAGAATTGTGGGGCCAATGGAGTATCAGGTTCATCGGAAGACGGCGTAATCAGGATTCTGTCGAAATAGCACTGGCCGTAATTAAAATCCATTCCCGGTTCTGTCATGTTATAGGGCCAGCTCTCCCATTCCGTATCGGGATTGTTGCCGACACACACGGGACGAAAGCAGAACCAATGATTTGGATTTGACAGAGTATGCCTATCAGCGTCATAATCCAATATCAGATCCTCTTTCAGGTTATAACAGGAATCGGCACTATGTGCGGGAATTTTGCCGCCATCCTCACATGTAAATAGATAGATGTCGGAATTTTTACTTTCCCTTCTGTTGTCAATCACTCTTCCGAGNNGAATCCTGATTACGCCGTCTTCCGATCTTCCGATAGGCTCACGATGGGAAAATATCGCTTTGTTTCCCTTGATTGCGCCTTTAATCCACCATTTGTAAGGTTGCCCATATCGCATTAGGCCTTGAATATAAATGGAATCTTGACCGAATATTATTTTTTGATATACTGAATTATGGTATCTGTCAAAAAAACCGGAATCGTAAGAACCTGAATGCCTGACTCCCCAGAACATATTATAGGATTCCGGGGTGGAATTCTCCGGGGGAGTTATATGGCAGGTAAGTTCATCAGCGGCATATATATGGAATATGGCGATCACCAAAAGAATGCCTACTATAATCTTTTTCATATTCTGTCAAATTGTGGTCTGGCTATTTCACGATGAATTTTTGGCCCTTGGAGATGTAGATACCCGGAGCGAGATTATCCCGGCTCACACGCCGGCCCGTCAGATCGTAAACCGCGCCATCCGCCTCATTCTCCTCCTTGATATCGTCAAGTCCTGAATTATTTAAGTAACCAGGTAGGCTTTCATATTCTTCATTAAGGGCATGCATACGATATACCAATGTTGCATATACAATATGGTATTCTCTATCCGGAACTTTCACATACATCTTCCTGCCCCTTGGAAGGTCTTCATCTTCAGCCCAAATTACCCGGTACCATAACCCATCGCATACATTCCTATAAAAATTATAACCCTCATATTGTTCCATCGTATAATTCGATACATCAATTAGCTCACCATCAATATATATTTTGTACCACAGCCGAGTTGGATTTAAAAGAATATCATCAATTCCATAATAATCTCCGGTTAATTGGAAATAATCCTCCCCGTTCAATTTAACTATCTTTATCTGTGGAGGATTCGGGATTTGGGGAATATCCGAACACGGCTTTAAGAGAATCCTGTCATAATAACATTCTCCATAGGTATAATCTTTACTGGGATCACTATAATACCGAAGCCAACGCGTCCACCTTCCGGCCGGGGAAAACAATTTTTCTACTGGTAGAAAACAAAATCTATGATTTGGATTAGACAAGGTCTTATCTACAGGATCATAGTCCATAACAAGGTCTTCATCAAGATTATAATAATAATCAGGATCATGAGAAGGATTCAAGGCTCCATCCTCACATGTGAATAGATAGAGGTAGCATCGCTCATATTCCATATTATTATTGATTACTCTCCCTATGATATCATTACGGCTGAAAGTAACCTTGTTGTCTTTTATAGCACCTTTTATCCACCATCCACTCGGGATGCCGTAATTCATGAGATTTTTTATATAAATCGAATCTTTGCTTATTTTCACATACTGGCAACCACCCCAAATATTTTCATCATGGATACCTGATCCATAGAAATGCGTATCATAATTTTTCCGGCCAACAAACATGACATAGGATTCCTGATTGATGCTCTCAGGTGGAATCACGCATGGGACATTATCAAATGACTCATTATCATATGCAGAGAATATATTATTTACAATAAAGACAAAAAACAATGTCAGAATAGAAATTTTTCTCATAAATTCAAAACACTAACTGTATTATCTTTGTTATAATAACGTATTAAAGATAATAATATTACACATACCATTCTTTAATTAGAATTATATACAAACATACTAATTTTTTATGTCATGAATAAAATCCTAACGACCATTGAGGAAAGTAGGCTAAAAAGCATAAATTCTCCTTCATGGCCTGGCTCAAACATCTTCCCAATTGTAGCTATTTCCCCGATTCCATATTGTAATTGGGTATATGAAACTGTGATCAATAATACCTCAGTCATTGTTTCTAAAGACCTATTGAGTAGATCAAACTTCAGTGGAGATAAGGCAATCGATAAGCCGAATTATGATAAATATTTACTTAAAATAGATGAATATATTCAAGATGTTGTAGATTCGGTAATAGATTGTGGGTTCAATACTGTGCTTATGCATGGCTCTTTTGACAGAATATTGCAACTTATGGATGCGATACCTGATCCCAATGAATCGCAAAGCAATTCGGAATTAAAAGTGATTGTAGGATCTGGATTCCTTTATAACAGCCCTAATTGCTGCATGAATGCCCTACGGCGCTTTATGCAAAATCCAAAAGCTGTGGCTTATCAGATAAAGGATGAACCAAAACCTGAATCATGGGGGGATGTATTCAACTCGGATTATAACGTATGTACCAACTTTAATCAGCTTACTCTGGGCTATGGGATGACATCAAGCATAGACCCCAACAAATTAACGCTTTTTAATCTTGCGGCAGAAGCCACAAAAGAATGGATTGGTTCTTTTGCCGAGAACACGAGTGGATATTCAGCGTATCTGGATAATCTACAGAAACTATTTAACCCGCGCATATGGTCGTACGATCTATATCCCATTAATGCCGTCACAGTGGATGAACACCCAACTGGAGAAATAATTATAGAATACTCAAAATTCTATCGCTATCTTAATCTATTCAGTAAACATTGCAAAAAAAACGACAGTAAGTTCTGGGCATACGCAATGTGTATGGAGCATAAAATCTATAATGAAAAGGGAAGTCTTGACGGATATAAGCCCGCACCTACAACAGGAGAGTTGCGTTTTGAAGTATTCAATGCCTTAGCTTTTGGCGCACAGGGGATAGTATACTATCAATATGGTATCGGGAACCATAAAACACAAAACGTAGGTCAGGTTGATGTTATGGCTCCTGTGAGCTTCGAAATAGGTCCTCTATATGAAGGTGATGATGAACATTACATAATAAATCTCAATAAAAGTGATATTTGGTATAGAGTAAAACAAGTGAATGCGGAACTGGCCTTTTGGTCACCATATTTCTTGGGAGCTAAAGTCCTCTCATATCGTCATTGGGGCAATCATCCTCCTTATGGAGGAATACCATTACTGGTAGGTTCATTTGGGTGCATCTCGAGAATTTCGTGTTTCGACTCAAACGGTATTGAACTTCCTACAATACCGGCTGAAACGACAGGGGTGTTTGTTAGCTGGTTTGAGAATACTAACCCGCAAGGCCAAAAGAGGAATTACATTGCGATTGTGAATGAGGATCCAATAAACCAACAAAGGATAAGGGTCCATGTCGATCCCTACGCATACTCGCAAATTGTCAATGTGCCAAGCCAAATCTCCCGGTCTCAATCTGAATACATATTTGCAAACAACACAGGAAAGGATACTAACAACACCTCTGTTCCTGATTTATATGTTGACTTTATCTTAAAGCCGGGGGATATGAGACTGATATACTGGGACACGGAAAGGAACTATCCGATTCCCGAAATCTAATAATATTCGATTATGGAAAACAAAGTCAAATCCCAACAAACCGATAATGAAGGGTGTATCCCCCAATCAATAATAGAGGATTATTGCTACCTTAGATCCACGCAGCTTCCGCCATGGCCGGACAAAGACACATTGCCAATAATTGCAATAAATCCATTGCCTAAGAATCTTCATCAATTCGTGCA
>DAAI01000064.1 GCA_001701105.1 Bacteroidales bacterium GP1
TTCTGCATCAAGTGCAGCGCGACATTCGGAAGAGGGCGTGACTCTCCCATATGTGCTTCATGCGGAAGCCAATGCTATTACTAAAGTGGCCCGTAGCAATAATTCCAGCGAAGGGAGCACACTTTATGTTACTGCCAGCCCATGCATGGAATGTTCCAAATTGATAATTCAGGCGGGAATTAAGAGGGTTGTTTTCTCGGATCTTTACCGGATCACGGATGGTATTGACTTATTAAAGGCGGCCGGCGTGGAAGTGGAACACATCCCCGATTGACATATCAGAATATTAATCCCGGAAACGGCTAAAAGATAAATGAAGAAGAATTTAGGATATGTCCTGTTGCCGCTCTTTCTTGCGGTCGGAATCATATTGGGTATCTTTGTAGGTCAATATGTGGCCGATACGCGATTATCCACGGAAGAACAAAAATTGCGTACTGTGCTCAGTTTGATAAAGGACCAATATGTTGATCCCATTGATATTGACAGCCTGTTGGAAAAGACGATACCCGACTTACTGGTGTCGCTTGATCCTCATTCGGCCTACATCTCCTCAAGCGATATTACTATGGCCAATGATGAACTGGAAGGTTCTTTCGGAGGTGTTGGGGTATCTTTCCAGCTTCTGAACGATACAGTAACAGTAGTGGATGTGATATCTGGCGGACCGGCTGAAGAGGTCGGAGTACTTCCCGGCGACATGATTCTTAAGGCTAACGGCAAAAAGTTGACTGGCGAAGGAGTATCAAATGAGGATGTATTCAAAAATCTTCGTGGCAAAGAAGGTACAAAAGTCACTGTAGAGATCAAAAGGCATTCTTCAAATGCTCCTTTGGAATTTGAAATTGTAAGAGGCAAGATTCCGACTAATAGCATCGATGCCAAATATATGATAAATGAAGATGTGGGTTATATAAAGGTTGGCAAGTTTGCACGCACCACATATTCAGAGTTCTTTCAAGCCCTGATGGAATTGAAACTGAAAGGCGCAGAGAAATATGTAATCGATCTGCGTAACAATACTGGAGGATTCATGGATCAAGCTATCTATATGGTCAATGAATTTATGCCGGAAGGGCGTATGATTGTCTATACTAAAGGGCGGAAAGCTGATAATGAGACAATGGCCATGAGCGATGGCACCGGTCAATTCCAAAATGTGCCTATTACCGTGCTGACTAATGAATTTTCAGCATCGGCATCCGAAATTTTTGCCGGAGCAATTCAGGATAACGACCGCGGATTGGTGATAGGGCGCCGATCTTTCGGGAAAGGATTGGTACAAAATCAGATTGCATTGCCCGATAGTTCCGCTATCCGATTGACTGTAGCTCGATATTACACCCCTTCAGGAAGAAGCATACAGAAAATCTACAAACGTGGGAAAGATGGTCAATATGAACTCGACATAGCCGATCGCTATACTCATGGTGAGTTCTATTCTCAGGATAGCATTAAGTTGGATAAATCTAAGGAATTTTCTACTGTAAATGGCCGCAAGGTATATGGCGGAGGGGGAGTAATGCCAGATATATTCGTACCGGAGGATACAACCGGATATACAAATTATTATCTGGATGCTGTAAATAAGGGCCTGATCAATAACTTTGCACGGGAAATGGCCGACAAATACCGGCCTATGATGGAGAAGGATAAGACTATTGAGAATATGGAACGGGTATTACCCCGCGACAATATGCTCCTGACCCTTTTCGTGAACTATGCCGCTCAACATGGCCTTCCCGCGCGATGGTATTATATAAATCAATCCCGCGATCTATTGATTACTCAGCTTAAGGGAGTGCTGGCACGAAATCTTGTTGACTATGAATCACTGATTAAAGTGCTGAATACCCGCGATAAAACACTTGACCGGGCATTACAGGCATTGGAAAATGGAGAGAGTCCAGTGAACATCAAGTAAGTGCGGATAGTTTAAATATAAAGGGGAAACTGATCCTTTATAAATTACATAGAATAAAAGAGACATGGAAAAGAGTGATATAAGAAGAAAAATAAAGGCGATGCGATCAATGCTTCTCGATATTGAAAAAGAGCAAGCGGCAGCGGAGGTATTTGCCAATCTTGAAAAATGCGCGGCATTTGTGGTGGCCTCCAACATTCTGATGTATCATTCTCTTCCGGATGAACTGCCGACACGCGCATTCCTCAAAAAATGGAGCGGACGTAAAAGATTTTTCCTACCACGTGTAAACGGAGTGAATCTCGATATCCTTCCTTATGATGAAAGCAGGCTTGAACTTGGAGCCTTCCATATAGAGGAGCCGACAGGCACCAATACCGTTGATGCTTCCGAAATGGAGCTGATAGTTGTTCCGGCAGTGGCCTATGATCGGAAGGGAACCCGTCTGGGTCGAGGAAAGGGATTTTATGATCGTCTTTTGGCCTCCACGAAAGCAACGAAAGTTGGAATAGCCTATGAATTTCAGGTACTCGATGAGATTCCGGCCGAAACTCATGATGTCCCCATGGATATGGTGATAAGTCAGCGGACTGTTCTTAGATTCAAAAAATAATAAGGATACTCTCAACAAATGTTGAAAAAGGTGGGAGGAGTCCCGCCTTTTTTGCTTTTTTAAGATTTGGGGAATTGTTATTGAGAAAAAAATCATTAATTTTGCAATACGCAACATGGTAGGAAGAGTGATGAAGAGCAATTCCAAATGAAAAATGAAAAGAATAACTAACCCAAATATAATAACAATGAAAAAGTTATTGACAGGACTTATTTTAGTCTCGGCCTGCATGATGGCAGGCGCCCAGACTCCATTGCCGCTGTTCAAGGACGTAAGGCATGGAGTGCTTCCCAATGGACTGAACTATTACCTCCTCCATAACGAGGAGCCAAAGGAGCGTGTCAACTTCTACATCGCTCAAAAAGTAGGTTCGACTCTGGAAACTCCTGATCAGCTCGGACTTGCTCATTTCCTCGAGCATATGGCCTTCAACGGAACAAAGAACTATCCCGGTAAGAATATGCTCAACTACCTTCTGTCAAAGGGAATACGTTTCGGGGCCGACATTAACGCTTATACCGGATTTGATGAGACTGTTTACAGAATAAATAATGTCCCTTCAACGGACAAGGCATTGATGGATAGCGTCCTCCTCGTTCTCTCCGACTGGAGTGGAGATATTCTTCTTGAAGAAGATGAAATAAATGCAGAAAGAGGTGTGATTCAGGAAGAATGGCGCTCAAGAAACGACGCAAACACCCGAATGTTCACCGCACTCCTTCCGATGCTTTATCAGGAGTATCAGTATCAACAGATGCCTATTGGAAAGATGGAAGTGGTAATGAACTTCCCACCGGAAGCCATTCGAGCATACTATAAAAAATGGTATCGTCCTGATCTTCAAGGCATAATTATCGTTGGTGATATAGATGTCGATGCTATGGAGCAGAAGGTGAAAGATTTATTCTCAAAAATCCCGATGCCTGAAAATCCCGCAAAGCGTGAATATCCTTCAGTCAGCGACAACCAGAAGCCTATCTTCGCATACTTCGATGATAATGAGATGCCTTATACGCTGGTGAATGTATCATTCAAGAGCGATAAGATTCCGATGGAAATGGCCAATACCGCAGAAGCATATATTCAGGAGAATGTGATTGAGGCAGTGGTGGAAAAGATGATCAACAATCGTCTTGATGAATATGCAAAGAATCCTGAATGCGGTTATTCACAGGCAGGTGTCGGATTCGGCGACTATTGGATATCAAAGACGAAGTCCACTTTCGATGTGCAGATCATAGCCAAGAATTCAGTAATGGCCGCATATAAGGATGCAATGGCAATTGTAGCCCGCGCATGTAAAACCGGCTTCATGCAAACGGAAGTGGAACGCGCTCGCGATGAAATAATCGCTAATTATGAAAAGCTCTACAATGAGCGCAATTCTACCAATAGTAATACGCTTGCACAAAAACTAATCCGTACTTTCATCGACAATAAGCCATATCTCGGTCAAGAGGCAGAATTCCAGATGATGAAACAGATGCTGCCCATGATTCCGGTGGAAGCATTCAATGAATTTGTGGGCTCACTGTTGACTCCCGAAAATGAAGTGATCGTCGTTTCGCGTCCTCGTCGTGAGGGTATGGAATTGATTACCGAAGAAATTATGACCGGCACGCTTAGCGAAATTCTCAATGCCCAGTATGAAGCCTATGTGGATGAAGTGCTTCCTGAGTCGCTTATTGAGAAAATGCCCGCTCCCGGTACTATCTCTTCAACGAAAGAAAGCGTATTCGGCACAACTGAGATGATCCTTTCCAATGGTGTAAAGGTGGTGGTAAAGCCTACTGATTTCAAGGCAGACGAAATATTGATGACTGCGTTCCGTCGCGGCGGCCGTCAGTCATACGATGTAAAAGATGCTACAAATGTAAATGTAAGTGATGACGTATATTCCATAAGCAAACTTGGAAACTATTCGCGCACCACAATCTACAAATATCTGGCAGGAAAGAAAGTGAAGCTCTCCTACAATATCGGCAACACTGTGAACTCATTGAAAGGTAACAGCACTGTCAAGGATCTTGAAAAACTGATGGAATTAGTATATATGTCGTTTACCGACATTCAACCGGATCAGGAGGCTTTCAAGGCTCAGCTGGATGCGTATATTGGAATCCTGAAAGAGCAGGAGAAGAGTCCTAATTTCATTTTCTCAAGCCGCTTGTCAAAGGCCCGTGCGTGTGGCAATCCTCTATATAATCAGATGCCATCGGTAGAAATGCTTGAGAATGTAAACTACCCGGCTTCTCTGGAAATCGTTAAGAATTCCATGAAGAATGCTGCCGATTATACATTCATATTCACCGGTAATGTCACTGCTGAGTCTCTCAAACCCCTTCTTGAGAAATATATCGCATCTCTGCCTTCAACTGGCAAAGCCATTGTTCCTCCGGTTGTAACGCCTATCCCCAGCATCACGGGTATTGTGGATGATAAGTTTGAGATTCCGATGGAAACCCCGTCGACTCAGGTTTACACTACCTTTGATGACAACAACCTTAAATATTCTATCGAGAATTCAGTAAAGGTAGAAGCTATCGGTGATATTCTTGACATCATCTATACCGAGACACTGCGCGAAGAAGAAGGTGGTACGTACAGCCCTCAGGCATTCGCCAACTTTAATCCTTGGACTAATTATTGGTCGATCAACTATTGGTTCCAAACCAATAGCGATATTCAGGAAAAACTGATCAAACGCGCAAACGATGAATTTACAAGTCTTCTGAACGATGGTACGGATGCAGTAAAATTCAATAAGGTTAAGGAAGCTATGGTTAAGCAATATGAAATCAATATCCGCACTAACAAATACTGGGATCAGAATCTCCAGAATTATGAGCTGGGTATCGATGAAATAACTAATCATAAGGCTGCTATCGATGATATGACCCTTGAAGGTCTCAATGGATTCATGAAGAATCTCTATAACGGTAAGAATCGCCTTAATTTCGTAATGACAGGCGTTCCAATCACAAAGTAAATAACTTCTGATCGTGAAAAGCCCCCGGCAAGAATGTCGGGGGCTTGATGTCTTCGGAATGGTGCATTAGCCAAGAAGGGGGAGGAGTTTTGCTTCAAGATCGGCAAGTTTTACCAATCCCACGCTTCTCTCTTTGAGTTCGCCATCCTTAAAGAAGAGAACAGTCGGAATATTGCGCACACGATATTCCGCAACTATATCAGACTCTTCATCGATATTGAGCTTTCCTATCTCAGCCTTGTCTCCATATTTTTCCGCGAGTTCTTCAACGATAGGACCTAATTTAATGCATGGTCCGCACCATGTGGCCCAGAAATCGATTACTACGACTTTGCCCGATTCAATAGCTTCGCGGGCACTCTTGTCGTCAAATTTTTTTGCCATAACAATTGGTATTATTGGTTACTGTTGTTCATTTCCATTCGGAATTTAATTCCATAGTTTTCAAGTAATTCCATCAAAGGCATATCAATGGAATATTTTTTCCGCGAACGCAGCTTTACGGATTGGCGACTCTGCATATCGATAAGTTCTATCATAAGATCGCCATGTCGGCCGGTGTCCGGTAGTGTCTTGAGGTTATCAAAAAAGTCGTTGTCTTTATATTCAAGATTCATGAAGAGTGTGATTCCTCGAATTAAATTTCCTTTCATCTGCTCAAGCGAGACGATCTTGTCGAATACCATATCCAATCTTTCTGGATTGTATCGGCTCGGTTGATTAATAATTGAAAGATAAATGGCATCACCCTCATGGAATTTATTGAAATATTGCTGATGATTGCGTCCGAAAAGACGTAATTCAGCCTTACTGTCGAAATCCTCAATTTCAATGATAGAGAAGTCGGACCCTTTCCTTGAAACCTTTGTAGTGACTTTTGTAACAAGGCCTCCGAGGGTTATATGTCCGGGCATGGACTCTTTCTCTTTAAATGTGTCGCATGTAGTATTGCAACCATATTTCAGCTCCATTGCATAAGGATCGAGAGGATGAGCTGATAGATACATAGTCACCAGTTCTTTCTCTTTTTCCAGTAATGCCATGCGGGTCCATGGCTGGAAATCGGGGAACGGAGGCTTATTGGTCTCGATTGTCTCTATATCCCCAAATAGACTGAGCTGTAATGAATTTTTATCATTCTGAACACTCTGGCCGTATTTCACCAATAAGTCAGAATAAGTGGAATCAAACATCGGATGCACAAACATTTCGCGCTTATATCCAAAGCTGTCAAATGCCCCGGCCATGGCCAGATTCTCAATTGTCCCACGATTGCAGGCGGATAAATTTACTCGTTCTACGAAATCGTAAATATCTTTGAAAGTCCCATTGGCATTACGCTCGTCGATTATCGCTTTCACAGCGTTTACTCCCACTCCCTTTATAGCGCCAAGTCCAAACCTTATTGACCCGGCTTGATTCACACCGAATTTCTCCAGTGATTCGTTGATGTCAGGTCCAAGTACATGAAGCCCCATCCGCCGGCATTCATCCATTACCTTGCGTAGCTTATCGGATGCCGTGAGATTCCGGCTCAATACTCCGGCCATATATTCAGCCGGATAATGGGCCTTAAGATACGCTGTCTGATATGCTACCCATGTGTAGCAGGTGGCATGACTCTTATTAAAGGCATAAGATGCGAATTTTTCCCAATCCTCCCAAATCTTATTGAGTGCCGATTCGGCATGACCATTACCAATGCCTTGCTCCATGAACTTCTTCTTCAGCTTCTGCATCTTATCGATTTGCTTCTTGCCCATGGCTTTACGGAGCATATCGGATTCGCCACGGGTGAAATTTGCAAGTAATCTTGACAGCAGCATCACTTGCTCTTGATATACGGTCACTCCATATGTCTCCTTCAGATATTTTTCCATTATGGGGATGTCATAGACTATCTTCTCCTCGCCATGCTTGCGGCGGATAAAAGTTGGAATATAGTCCATGGGGCCGGGACGATAGAGTGCATTCATAGCTATGAGATCCTCAAATTTTGTGGGCTGAAGGCTGCGAAGCGAATTTTGCATACCGACGGATTCAAACTGGAATGTGGAGGTAGTGTTTCCCTTACAATACAGTTTGAATGTTTCGGCATCGTCAAGCGGAATATTGTCAATGTCAAGATCCACGCCGTGACGCTGTTTGATATTATATAGGGCTTCCTTTATTATAGATAAAGTTTTAAGTCCGAGGAAGTCCATCTTGATCAGGCCTGTATCCTCTATTATAGAACCTTCATATTGAGTGGATACCACTTTCGATCCATCCGCATCAGTACCCATGGATACGGGTACCCAATCCGTAATATCATCACGGCTTATTATCACTCCGCAAGCATGGATGCCTGTGTTCCGGACATTGCCTTCGAGTTGCTGGGCATATTTCATAGTCTCGCGGATTTTCTCATCAGGGTTTTGAGTCTCCGCTGCGAATTCCTTACTGTATTTCAATAGATTTTTGAAATTCACTTTCGGACTTTTTCCATCTACATCTGGAAGACGATCCACCACAAGGCGTGCAAGTCGGTTGGCCTCAGGTAACGGAACTTCGAGCACCTTTGCAACATCCTTAATGGCCATTTTTGTAGCCATTGTGCCGAAAGTGATGATGTGTGCCACTTTATCCTCACCGTATTTATTCGTGACATATTTCAGCACTTCATATCGACCGTCGTCATCGAAATCGACATCGATATCCGGCAATGAAATACGGTCAGGATTAAGAAAACGCTCGAACAGCAGATCATATTTAATCGGGTCAATTTGGGTGATGCCGAGGCAATATGCTGCGGCAGAACCTGCTGCTGAACCACGTCCCGGGCCTACGCTTACACCAAGTTGTTTTCGGGCCGTATTGATAAAATCCTGCACTATTAGGAAGTAACCGGGAAATCCCATCGTCTTCATAATATGAAGCTCAAACTTTAAGCGTTCCCTCACATCCTCCGGAATTGGATCTCCATAACGTTCTTTCGCTCCTTCAAAAGTAAGTTTTTCCAGATAATCAGCTTCAAATTTTATCCTGTAGAGCTTGTCATATCCTCCAAGATTACTTATCTTTTTCCTTGCATCCTCGTCGGAGAGAACTACATTCCCGTTTTCATCCCTTGTAAATTCGTTAAAAAGATCATTTTCACTAAGACGGGCCCTATATTCTTCTTCTGTGCCAAATTCCTTTGGAATGTCGAAGAATGGCATAATGGGTGCATGATTGATGCTGTAGAACTCAATTTTATCAAGAACTTCCTGAGTATTGTCGAGAGCTTCCGGAATATCTGCAAATATCTCCGACATTTCTTCAGGACTTTTAAGCCATTCCTGCTTGGTATAATGAAGGCGAGGCTCAGAGTATGATTTCTGCATGGAGACACATATCAGACGGTCGTGTGCTTCGGCATCCGAGGCAAAAGTAAAATGAACATCGTTAGTTGCCACCAGCTTTATGTCATACTTCCTGGCCATCCGTATCAACTGTTCATTAACTTTGCACTGTTCGGTATATACCTCCCGGTTGGCATTCGGAAGAAATGTCTGATGGCGTTGCAATTCAAGATAATAATCCTCGCCAAAAACTGATTTAAACCATTTTACGCGTTCTTCCGCTTTTTCAATATCCCCATTAAGTATATGCTGGGGAATTTCTCCTCCCAGGCAAGCCGAGCATATAATCAATCCTTCATGATGAGCCTCAAGTTCATGCCGATCGGTCCGGGGTTTATAATAATAACCATCTGTCCATGATTTGCTTACCAGCTTTACAAGATTATGGTAACCCTTAAGGTTCTTTGCCAGGACAATCAGATGAAAATAATTTTTTTCCGATTTATCCTTGCGGTCGGTCATCTTATCGGGAGCCACATACATTTCACATCCCAGAATGGGTTTGAATCTTTCATCGGAAGATTTTCCGGAGTTAACTTTTTCAACATAATTCCAGAATTCCTTAATCCCGAACATATTTCCATGATCGGTAAGAGCAATCCCCTTCATACCATCGGCAATAGCTTTATCGACGAGTTCAGGTATCGATGCCTTCCCGTCGAGAAGGCTATATTGTGAATGTACGTGTAAATGGGTAAACGGCATTTATAAGCAATTAGTTATATCAAGCACCTGTTTTTTAGTGCCAAATTAATTGCAAATATAACCAAAATCCATGATATTCCCAAGAGAGCTTTTAAAAGTAATGCCATATTAAGAATGGAACCTTATTATTACAAAACACATATAATCAACGTGATATATCACGATGTCAAAACTTTAATCAAAATTATTAAACGGATTAAGAAAAATATTTGCATAAGTCAAAAAAATGATGTAATTTTGTAGGCTAATCTGAGGACAATGGCTTCCGAAGGAATTAGCACCACCAACTACGGGGCTGACTGGCTTTGACAGCGTGTAGAAGCGGTAGGTAAGCATGCAGAGATTTGGTATTCAATCTCTATAATCCCAAGAATATCGACCTATAATTGGCGAAAATAACAATTACGCTCTCGCTGCGTAACCTGAAGAACAGTAGGGTTCCTTAATTCTCCTCACAGTGGGGAGAACGAGACATCACTCCATTGCCCGGTTCCGAGACGTTTGGACAAAGTGGTGCTAAGAAATTCGGAAATAGGGGAGAAGAAGTTCCGGCTTTTCCCCGAGATTTAGGAACTAAGGGAAAGATTGGCCGTGGTGAGCCTGCCTTTTCACGAAAAACAATTCACACACTAAGCATGTAGAAAGCATATTGATTCCACGTTTGGACGAGGGTTCAATCCCCTCCAGCTCCACAACTCTTAGAAGAATTAAGCTATAAAATCCCCTTGTTAGACGT
>DAAI01000047.1 GCA_001701105.1 Bacteroidales bacterium GP1
TTACCGACGGCCAGATCTTCCTTGAGACATCGCTATTCAATCAAGGTATCCGTCCGGCCATCAACGTAGGTATATCCGTATCGCGCGTGGGTGGTAATGCCCAGATCAAGTGTATGAAGAAAGTGGCGGGAACGTTGAAAACCGACCAGGCCCAGTTCCGCGAACTTGAATCATTCACGAAATTCGGAGGAGACATCGACCCCGTAACGGCTCGTGTGATCGATCGAGGCCGCAAGAATCAGCGTATCCTCTGCCAGCCGCAGTATCATCCGTGGCCTGTGGAGAATCAGGTGGCTGTGATATACGCCGGAGTCAATGGCCTGATGGAGAATGTTCCTATCGAGCGCGTTGAAGAATTTGAGCTGCAGTTCATCCAGGAGCTTGAGATCAAGCACAAAGATGATGTGTTGGCAGTGCTCAGAAGCGGCAAGCTCACTCCGGAGGTAGAGACTGTGCTGACAGCCGTGGCCAAGGAAGTGGCTGGACGCGTGTCGGTGAAATAAAAAAGACATCGAAAGGGTGCGCCCCGGCTTAGGGCGGGGCGTGACCGACAATAAAAGCGAAACAAACCAGAAAACAACGAACATCGCATGTCAACGTTAAGGGAACTTAAGACCCGCATAGGGTCGGTGGCATCGACCGAGAAGATCACCGGCGCAATGAAAATGATTTCATCGGCAAAGGTGCATCAGAACGAGATGTCGTTACGGCGGCTGCAGCCGTTCCGGGCGAAGCTCACCGAAATTATGGGCCATATATTAAGCACTGAGGAGGATTTTCGCTCACCGCTGATTGAAAAGCGCGAAGTGAATCATGCCGGAGTTGTGGTATATGGCTCCGACGATGGCCTTTGCGGGGCTTACAATATCAATATCTTCAAAGGGCTGTTGGAAAAGATAGACGCACTCCGGAATGCTCACAAGGGTGTAAAAATCCGGGTATATGCGGTAGGCGAAAAGATCGCCAAAGCCTTGCGTAATCTTAACGCCGGAGATGTTGAGGTAATCGTCACCGAAGGCGTCGACAGCAAAATGCCGGCCTCGGGAGTGCAGAAATTCACCGATATGCTTCGTGATGCTTTCGTAAACGGCGAACTTGACTTGGTGGATGTGGTGTATATGCGCTATAAATCGATGAGCCGTCAGGTGCTGACGATGGATCAGCTTTTTCCGGTAAGCCCGGAAGCCTTGCTGGGCAGCGACAGGCAGAGGGATGAAAATCAGCTGTACATTTTCGAACCTGATGCCAATAGCATTTTCAATGAGGTGCTTCCGATGTTCGTATTATCGACCATGCAGGAAATAACCATAGAAAACCGCGCCAGCGAGCAGGCTGCGCGCGTGATGGCAATGCAGACGGCCAACGACAATGCCCAGAAACTCCTGGAAGAACTTCGCTTGGAATACAACAAACTGCGACAGCAGAGCATCACTACCGAACTGCTCGACATACTGGGCGGACAGGTGGAAAGATAATTTAAATTATTATTTTGATGGCCAGTGTAATAGAATATTTTAAATCGGTAGGCAAAGGATTAAAGAGTCTCGCAACCGGTATGGCCGTTACCGGCAAGGAGTTTGTGACTCCCAAAGTAACGGAGCAATATCCGGAAAATAGGGCCACGCTTGCCATTCCGGATCGATTCCGCGCCGAGCTTACCCTGATATACGACGATCAGGGGCATCATAAGTGCATCGCTTGTGGAATCTGCCAGATGAATTGCCCCAACGGCACCATCAAACTTGAGACAAAGATGGTGGAACTCCCCGACGGCAAGAAGAAAAGGAAACTCGACAAATACCTCTACGACCTGGGCAGCTGCACGTTCTGCATGCTCTGTGTTACGACGTGTCCGCAGAATGCCCTTGAGTTCTCGAATGATTTCGAGCAGGCAGTGTTTGAGCGCGGGGCTCTCGTGAAGCAACTGAACTATCGCCCTGACCCTGAACCGGTGGCACCGGCTGCGCCTAAGGCTGCGCCCGAAGGAGCAACTGCAAAGCCTGCCGACCCGAAATGAAAGAGACAATTAAAACAATTATCAAACAACAATAATGGACTCAGTAGCGAATATAATTTTATATTTCGTAGTGGCACTGGTGGTGGTAGTGTTCTCAGTCATGACCGTAATGACCAGAAAAATCCTCCGCTCGGCCACTTATCTGCTCTTTGTTCTGCTCGGGACTGCCGTATTCTATTTTCAGCTCGGCTATCAGTTCCTCGGAGCCGTTCAGATAGCAGTCTACGCCGGAGGCATCCTTGTGCTGTTCGTGTTTGCGATAATCCTTACGCGCAAGCCGGATGAAAGCGTGCCCAGACTGGAGTCGCACCGCCGATTTCTCGGCGCGGCGATAGCCATAGCCGGCGGAGTGCTTTTGGCCCTTGCCGTCTTCTACATGCCGATGCTGCACGGCCAATCGCTCATGGAATGCCTCCAAAGCGGCAATCAGATCACAATGCATGATATAGGAACGGCTTTCACCGGAACCGACCGCTTCCAATATCTGCTTCCTTTCGAGGCGATAAGTATTCTTCTCCTCGCATGTATAATCGGTGGCGTCACCATTGCCCGCAAAAGATAAGCAATTATGGACTTAAGCATGTTATGGTATCTCATTCCGAGCATCATAATGTTTGTTGCCGGAGTATATGGGTTCGTGACCCGTAAGAATATGATTGCTCTATTGATCTCACTTGAGCTGGTATTGAACTCGGCGGATCTGAATTTTGTGATATTCAATAGATTCCTGTTCCCTGGCTCAATGGAGGGTATGGTATTCACGCTCTTTGCCATCGCAATAGCCGCCGCAGAGACGGCCACAGCGATAGCGATCATCATCAATATCTACCGCTCGATAGGCAATACGGATATTAATTCAGCTAACCAAATGAAACATTAAGGCTATGGGCATAACACTACCAATCTTGATTCTTGCCATCCCCTTCGCCATGTTCCTGATATTGGGTATAGGGGGCGTGAAGATGTCGCGTAAACTCGCCGGCATCCTCGGCATTTGCGGGCTGGGAACTGTGGCTGTGCTCAGCTACATCGTAGCCTTTACTTATTTCTTTAGCGGCGACCCGCAGTTTATTGTCGACGGAGTGCGTCAGCAAGTGCAATTGTTCGATGTGACATGGCTTGCCTTTACCGATAGGCTCGTAGTGAATATCGGCTTCCTCCTCGACCCGATATGTGCGATGATGCTCGTCGTGATCACCACAATATCGTTTATGGTGCATCTATATAGCTGGGGCTATATGGAGCATGAGCCCGGATTCCAGCGTTATTACGCATTCCTTTCGCTCTTTACCTTCTCTATGCTCGGTCTTGTGGTGGCCACCAATATATTCCAGATGTACATATTCTGGGAGCTGGTGGGCGTTTCATCCTATCTGCTTATCGGCTTCTTCTATAAATTGCCGTCGGCAGTTTCAGCTTCGAAGAAAGCATTCATCGTTACCCGCTTCGCCGACTTATTCATGTTGATCGGTATTCTGGTGCTTTCGTACTATGTATCGACAACTCCGGCCAACGGCCCGCTTGGTGGTGCTTCAGCATTCAATTTCCTGATGCTTAACTCGCATCCTACCAATGTGCTTGCCTCCACCTTCGGGGCAACCTTCCTTAGCGGCTCTGTGCTGACATGGGCGATGGTGCTGATATTCGTGGGTGGTATGGGTAAATCGGCCATGATGCCACTTCATATATGGCTTCCTGACGCGATGGAAGGCCCGACCCCCGTATCTGCACTCATTCATGCAGCCACGATGGTTGTGGCAGGCGTTTATCTGGTGGCCCGGTTCTTCCCTCTTTTCTGCGTTGTTCCGGATTCACTCACGTTCATAACGATAGTTGGTGCAATAACGGCTTTCTATGCTGCCGTAGTGGCCTGCGCGCAGGTTGATATTAAACGTGTACTTGCATTCTCCACGATATCGCAGATTGCGTTTATGATGGTTTCACTCGGATGTGCCTACAATGAGCCGATAGAAGGCGTGCATTACAGCGGCCTCGGTTACATGGCCTCGATGTTCCATCTGTTCACTCATGCCATGTTCAAGGCCCTCTTATTCCTTGGCGCCGGTTGCCTTATCCATGCAGTCCACAGCAACGATTATACCAAGATGGGAGGATTGGCGAAATATATGCCCATCACCCGCTGGACCTTCCTTATCGGCTGCCTCGCAATCGCCGGTATCTTCCCCTTCTCCGGCTTCTTCTCGAAAGACGAGATGCTGGCCGCGATGTTCAACCGTCACTGGTTCTGGGGTGCATTCATGACGATGGTTGCCGGCTTGACCGCATTCTATATGTTCCGGCTTTATTACCTTATCTTCAAATGGGAGGAAAATCCGGACTATGCCCACCATGATCACAAGCCCCATGATGCTCCGTGGCAGATGTCGTTGCCATTGATTATCCTGGCAGCCATAAGCTGTGTGGCCGGATTTATCCCTGCGATGCTCTTGCATATTACATTGNNGGCGATCTGGTGACTTATAATGGCAAGCCATATCATATCCATATCGAAGCTCCTGTGGCGGCTACCTCGCTTACAGTGGCAATCCTCGCTATAGCACTTGCGACAGTGATGTACCGCAAAAAGAATCCTCTCCCCGAGAAGATGAAGAATCTATGGCCCGGATTATGGACAGCTGCTCACAAACGTTTCTATTGGGATGAGATCTATATGTTTGTAACGCATAAGATCATCTTCAATGTAATATGCAAGAGCATCGCATGGTTCGACCGCCATATCATCGACGGAGCCATGAACGGCCTCGCCGCCATGACCCAATATTGCTCGGTAAAGATAAAAGGTATGCAGAACGGCCTCGTGCAGAGCTATGTACTCTGGTATTTCCTCGGAGCCGTGGTGCTTGCCGCCATTACATGGATTTGTATCCTTTAACCTAACCCCGTAACAACAATAACAATATGTTTTCGAATTTGTTAATCTGGTTTGTAATCGTGCCCATCATCATGATGGCCGGGCTTGCCATATGCGGCAACGACAACATGAAGGCTATCCGCGGGGTAATGGTTACATGCTCCTCGGCGTTGCTCGCAATGTCGATCTGGCTGACGGTGGATTTCCTTTCACAACGTGCCGCCGGAGATACGTCAGAAATGTTATATCAGGGCAGCTGGATGTGGTATGAACCTCTCAACATCCATCTTGCCGTGGGTGTCGACGGAATATCCGTGCTGATGCTCATGCTTACATCAATCATAGTTTTTGCCGGAACGTTCGCGTCATGGCAGATTAATCCGCTTCCCAAAAATTTCTTCCTCTGGTATGCGCTCCTTTCCACGGGTGTCTACGGATTCTTCATCTCGATAGATATGTTCACGATGTTCATGTTCTATGAGGTGGCTCTGATTCCTATGTATCTGCTGATTGGAGTTTGGGGAACAGGGCGCAAGGAATATTCAGCCATGAAGCTAACCCTGATGCTGATGGGGGGCTCGGCCTTCCTGATGCTCGGCCTTCTCGGCATCTACTGGCATTCGGCGCCCACGGGAATGCCCCATACCTGGAATATCCTTGAAATATCGGCCAACAATGCCATCGATCCAAGCTGGCAGAATCTTCTTTTCTGCTTCACATTCGTAGGCTTCGGCGTTCTGGGCGCAATGTTCCCGTTCCATACATGGAGTCCTGACGGTCATGCCTGCGCCCCGACAGCCGTATCGATGCTTCATGCCGGCGTCCTTATGAAATTGGGAGGCTACGGATGCTTCAGAATCGCCATCTTCCTGCTTCCGGCCGCGGCCAACGAGCTTGCATGGATCTTCATCATCCTTACGGGCATCAGCATAGTCTACGGTGCGTTCTCGGCCTGCGTTCAGACCGACCTCAAATACATCAATGCCTACTCCTCAGTGTCGCATTGCGGAATGGTATTGTTTGCTTTGCTCATGCTTAATCAGACTGCCATGACGGGAGGTATCCTCCAGATGTTGTCGCACGGATTGATGACAGCTCTGTTCTTCGCCCTCATCGGTATGATCTACGGACGCACCCATACGCGCGACATCCGTCAGATGGGAGGCTTGATGAAGATTATGCCATATTTGGGAGTCTGCTACATGATCGCCGGATTTGCCTCACTCGGACTTCCCGGTCTTTCAGGATTCGTGGCTGAGATGACAATCTTCTTCGGAGCTTTCGAGAACAGCAATCTCTTCCATCGCATCTTCGTGATCGCGGCCACAACTTCAATAGTGATAACCGCGGTATATATCCTTCGCGTGGTCGGCAAGCTCATCCTCGGCCCCGTGCAAGATGAACATCACCTCAAATTGACTGATGCTTCATGGTGGGAACGCCTGTCGACGGTTACGCTGATTGCCTGTCTTGCCGGCATAGGCTTCTTCCCCAACTGGCTCAACGAGACAATCCAGCAGAGTTTCATGCCAATAGTCAACGCTTTGCAGTCGGCCATCTGACGCACTGCCATTACAGAACAATAGAACAACTGAATTAACAATGGACTATTCACAATTTGGGGCAATGATCCCCGAGCTAATAATACTGGGATTGTTCTTTGTGGTCTTTGTACTTGACGTGTTCACACGTGACGGCAGCCGCAAAGCATGGCTCACGCCTGTGACAACGGTGCTCTTCGGACTGGCCACAATAGCGATATGGATCATCCCCGCCGCAGGTGAGTCGGTGTTCGGTGGAATGTATGTCGATAATACCGCGTGCAAGGCCATCAAGGCAATCCTGAATGTTGGAGTCTTCATCATTCTGTTGCAGTCGGCAAAATGGGTCGAGAGCGAAGATATGACAATGCGCAAGGGCGAATTTTACGAATTGCTGCTTGTCACTCTCTTTGGAATGTACCTGATGGTGTCGGCACGCCATTTCCTCCTCTTCATCATCGGTCTCGAATCGGCTTCGCTGCCGCTTGCAGCGATGGTAGCCTTCAACAAGAAGCAATACGAAAGCAATGAGGCGGCCATAAAGTATATCCTCACGGCTGTATTCTCATCCGGCATCCTGCTCGCGGGATTGTCGTTTGTATATGCTTTCTCCGGAGGGTCGTTGTACTATAACGACATAATGATGGCTGTGACAGGACAGCAAGATTCCGGGCTCCTGATATTGGCGCTTGCATTCGTGATTGCGGGCATGGGATTCAAGCTTTCGCTCGTGCCTTTCCATCTTTGGACAGCCGACGTATATCAGGGTGCGCCGACGGCCATCACATCGTATCTGTCGGTAGCCTCTAAGGGAGCGGCCGCCATCGCATTCTACATGATTTTTGTAAATGCATTCGGAACGCTCTATGAAGGATGCTGGGAATGGATGATGTATGCCGTGATTATACTGACTATTACGGTAGGAAACCTCTTCGCCATTCGTCAGAAGAACATGAAACGCTTCATGGCCTTCTCCTCAATCTCGCAGGCCGGATATATCATGCTTGGGGTAATGACCGAAAGTCAGCTGGGCCTCGCGTCAATGCTTTATTACATATTCGTGTATGTAGTGAGCAATCTCGGCGCATTCGCCGTGATCTCCAGCATTGAGAATAAAACCGGTAAACTGAATATGGACGATTACAACGGGCTACACAAAACCAATCCGTGGCTTTCATTTGCCATGACATTGGCCATGTTCTCGCTTGCCGGTATTCCTCCTTTTGCCGGATTCTTCAGCAAATTCCTTATATTTACCTCTGTCACGGCATCCAATTCCATGGCTCTCTACATGCTCGTATTAGTTGCGTTGATAAATACGATTATCTCGCTCTATTACTATCTGCTGGTGGTAAAAGCCATATGGATTAACCCGGGCGAAGCTAAGATAGAAGCCTATAAGAGTGCATTCTCCGAGCGCGTTGCAATATGGCTCTGCGTAGGAGGCATAATATTCTTCGGACTCGTTCCGCAGATTTATGAATACTGCTTCAACGCTTCAATCTTATAACCAAAGCATTTCACTATAACTTGATGATACCCGGGGTGGAAGTCGCTGAGACCTCCACCCCAGATTCTTTTATAATCATAGAATTTTGCAAAAAAAGTAAGTCAGTATGAAATAATGTCCGGCAGATCTATTCGTCCGGATGAAGTACAGGTATCTAAGAAATTATCAATTCTGCTATCAGTGATTTTAAGAATCGATAGCGGTCGCCGCTGATTTTTCGGATTTTTCATTGTAACCTCGACGTTTATACAAAAAAAATTAGTAACTTTGCTTGCAGATAGGGTTAGCCCTGTCTTGATAAATCGGAATTATAAGAAGCGTTATGCGTCTTGCAAGCTGAAAACCTGAGAAACTTTTAGTATTGATGCAAGAGACAGCATAGTGGTTCTCACGCATATAGCGTGGGCTGCTGTTGTTACATCTGCATCATTGGTTTTCTCAGGACCATCAGCTTGGACGTGGCATGGTTGGCTCACGTTTTTTAATTATAAATCTCCGCAGGGCCAATGGAGAAGGAAGATATAGTGTCAAGACATTTCAATACTCATCTCGAGAGAATAGACTTTCAATTCTGGCATGACTTTATAGAGAGTCATGGCAAATTTCTGAAATTGAAAAAAGGAGATTATCTATGTAGGAAGGATTTCCGCACTAATATTGTAGGATATGTTAAATCAGGCTATCTCATCTACACTGTAGGTTCATCGGGAAAAATAGGGGGCTTTGCCTTTCTGAAGCGACCCCAAAAAGTTGGACGGGTTAATATTATCCGTTAATTGAAAGGGTTCGGTATTGCACCGGGCTCTTTCCTTTTAACCGGGATTTGATTCT
>DAAI01000041.1 GCA_001701105.1 Bacteroidales bacterium GP1
CAGCCAATGGCGATCCAACGTCGTTGCGGCTGTTCCACAAGCCGGAGATGGATCTTTTCAGCGGAGCCGCAACAGCCATAGTGCAGAGTGCCGATAAGCCTGGCGAAGTTACTCTTAAGGTAGCCGCAAAAGGAGTGAAGCCGGCTTCGATAACAATTCCGGTGAAATAATGACAATAAAGTTAACAATCATCATAAACCCAACAACCCAACCTTTCAGATGGAAACGATGAAAGAGAAAATTGCCAAAATGTTCGTGGAGCGTTTTGGAGAGCCGGGCACCGTCTATGCCTCGGCCGGACGTATCAACCTAATAGGAGAACACACCGATTACAACGGAGGCTTTGTCTTCCCGGGAGCAATCGATAAGGTCATAATGGCGGAGTTGCGTCCGAACGGCCTCGAGATTTGCCGGGTTTACTCCATGGATATAAAGGAATATGTGGAATTCGGCCTCAACGAAGAAGATGCCCCTACTCAGGGCTGGGCGCGTTATATTTTCGGCGTATGCCGGGAGATAGAGAAGCGTGGCGGCGTGGTGAAAGGATTCGATGCCGTCTTCGGAGGCAACGTGCCATTAGGCGCCGGTCTCAGCTCCTCGGCTGCGCTTGAAAGCTGCTTTGCTTTCGCGCTCAACGATATGTTCAACGGTAATACCATTGATAAATTTGAACTTGCACGCATCGGTCAGAGCACCGAACATAACTACTGTGGCGTGAACTGCGGAATCATGGATCAGTTCGCATCCGTGTTCGGACGCGAAGGTCATCTCATGCGCCTCGATTGCCGCTCGATGGAATATGAATATTATCCTTTCAATCCGAAGGATTATAGTCTTGTCCTCGTTGACTCCCGCGTAAAGCATGAATTGAAGGATTCGCCTTATAATAAGCGTCGTGAAAGCTGTGAACGAGTGGCAAAACGTCTCGGAATAGAAACCCTGCGCGATGCCACGATGGAAGACCTCAATAAGATTAAAGGGGATATAACAGCCGAGGATTATATGCGGGCGAAATTCGTAATTGGCGAGAAAGAACGCGTGCTCGCAGTATGCGATGCTTTGGTGAAAGGAGATTACGAGACTGTCGGTAAGAAGATGTACGAGACTCACGAAGGCCTCTCGAAAGATTATGAAGTGAGTTGCGAAGAGCTCGACTTCCTTAACGATGTGGCGAAAGAATGTGGCGTTACCGGCTCCCGAATCATGGGAGGTGGCTTCGGAGGGTGTACAATCAATCTGGTGCCAAATGACATTCACGAAAAATTCATTGCCGAAGTAAAGAAGCGTTTCAACGACAGGTACGGCCATGAGCCGCAGATATATGATGTGGTGATCTCCGATGGTGCACGCAAGATAGAGGATTGACCTAACCCTTAGCATATGAAGACCACGATAAGAGAATCCGAATCACAGAAAGGCAAGATAAAGGTTTATCATCTTGAGAATGAGAGTGGGGCATGGGTGGAGCTCTCGGCATTAGGCGCAGGCATCATCGGTGTTGGCGTTCCCGACCGTGAAGGCAGGATTGAGAATGTCGCCCTTGCCTATGCCAATCCGGCCGATTATTTATATGATGGTCCATGCCTCGGCAAATGCCCCGGCCGTTATGCCAACCGCATCGCAAAAGGACACCTTGAGGTCGACGGAACCACATATCAACTCGCAATAAACAATGGCCCGAATGCGCTTCACGGTGGCCCCGAAGGATTCCAGAACAGAATCTGGGAATCCAGGGAAATTGACAATGGCGTGGAGTTCATGTATCATTCCGCGGATGGTGAGGAAGCGTATCCGGGGAATCTCACAGTCAAGGCTATCTATACATGGAGCAATGACAATGTGCTGACATTGCGTTTTGAAGCCGATTCCGACAAGGCCACTGTAATCAACATGACTAATCATGCTTATTGGAATCTTAACGGCGCCGACAGCGGGACAGTTCTGAATCACAAGTTGGAGATAAGGGCCGATGAATGGCTTCCTACCGACGAGACACTGATACCTGAGGCCTCGGCTCCTGCTGCTGTAGAGGGTACGCCAATGGATTTCCGCGATGCCAAGGAAATAGGGCGTGATATAAATGCGGAATTCGATGCCCTGAAATTCGGGAAAGGTTATGACAATTGCTGGGCACTCCGTGGCTGGGAACCCGGGAAAATAATTGAAGACGCGGTAGTGCTGACAGCGCCGGAAAGCGGGCGCCGCATTACGATGGATACTGATCAGCCCGGTGTACAGATATATACGGGCAACTGGCTCGCCGGCAGTCCGAATAATCAAAGCGGTAAGCCATACAACGATTATGACGGAGTGGCTATAGAAGCGCAGGGTTATCCCGATGCTCCCAACCGCCCTGATTTCCCGACTCAGCTCCTCAAGCCAGGCGAGACATATATACGTCTGATCCGTTTTCGCTTCGACACAATCTAATTGAGCATATTGCGCAGATTTTATGGAGAGTGGGCCATTGGGTTCACTCTCTACTTTATATGGGAGGAGCTGTGAGAGAACATAAATTAAATAATCCCACATACACCCATCAAATCAAGCTATCCTTATAATTGGACATATAAGATATGGTTAGGTCGCTTTCGGAGATAAGCTGAT
>DAAI01000009.1:0-143741 GCA_001701105.1 Bacteroidales bacterium GP1
TGATTCAGCCGAATCAGAAAACAGGACATCAGCAGGAATATGCGGCTCTCGACGCACATGCCTGCGTGATGATTTATGAGCACCTTCTCAGCAATAAATTCATTCCCGAGAAATCAATGTATTATCGACCTGTGGCCATCACGCCTCAACAAGAAAACCAAAAGAAAGAGTAATATGAATAAGATACCCAAATACAATTGGTTGCCGGGATTACTCCTAATCTATCTTATTGGCATGACAGCATGGTTTGGCGCTGATTTGGTTCGCAATGGAGAGACGTTACGACTTATTGTAGTATTTATCCTTGAGCTTCTTGTAATATTTATATTGCGGATATTCCTAAAGAAGAGAGCCGGAAAATCTTGATTTCCCGGCTTCATTTTCCTAATTCCTTCTGATAGCTTGCTATAAAAGTCTGGTTTTCTTATCAATCAATTTTCAAAGCGATGCAAGGAGAATTGATGCCCGTCCCATAATCCATAAGAAAAAGTCGATATCCATTCTCCCAGCACGATCATCCTGCATTCGGGCGCTATCTGAATATCCCTGAGCAGATGCAGATGTCCGAACACAAAAAAGTTAATATCAGGATGCTCTTCCAGATATTCGTTGCTGAATAGCCTTATATTGCTCATCATCCTCTCCGCATCTTCCGACGAAGGGCCCTCTATTTTTCGGCTATGATGCGACCAATTATAAGCGAATGGCACTGTCCAACGTGGATGAATACCTGAGAACATCTTCTGGCATACTTTATTTCTGAATAGAGTCCTCAGCAATCTGAAACTTGGTTTCAGCTTCCCGATTCCATCACCATGCGTAAGTACAAATTGCTTGCCATCAATTTCCTCCTGCAGCACCCCATCGATCACCTTAATTCCAAGTTCAGAAGGGAGATAATCATAGATCCAGATGTCATGGTTCCCTATCATCCACACTATTTTTATCCCGCTGTCGGATAGTTCCGCCAATTTACCAAAAAACCGAACAAAACCTCGTGGCACTACATACCGATATTCATACCAGTAGTCAAGTATATCGCCAAGAAGATATATGGCATCTGCCCTATCCCTTATGGAATCCAGGAAGCGCACCACACGCATTTCCGATTCCCGGGAATCTTTGAAATAAGGAGCCCCAAGATGCAAATCACTCAGAAAATATGCATTCATCAGCTACCGGAAATGTTATAAGAATCCCAGCTCCAATTTTGCTTCCTCCGTCATCATATCCTGATTCCATTCAGGCTCAAAAACAAGCCGGAGGTCTATCTTTTCCGGCCCTTCGATGCTTACCAGCTTTTGTCTCACATCTTCAAGCAGGAAGTCCGCAGCCGGACAACTTGGTGCCGTTAGAGTCATATCCACATGAAGTGTCTTTTTCGGCACCTCATATTCCACTCTGTATATTAATCCTAAATCATAGATATTTACGGGAATCTCAGGATCGAATACTGTTTTCATCAATTCCACAGCTTTCTCCACTATTCTCTGCTCTTCGACGGCATCTTTATTCTCCTGATCTTTTTTTTCTTCCATAGGAATTAATCGTTATACTATGTTCATACTGAACACCATCGATATTATTAGAATAAGACAGCAAGATTCACGAACCATCCATCGATATGCCCTGTGAAGTTATCCAGCTTCTTGGTCTCTACATCATACGTCACATCCCATTGGTAACCTGCAGTGATTTGATATCTCTTCAAGAGTTCCGCTCCGAGACCGCATTGCAATCCGACTGAAGCCGTAGGATAATTGATTGCCCTTTTGTCGTTTGTTTTGAGATTAAAATTAAAAGTAGGCCCTCCGAAAGCGATTGGCGCAATTATATTTTCAATTCCGTTCATGCGGGTCCATTTGAACCTGAGATTCACAGGCACCTGAAGTGTATGGAATCTTAAATCGGTTTTGCCAATCCCGTCACTGCTCCATATCTTTTGCTCTTCAAAATGGACTGTGGCTCCGCGCCAATTGTATTTCAACGCGAGATCAATGCCAAAGCCGATGCCGGGAATCATCACCTCCCCCATTACACCGATATTATATCCGGCAAGCTGATTAGTGGTTATCAGACGCTGACTCCAAAATAAATCGGTGACAGTAAGGCCGGCCGTAGGCCCCCAGCGGAATTTTGCCGAAGCTCCGAATGCCACTATTGCCGTTATCAATAATATTAAAGTCTTCTTCATTTTTGATAAAGTTTGGCCGGAACCATCGACTCCGGCCATGCTTTTTTACTTTCTATGAAACTGCGTGGAGATTAGAACAACCAGGCGGCCGTAACGGTCCAATAATTATTCCGCGCCTTAAGGTTTTTTGTATTAACAGTACCCACAACCGGTATGCTTACGCCATCCATGATGTTGTTGATACCGAAGCCATAGCTTGCTCCTATCTGAAGATGATTGATGAACTCCAGTCCCAGACCGAGATTCCATGTCCATTGTGATGTCTTGGTCTTTAAATACTCATTTCCTTTGTCGAGCTTGAACGCTACCGACGGACCGGTGAACACATAGGGCGCAAATATCTTGCTAAGCATTGGAATGCCAATCTTGTATTTGAGATTTAACGGTATCTCAAGAAAATGCTTCCCTGTATCCGTACCGCTATTGGGTGAGACAGAAAGATCTTTCCAATTTATATCAGATCCCATATAGCTGTACATCAAGGAGACATCGAACCCAATGTTCAGGAAGGTCAGGTATTCCAATTGAACACCACCTGTGAATCCACAATTGTTAGAAGCGTCTAACAAGTTATTACCATTATCAAAATGGATTTTATTGACATTCAGACCAACTCGCGGTCCGATTTTAAACCCGGCATTAGCAGTGCTTGCCGCTCCGACAAGCATCATGACAGCCATCATCAAAGATACTACTCTTTTCATATGGATCGTTTATTGATTTATATCCGCAAATTTACGAATTTTTTCGTAATTTTGCAGTATGTATGCGGAGATAATTCTTCCTTTACCCCTATATTCCACATTCACCTACTCCGTTCCGGAGCAGATGCGCTCTTATATTCAGTCAGGTTGTAGGGTTTTAGTGCAATTCGGCAGAAAAAAATATTACACCGGAATCGTGTCATATATCCATAACGATTCACCAGATTATGATGTTAAGGAGATTATCGAACTGATGGATGAAAAGCCCATCCTCAGATATCCGCAACTAAAACTCTGGAGATGGATAGCTGAGTACTATTTATGCTCTGAAGGCGATGTGATGAAAGCCGCACTTCCGACAGGGTTAAAACCGGAAAGTGAAACCTATGTAATTCTTAACGATTTCGCCGGGGATTCTGTCGAATCGGATGGCATTCATCTTTCCGACCGTCAGGCTGTGGTAGTGGCTTTGCTTGAAGAGAAAGGAAGAATGAAAATCTCCGACATCGAAGCCGAAGTCAAAATTAAGAATTGCACCGGAATTATCAATTCCCTTCTCGAATCCGGTGTAGTCGGTATTGATGAAAGAGTTGTAGAAAAATACAGGCCACGAAAAGAAACCTTTGTAACCCTCACCCTCTCTCAAAATGATCAAGACGGACTCCATGAATATTTCGGAATGCTTTCAAGATCACGAAAACAAGAAAGGTTATTGATTGCTTGGCTTGACATGAGCGGATGGCTACATCCATCCAATCCAGTTAAAGAGGTAAGCAAAGCCAAATTGCTTGAAGTGGCCGGTTCAACACCGGGCATACTGAAAGCATTAGTCGACAAAGGCCTATTCAAGATTGAAAAAAGGGAGATAAACCGCTTCAATTCTTCCGGAGACAATCATCCTCCGATCCTCACGCCCCTTTCCACGCCTCAGCATGAGGCATATTCGGCTATAAAGAATGGGTTTCTTGAGAGGAAGCCGGTTCTTTTACATGGAGTGACAGGAAGCGGCAAGACTGAAATATATACCCATATAATGAGCGCGGCCCTTGCCGATGGTAATCAAGTGCTATATCTCGTACCGGAAATTTCACTCACCACGCAGCTCACCGATCGCCTCAGAAAAGTTTTTGGAGATCGTCTGCTCGTATATCATTCCAAATTTTCTGACAATGAAAGAGTGGATATATGGAGGAGATTATTGAATGATTCCGGTCCCCTCGTGATATTGGGAGTACGTTCTTCTATTTTCCTCCCCTTTTCTAGACTCGGGCTTGTAGTCATCGACGAAGAGCATGAAAGTTCGTATAAACAATACGATCCGGCTCCTAGATATAACGCCCGGGATACAGCTATCGTGCTTGCCACGATGCATGGCGCGCACGTTTTGCTCGGCTCCGCTACCCCATCTATTGAAACGTATTATAAAGCTCTCTCAGGCAAATTTATGCTTGTGGAATTGCCGGAGCGATATGAAGGATCCACAATGCCCGATGTGGAGATTATCGATATGAGGAGGATGAGGAAAGAAAAATTGGTGAATGGTATCTTATCCGCACCTCTAAAAAAAAATATGCTTGACACGCTTAACAATGATCGTCAGGTAATAATCTTCCAGAACCGGAGGGGATTCGCTCCAATGGTGATATGCCGTCAATGTGGCTGGACTCCTAAATGTCCGAATTGTGATGTATCCCTTGTTTATCATAAACAATCAGGTATGCTCAAATGTCACTATTGCGGACATATGCAGATATTGCCACGAATTTGTCCTGCTTGCGGTGAAAACGCCATAATGACATTTGGCTATGGTACGGAGCGAATCGCTGAAGAATTGCATGAGGCATTCCCCGGAAAGAGAGTAGCCCGTATGGATCTCGATACCACTCGCAATAAAGATGCATATCAGGAAATTATAGAAGATTTCTCCTCGCAGTCCACGGATATTCTTGTCGGCACACAGATGATTTCAAAAGGTCTGGACTTCGATAAAGTTAATCTCGTGGGCGTTCCTAATGCCGATACTCTTCTGAACTTTCCCGATTTCCGCAGCAATGAGCGCGCATTCAATATGCTCGAACAAGTTGCCGGGCGTGCCGGTCGACGTAAGGAACCCGGTAAAGTAATCATTCAGACCACAAAACCGGGTGAGGATGTACTGCTTCATGTCGGCAATCACGATTACAATGGTTTCTATGAATCCGAAATCAAGGAAAGAGAAAAATACGCTTATCCTCCTTTTACAAAAATCATAAACATATATTTAAAAAATAAGGATTCACGGTTGGTCGACAACATGGCAGCTAAATATGCCCTTGAATTAAGGAAAGTTTTTGGGCACCGGGTACTCGGACCCGAAAAACCATTTGTCAGCCGGGTGGCACTCTGGTATATCCAATGCATCATGCTGAAAATTGAATCCAATGCCTCGATGAAAAAGGTTAAGGAATTGCTTCGCTCCATATTTGAAGATATGGCATCTTATCCTGAAATGAAATCAACCATAGTATATTACGATGTTGATCCGGTATAAATATAAATATGAATAATTCTGATACATATATTACCGATAATATCCTCCACGATTCATTCGATAGAGAACATATCTGGCATCCCTACACATCTACCCACAATCCACTGCCTACCTATAAGGTGGAACGGGCTGAAGGATCTAAATTAATTCTGGCTGACGGAAAGAAACTGATAGATGGAATGTCGTCATGGTGGTGCGTGATTCATGGATATAATCATCCAGTTATCAATGAGGCTATCAATACACAGGTAGAAAAGATGTCTCATGTGATGTTCGGAGGCTTAACACACCAGCCGGCCATTGATCTTGCGAAGCTATTGCTAAGTATTCTATCGCCGTCGATGAAACATATATTTTATGCGGATTCCGGCTCGGTAGCCACAGAAGTGGCATTAAAAATGGCAGTTCAGGCATCCGACAATCCAAAACGCACGAACTTTGCAACCATCCGCAACGGCTATCATGGCGATACATGGAATGCCATGTCGGTATGTGACCCGGTTACCGGGATGCATGGAGCCTTCGGGCCTGCCCTTCCTATAAGATACTTTGCTCCGGCCCCTTCTTGCAGATTCGGGGAGAATTGGGATCCTGACGATTTCGAGCCGATGCGCCAGCTGTTGAATGAGCACAAAGAAGAATTGGCCGGAGTAATACTCGAACCTGTGGTGCAAGGTGCCGGGGGCATGAGATTTTATCATCCGCAATATCTCAGAGAGCTGCGTGCAGAATGCGACAAGCTCGGAATCACTCTGATCTTTGACGAAATTGCTACCGGATTCGGACGCACCGGAAAATTGTTTGCATGGGAACACGCCGGTGTTGAACCCGACATAATGCTTATCGGAAAAGCCCTGACAGGGGGATACATGACTTTTAGCGCAGTGGCAACTAATGCAAATGTAGCCGATAAGATTTCCATTTCGCAATCCGGAGTTATGATGCACGGACCCACTTTCATGGGTAATCCTCTCGCCTGTGCAGTGGCTTTGGCATCGACCCGACTCCTCTTGAATTCAGATTGGCAGAAAAGAGTGCAAGAAATTGAATCCATAATGAAGCGAGAACTGATTCCTGCATGGAAACGGGACTATACCGAGGATGTTCGCGTGTTGGGAGGCATCGGAGTCATTCAGACGAAGGAGCCTGTCGACCTTGGCGAATTTCAGAAGCTATGTGTTGAGGAAGGTGTATGGATTCGTCCCTTTGGAAAGAATGCCTATATAATGCCCCCTTATCTGGCCGTATCCGACGGTGAGGTGGAGTATCTTTGTCGGTCGTTGATAAAAATACTCGACCGTCTTCATTCCGAAAACTGATTCACGCTCAATGAAAAGATATTCGTTTCTGCTTGACACCCTTAAATCGGAAAACCGATTTCGTGTATTTCCTCCGCATAGGCATGAAGTGGATTATATCGATTTATCCTCGAATGACTATTTGGGACTAAGGAAAGACGAAACAAAATTAAGGAATGTAGGTATTACCGCTTCAAATTCATCTTCGGCTTCACGTCTTCTGGCAGTTGATCAGGAGAATCATAATGCTCTTGAATCTGATTTGAGCAATCTATATAATCGACACGCAACTCTTTTTAATTCCGGGTATCATGCAAATACGGGAATAATCGGTGCGCTGGGTAATGCCAACGTATTATTCCTTGCTGATAAACTTGTGCACGCATCCATCATCGACGGCTTGAAATTAAGTCAGTGTGATTTCAAACGGTTTCCTCATAACAATATAGAGGCCGTAAAAAAAATCCTGCGACAAAAAGCACAAGATTATGAAATGGTATGGATCATCGTCGAATCAATTTATAGTATGGATGGCGATGTCGCTCCCCTTAGGGAATTGGTGGAACTAAAGAAGGAGTTTACCAATATCTTCCTATATGTGGATGAGGCGCATGGATTTGGTGTAAGAGGTACGAAAGGATTAGGTTTGTGTGAAGAAACCGACACAATAAAGGATATTGATATAATAATAGGTACATTCGGGAAAGCCGCATGCTCTATCGGTGCTTTTGCCATTGCGGAGGAGGAACTGACTCATTATATCAGAAATTATGCAAGGAGTCTGATTTTTTCTACGGCACTACCACCCTATAATGTGGCATGGAGTCGACAAGTGATTAGCGAATTGGTGAATCTGAACCATCGAAGGCAAAGACTATGTGAGATTTCTGCCTATTTCAGGGATAGGTTGAACAAATTAGGATATGTCGTACCTTCGGGAGATACTCCTATTATACCATTAATCACAGGCTCCGCAGAATCGGCGCTCGATATATCGGCTGTTCTCGAAAAGGAAAACATTCTTGCATTGCCTATAAGACGCCCTACTGTGCCGGCTGGAGGGGAAAGAATACGTTTCTCACTGAATGCCACTCTCTCGGATGAAGAAATTAATAAAGTGTTGAAAGTGATGGCACAACTCACAAATCTTGTGAATTATGAAGGTTGAATTTATCGGAGATCATAGCAAAAATACACGCCTGATTCTTATTTTCACAGGCTGGAGTACAAACGCGACTCTTTATAGCCGGATCTCCATGCCGGGCTGGGACGTGGCGGTGGTGTTCGACTATACTGACCTCGATCTCAATCTGGACTTCATTACCGGATATTATACTATCTATCTATTCGCATGGTCGATGGGGGTATGGGCCGCAAGCAAGATTCTACCACCCCAATCCATTACATCTGCTTTTGCCATCAATGGTTCCCCGACGCCGGCATGCGATAACGAGGGAATTCCTTTAGACATATTCAAGGGAACAGCCGATAATCTAACCCCACGGAATCTTATAAAATTCCGCCGCAGAATGGTGAAAGATTCAACAACAATGGATACTATCTTCCCAGGCACTCCTACCGAACAAGAAACCATTTCTCTGCGAAATCAGCTGTACTTTATCTTATCCGAGTCATGTGGAGGTCAACCGACTCCGTTTCCATGGACTCGCGCTTATATCGGAAGAAATGACCGGATCTTTCCCATAGAAAATATGAGAAAAGCCTGGAATAAAGATCCTGATACTATTGTTACCGAGACAGATGAGTATCATTATATGGATATGGAAAAAGTGATTCGCAGTATCATTAGCGACACATTCAAGATATCCGGTCGATTTTCAAAAGCGGGTGTAACTTATGATTCACAGGCTTTCGCTCAACAAATCACTGCTTCCCGATTAGCTGATATGTTGCGTAGGCACCTCGACTATAATGTGGATAATATGCTCGAGATAGGTCCCGGAACCGGTTGCCTGACTCACTATTGTTCACAATTTTTAAAGCCCGCGCATGCTGATTTTGTTGATATAACCGATGTCGGACCATTCCATATTGCGTCCTCGGAAGATTATCATATAGAAGATGCCGAGGTATGGATCAGCGGAGTCAAACGCCGGTACGATCTGATCGTTTCTGCCTCCGCAATCCAATGGTTTGCCGACATTCCCCGGTTTCTTGATAATTGCGCTCGGTTACTTACTCCGGGAAAACTAATAGGCCTCTCTACTTTCCTGCCGGGAAATCTATGTGAACTTGATTCGTTGCGGCAGACTCCTTTGATGTATCGGAGCGAGGACTGGTTTAGAAAAGTCCTGCAGCCGAATTTCGACATCCTAATCATAGACAATGACAAGATTATCATGGAATTTGAATCATCTCGCCATGCACTCCTTCATCTCAAGCATACCGGTGTAGCTGGTTCAGGAAGTGATGGTGGGCGTCCATTTTCTTCAATGACCCAGCTCCGGAAACTAACGTATAAGCCTCTTTATATTCTAGCTCGGCGTAAATCTTTTTAATTTTAAAATTCCGGTTTTTTATATTTATCTGTTTAAATTTGGCAGTATCATTTTTTTAGATTATTTTTGAATCTGAAATATGAATATAAAGATTAAACCCATAAAGAAATGAAAACCATTTTACGTTCCTTGACTCTTCTCGCCCTACTTGTGGCAGGACTCGGTGTGTCGAACGCCCAGCTTCCGAGCGTACAGCTGAAAGACCTTAATGGCAAATCAGTGAATTCCTCCGAGCTAAGCAATGATGGCAAGCCATTCATCATCAGCTTCTGGGCTACATGGTGCAAGCCTTGCATACGTGAGCTCAAGGCCATTCATGAAGTTTACCCCGATTGGGTTGAGGAGACCGGCGTTAAAGTATATGCCATATCCATCGACGATGCTCAGAATGCCAATAAAGTAAAACCTTTCGTTACCGAGAAAGGCTGGGAATATGAAGTGCTTCTGGATCCAAATAAAGATTTTGCACGTGCAATGGGCGCCCAGAATGTTCCACACGTTGTTGTGGTAGGGAAAAATGGGGAAATTCTTGAAAGCCATTCAGGATATAATCCCGGTTCTGAAGATCATCTCATCGAACTGGTACGCAAGAATCTTGAAAAATAAAAATCTATCTACGATACCATTATGAACACTAATCACCTGCGTCTTCTCGCTGCAGGATTGATGCTTTTCGCACTTTCATCCGTTAAGGCTGAGAACAAAGTGGCAGTACATGGTGCCGTCCAAGGCGACTTCCTGTTCTGGCAGAAGGACGTATCAATCGGTGCCGACGAAGATTACAATTCACCACTGCTGTTCAATACATATGCCGATGTCAGCCTGATAAGCAATTATGTAGATGCCGGGCTTCGTTTTGAATTCATGAGATGGCCATTGCCCGGTTACGAACCTGACTTCGCCGGATGGGGATTTCCAAACATATATGTCAAGGGTAAATTCAAGAATATGGAACTAACCCTCGGAGATTTCTATGAACAATTCGGGTCCGGTTTTATCTTGCGCACATATGAGGAGCGTACCCTCGGCATCGATAATTCAATACGTGGGGCACGCTTGAAATTCAACAACATCAAGGGTCTGCGCCTTACGGCTCTCGGTGGCCTTCAGCGTGTTTATTGGGACTGGAAACTCCAGTCGCAGGTTTACGGCATCAACGCCGATGCATATCTCGAGGACTGGATATCAAAATTGAGCGACAGGGACGTTTCTCTTAGCTTGGGAGCATCGTGGACGCTGAAACATGAGAAAGACGAAGATATTATCGTTCCCGGCACGAACTATCGTCTCAATCTGCCTAAAGCCGTGAACGGTGTAGATGTTCGCGCCAACTTCGCGAAAGGACCATGGAATGTAATGGCTGAATATGCATGGAAAGGTCAGGATCCATCATTCGATAATGATAATACCTATAATTATGGCAATGCGGTGCTTCTAAGCGGCTCATTCTCCAAACGAGGAATCAGTGCGATGATTCAGGCGAAGAGAAGTGAGAATATGTCGTACCGCTCTCAGCGGACACGCAGCGGACTCGGTGCATTTATCAATTATATGCCCGCGTTTACTTACCAGCATACGTATTCCCTTCCGGCTCTCTTCCCTTATGCCACAATGTATGGCCCGGGCGAATGGGCCTTCCAGGGACAATTTGCATATACTTTCCCGAGAAAAAGCAAACTGGGAGGCAGGTATGGTACGAAATTAACATTGAATGCAAGTTATATCTCCCGGCTGGTGCATGATGGAGAGCCCGATTATATTCTTCCTGGCTTGACATCAATCGAGGGTACAAATGGCTATAAGACTTCTTTCTTCAAAATCGGTCAGGCAAATTATTGGGATTTCAACATCCAGTTTGAGAAAAAATTCTCGAAAGTGTTTGATTTCCAGTTTATGTTCATGTCGCAGATGTACAATCGAACCGCCATTGAAGATAATTCCTTTGTAAGCAATAAAGATAGCGAGAGAATTTATAGCCAGATTCTCGTGGGTGATGCCAAATTCAAGTTCAACCGTAGATTCACTCTCCGAACGGAATTACAATATCTGTTCGGCTCCAAAAAAGGACCCGAAGCTGAGCATCCCACTCCGGAGGATATTGGATACGGCACTGACTGGGCATATGGTCTGGTGGAATTTTCCTACAGTCCCTATCTCATGTTGTTTGCTTCCGATATGTGGAACTGCGGTGGCACCGGAACGCATTATTATATGTTCGGAATAACGGGTAACTACCGTTCCAACCGTCTCCAACTTTCGTACGGCCGTACTCGCAAAGGATATAACTGCTCAGGGGGCGTATGTCGTCTCGTTCCGGCCATGAAGGGTTTCCAGATTACTTATAGCTACAATTTCTGAAAAGAATGAAAAAACTAATAGCATATATCGCCTCATTTGGAGTGGCAACCTCCTTACTTCTATCCAGCTGCAATATCAAAGATTCCGAAAGATATATCGAATTGCCGGCTGTGGAGGCTAAGCGCACTGTCCTTCTTATGGACTTCACAGGCCAACGTTGCGTAAACTGTCCGCTGGCCCATGAAGTGATTGAAGACCTTGTAAAGCAATATGGCGACACGGCTCTAATCGGCATCAGCATTCACGCGGGAGCTTTGGCGACGTCGGTCAACCGTACCAACTTCGAGCGCAACAATATCGGGCTTATGATTGAACAGGGGCAGGAGATGAACGATGCCTTCGGAATCGCCGCCTGGCCTATGGGAGCTGTCGATCGTATTAACGCCCCTAACGCAGCTCTAAACTCCGACCAATGGGCCTCCGCAGTGAGAAGCGCTCTCGAAGTGGCACCGGGCGTAACTATAAAAGCAAGTGCATCGTATAATGCTGCCGATTCATTGATCTCAGTGAATTCCCGACTCCTTGCCGATAACGATCGTTCAGCAGCCCTTCAGGTTTGGGTTGTGGAGGATGGTATCGTAGCCCGCCAGATAACTCCCACCGGTGATGTTCCGGATTATGTGCATAACAATGTACTCCGGGATGTAGTCTATCCTGTCAAGACCGGAGAACCGGTAAATCTCGTAAAAGACATTTGGACCGATGTATCCACCCAGATTAAATTGAAATGGACTGACAAGGAGCGGTGGAACATCGATAATCTTTCAATCGTGGTATTTGCATTCCAGGGAACCGATATCCTGAATGCCACAAGAGTTTCAATCGAACAATAATAAAATCAGATCGGTGCACTCTGCACAGCCGGAGTGCTCCGGTCCTGACAACTAAAATAATTTCTAAACTACATATGCTTATGAAAAAATCTTTACTCTTGGCTGCGTCGGTTCTCTTGGCTGGAACGGCTATGGCGCAAGATCTCGAACTGACAGTGAGGATGGGCAACAATATCCTTGAGTCGGGTAAATCCTATTGGTACAACAACATTCATTCCGAAGATATGGGTGGCTACTATGAAGTGAAAATAAAGCCTAATCTCTATATTTCGTGCAATGAAGATCTGATAGGAATGCTCAACATTATGGCTACATGCACGTCAGGTCAGCTCATCAATCTGTGCAGCGGCGGCCAATGTGTCACAGGTACTACAGTAAATAAACCTAATCTTACGCTTGCTGCCGATTCGGAGCTCGACATTGATATGTACTGGGAAGGCGAGGTAGATGATCTTGATGAAGTACCCACCGGAATATCCGTTGATCTTAAGACATGGATTTCAGATGAGCCTTCGACTGAGAAGACATTCAAGATCGTGATGAATGATCCTACCAATTCTGTCAAGATATTGGCTGCTGATAAGGAAGTGTATCTAAGCGGCAATGCTTTGCATTACAACATCACTTCTTCTGCCATGATTTACATCTACGACGTAAAAGGAAATATCATGCTTAATGCTCCGGTGAATGGCACGGGTGCGGTAGATCTCACAACCTTGCCCAAAGGAGTATATCTCTATAATATAAAGGGTGCAACTCCAATCAGTGGGAAAATAGTAAAATAATCAGGTTCCAATATTTTTATGGGGATACGTCAGATTCTTCCGGCGTATCCCCATTTATATGTTTCGAGTAATCAATTTGCCATTTCTTTGGCAAGGCCTCCCTCGCCGGTCTCTTTATATAAGGATGGGAGATCATGTCCGGTCTGCTTCATCACGGCAGTGAGCTTATCGAAGTTTACACGGTGTACTCCATCCGAGAAAGAAGCATAAATATTCGCATCAAGCGCACGTGCGGCAGCATAGGCATTACGCTCTATACAGGGAATCTGAACCAGTCCGCATACCGGATCGCAAGTCATTCCAAGATGATGCTCAAGACCCATTTCCGCTGCATATTCGATCTGGGCAGGACTTCCTCCGAAGAGTTGGCATGCAGCTGCTGCGGCCATTGCACAAGCCACTCCCACTTCACCCTGACATCCTACTTCGGCACCCGATATGGACGCATTCTGCTTTACTATATTGCCGATTAATCCCGCAGTGGCCAAAGCCCTTAAAATCCTCTCTTCCGGCAACGACCTGCTTTTCCACAGATGATAAAGCACTCCGGGTAAAACGCCCGAACTGCCGCATGTGGGTGCAGTGACTATTTCACCCCCGGAGGCGTTTTCCTCACTTACGGCAAGTGCATAAGCAAAGGTAAGCCCCCGGCTGCGAAGATTGTCTCTATACCCTTCGGCCTTCACATGATACTGGACTGCTTTCCTGCGTAAATTCAACGGACCCGGCAGGCGTCCTTCTTTGGAGAGACCTCTTTCAACCGCAGTTCGCATCGTGTCCCATACATTGCGAAGGTGATCCCATATCTCCGGTCCTTCACATTCTTCCACGTATTCCCAATAACATCTTCCAGTATCCTCGCAATATTTTTGAATCTCCTTAAGGGTATTCATTTTATATATCTCAGGGCTTTCAGCCGATTCCGGCGCACTTTCAACCTTGATTGCCCCGCCCCCGACAGAATAGATGGTTTCCTCAGCCACCTTCTGGCCAGCTTTATCGAACGCCTTGAAGGTCATGGCATTCGGATGATATGGTAAAAATGTCTCCGGCTTCCATATCAATTCCACCGTAAGTCCATGCCGAGCAAATTCATCTATTATCGCTACATCGGTCATATGTCCTTTTCCGGTGGCGGCAAGGCTTCCGAAAAGCGTTACCTCAAACCGGGCCGCTTCTACGGGTAACGATTCGATGAACAGACGGGTAGCACTGCGCGGGCCCATTGTATGACTCGATGACGGACCTGTGCCTATCTTAAATAATTCTTTTAATGATTTCATTATTGTGTGCGTTTATGTTACTGAATAAGTCCGGCTATAAAGACCGCGAGAATACCGACCGGAGCGATATACCGGATACAGAATATCACATATTCGTACATCCAGTCCCGGGCGCCGGCCAGTTGACAAAGCTGCTGCTCCACTGAATCTCGTTTCATTTTCCACCCAATGAACACGCATATTCCAAGGCCACCGAGAGGCATCAGGATATTACTCGATATGTAATCAAGAAGGTTAAACATATTCAGGTCGGATAGCGGACCGAACGACAGGGAGCAGAGCACCCCGAGAATGATTGTAATCAGAGAAACTATAATAGTGGCCATGCTACGCTTCATCCTGAACTCATCGCATAGGAAAGACACTACAATCTCGCTTACTGAGATAAGCGATGTCAGTGACGCTACTGCAAGAAGAATAAAAAAAAGCAAACTCCATACCATTCCCCCGGGGATTGCCGAAAATATATTCGGCAAAACCTCGAATACTAAAGTCGGGCCTTCGGCCGGCGACATTCCGAAGCTGAACACGGCAGGAAATATGATTACCCCGGCAAGAATGGCCACAAGCGTATCAAGAATCGCTATTTCCATTGATGTCCTTATCAAAGGAGTATTGTCGCCGAAATAACTCGCGTAAGTCACAAGACATCCCATTCCCAACGATAGGGAAAAGAATGCCTGACCCATGGCACTCAATATCACCTGAGCATTCAATTTGCTAAAATCAGGCTTGAATAAGAATTCCAATCCTTTACTCGCGCCCGGCATCGTAAGGGAATTGATACAGAAAGCTATCAGAATGACGAAAAGGATAGGCATCAGGATGGAACTCACCCGTTCTATTCCCTTTTGAACTCCTCCCAAAATCACAAAGCCATTGATAATGATGAAGACAACCGTCCATCCTACAGCTTTCCAACTTGCTGTAAATGCAGAGAAGCGCGTATGCAGATCGCCGGTGAATTCAGGTTGGAAGAATCCTTTTATCGATTCTACGATATACTCCAATGTCCAGCCGGCCACCACTGAATAAAAGCCGAGTACCATGAAGGCTGCGAGAATTGCGGCATATCCAAGAAAATCCCATTGACGAGCACCACCTGCAGCCTTGCGGTAAGCGGCCGGCATACCCACCTTACTAAACCTCCCCAACGAAAATTCAGCACATATCGTCGGCATTCCAAGTAAAAATACGAAGATGCAATAGCATATCAAGAAAGCTCCCCCGCCGTTGGTCCCGGCTTCGTATGGGAAACGCCATATATTCCCTAATCCCACTGCAGAGCCTACTGTGGCTGCTATAATTCCTAATTTCGATGAAAATTGTGCTCTTTTTGATGCCATGTTGCAAATTTAATCATTATTTTCCCTTATCAAAAATTTTATCCCTTTTTAACCTGATTTTTATTCTTATCATTTCTATATGCGTCTGGCAATCTCACACAACAGAAGCCGTATCCCTTTCGTTAATAATACATGAGACAGAATTCATTAAAATTCCAGGCACTCCTGCCGCTTATCCTTTTCATTCTCGCATTCACGGGATGTATCCGGGATAACGAGCCGGAGGAATGGTCGTTGAAAGCCGGAGATCCCCTCCCCGACATTTCGCTGATAATGGCCGACGGCTCTAAGATAACTACTAAATCCCTCGCAGGACGCCGCTCAGCAATAATCTTTTTCAACACATCCTGCCGCGACTGCCGGCGCGAGTTACCGACTATCCAGAAAGCTATGGAAGAGAATCCGGAAATAGCTTTCATCTGCATAGCTCGTGATGAGACGAAAGAATCAATAGAATCTTTCTGGAAATCCCATGGTCTCACTCTACCCTATTCTCCGCAACCCGACAGATCTATTTACAATCAATCACCGACATCAAGACACATGCTGCCNNAGGAATTCCCCGCATATATATTATTTCCCCCGATTTGATTATTACTCATGTATATTCCGAAATTATTCCCGATTCCATCGTATGGTAAAGGCTATTTTTTTTGATATCGATGGTACGCTCGTACCCGAAGGCCATACTGCTCCCCCTCAGGATGTAATCGACGCTGTGGCCGAACTACGCCGAAAAGGTATAAAAATTTTCATCGCATCCGGACGACATCCTGAATGGATAATCAATCTCGGCAATCTAGAGGTAGATGGGTACGTGACATGCAATGGCAGCATGTGTCTTGATGTCGGTGCTGATAAACCTTTCTATGTTTATCCCGTAAAAGAGTCCGATATAGAACGTCTTATTGATTTTTCGCATAATTCCACGATGCCGATTGTGGTTGTTCCGGCTCATGGTGGCATAATCCTCAGCCGATTTGATGAGGATGTGCGGAAGGCTTCGGAGATACTCCGGCTCCCCGAGATTCCGGTAACTGATCTTTCTACAGTAACCGGGAAAGATATTGTGCAGATAATGGCCTTCGGCTCGGAGGAGGAGCGCGAGAATGCGGATTTGTTTGAAAGCGTCCTTCCCGATTGCGAGCCTACAAGCTGGAACCCTAATTTTTATGACATTGTGCCAAAAGGAAGTGGAAAGCATGTGGGCATCGACCGCATGATTGAGCATTATGGCATCAGTCTTGATGAGACCATGGCTTTTGGCGATGGAGACAATGACATCTCTATGCTTCGCCATGCAGGCATTGGCGTGGCGATGGGAAATGCCAAGGAGGCCGTAAAGAAAGTGGCCGATTATGTCACAACTGATATTCTCGACCATGGTATTTTGAATGCCCTGCGCCATTTCCACCTTATTTAATCCCGACATATGAAGAAACCGAGAATTATAAAATGTCCGTTCATGGTGCCGGGTTTCTGTCTTAACCTGTTCGGTTTCTATCTTTCTCGGGATACGGGATGGATCGACCGTTATGTGGTGAATCATGAACGCATTCACGATGCCCAACAGAGAGAACTCCTTTGGATCCCCTTTTATATCCTCTACGTTATGGAATGGATTGTACGCCTATTTCAATATGGCAATTTCGACCGGGCATACCGCAATATATCATTCGAGCGGGAGGCATACAGCAATGACAGGGATCTTAATTATCTGGATAGACGCAAATCATTCTCCCAATGGCGATGAAAATAGCAGAGGATTTCAAGATTCGGGTCGGTATAATGACCGCACCAAAGATTGATGTTGAGTTTCATGGAGTATATATGCGTCTCGGCAACCAATATCAGCCCGTGTCTGGAGATTCTTATTTCACTCTTCAAGCCGTGGCCATAGGCAAAGGATTCCATTGGGAACGCAAGGAGGAGCAGAGTTTTAATGGCACATTGGAATTAATTGATACGGGTAACCTTACTACTGCCGTAAATATTCTCCCCCTCGAAGAATATCTCCGGAGCGTAATTTCATCCGAGATGGCAGCCACTACCCATCCCCAGCTCCTTATGGCGCACGCAATAATATCCAGAACTTGGGCTTTATCGATATTATTAGGCAAGAACGGCAACTCCATTGCCTATACCACACAAGAGGAAGATATTCCGGCAGATGCCACGGTGAGATGGTATGATGCTGACGCCCATGAAGGCTATGATGTATGCGCCGATGATCATTGCCAGCGCTATCAGGGAATTACCCGCATCACGCGGCCGGAGGTAGATAATGCTGTTAAGCAGACCGAAGGGATGGTGCTCACATCCGATGGCATCCTTTGCGATGCACGCTACTCCAAATGCTGCGGAGGAGCATTCGAGGAGTTTAATACCTGCTGGGGCTCTTATCGACATCCGTATCTTGTCCGCGGACGTGATATTATTCCAAATCACACACTTCCTGATCTTACAGATGAAGCCAACGCTCGCAGATGGATCCTTGATCGACCTGATGCTTTCTGCTCCGATGTTCCGGCCTCTGCACTAAATCAGATTCTAAATTCCTACGACCGTGAAAATTTTATCTCTCCCGGTAATGATTATTACCGATGGCATATCACATACAGGCCCGGAGAACTGGAAGCTATATTACGGGAAAAAACCGGTCTTGATTTCGGCACGGTTACCGCACTTCGTCCCCTTCGCAGGGGCGTGTCAGCACGTATCTGGCTCCTTGAGGTCGTCGGTGAGAAAGCAACTCATATCTTCGGCAAAGAGCTCGAAATCCGTCGCGTCCTCTCAACCTCTCATCTTCCAAGCAGTGCATTTGTCGCGTCACGGCAAGCCGATGGGTCTTGGTGCTTAGACGGAGGAGGATGGGGTCATGGTGTAGGTCTATGTCAGATAGGCGCGGCTGTCATGGCACTCCGCGGATTCAACTATCGCCAGATTCTTACCCACTACTATCCCGGCTCCCAAATCCAAGTCGCTCGCGAAATATTCTAAAAATCTATGGCAAAAATTATCGTTAATTCACCAATTACTGTTCTGCAGGTAGATAAAGAAGATTATATTTCATGGACAGATTTTGTATTGAGCGCATAAGATTGGATTGAGCGTACACTTTGATACGGCACGGCAGAACTCTGCCCGAGAGAATCAGCATAAAATTCTTTGATATTCATTTGATATTTCCTACATTTGTTGTAACTTTGAAGCCCTATCGGGAGGTGCTATCTTCTCACTTCCTCTGCAACCACCTTATAACAGGCGGGAGATTTATAATTCAATACTCATAGGGAATGAAACTGTTTCTGAAACTAAAAGTGGCGGCTATAACCCGCAACGAACGCCTTACCATCGACCAGCGCATCGAGAAATTATTATCCATGCGCAAAGGGGTGGATGATGAAGATGAGAACGATGACGATTATGACGCAGATGACGAAAAATATCCTTCGCGCAATATCATCATATATGATGCTATGATCCGGATGCTCGAGAAATGCAACCATCCGGAACTCCCCTATGCCTACGCGCTTCTGATTGAAGCATACGACAATTGCTATAAATCGCGGCCGATGGGTCCATTAGCTCAGAAGATACTTGATATTTTCAGATCGGAAGACTCTACACTTACTCCGGAGCAAAAGATTACCATCCTCGACCGGGTTAGCGCGGCCCTTGAAGATTCGTATTATCTTTATATAAATCTTGAAGTGCTCGATTTGCTTTTTTCAATAGCGCGAGAACACCGAATTGATGATGCACAATTGAAAAAGGCTGCCATCCGGTACATCCGGGCTTATACACTGGCTACTGACAGAAGAGATCTGCCCAAAGAAATACCGGCAGATATTCGCCGCCTCGTGACGGACAAGAAATTGATGGAGATTGTTGGGCGTCCGGATAAGGGGTATCTCAAACGAGACCCGGTAGAATATACCCGTGAATGGGCGGAAGCAGCGTACGATGTGGAGGATATCCTCGACCGACGATTTGCCAATATCCCGCGGCATATGGGATTCTGTTTCAGGTATTGGCCGGCAAAACAGGAGTTATTGCTAAAAAAATACGGAATTAATTGGCGTACTCCCTCACAGATGAATCCTCGGGTACATTTCGATTGATCCGGAAAGCATGTGATAGTAAAATCGGATCCGGCACATTAACTTGATATGCCGGATCCGCGCAACATTAGGATTCGAATTACTTCGTTGTATCAATATTTATAAGCTCGTATTTTTGCGAGCCAAGACCTAATTTGGCGGCATAATCCACGGTATGCGTACCGTGCATTTTTCTGATACGGGCTTTCAGTGGCTCGCTATCATCACCATCGGCTGAAGCGTGATTGAATACCATATCAAGCCCGGCCTGATCCACAGCTACAGGATCGGTAGATACAAGAATACCGATATCCTTCATTCTCGGAGCCTCGGGATGACCATTGCAATCACAATCCACCGACAGATTATTCATCACATTAATATATATCACGTTACCCTTCATATAGTCATGTACAGCCTGTGCGGCTGCTGCCATCGACTCCAGAAATGCATCCTGGCCCTTGTTATTGCGGAATGCCTTGCTTGCTGAATCAAATTCTCCGGCCGTATGAATCAATGCCTTGCCATCAGAGGATGCTACGCCGATGCTCGCGTTTTTCAAGACCCCACCAAATCCTCCCATCTGGTGTCCCTTGAAATGCGCAAGATTGATCATATAATCATAATTTGCAAGATGTGAGCCCACTAGATCATATGGCAGATGAGTTGTGTCTCTTACCGGAATCTTTATCGATCCCTCCGAATCCAATATGTCGACGGGGGCAATTTTGTCATAGCCTCGTTTGGCAACTTCTCGGAGATGATCTTCGGTAAGCAATCTATTGCCCTTATATGCTGTGTTACATTCTACCAGCGTACCCCCTACTTCCTTTACAAGAGGAGCCATCAGTTCGGGCGAGAGCATATGCGATTCGCTTGATTCGCCCGTGCTGATCTTTACTGCTACTTTACCCGTTGGAGTGATACCCAAGGCTCTATAGGCTTTTAGTAATCCTTCGGGCGATATATCGCTGGTAAAATATACTTTTGAGACTGTATCTGTTCCTGATGTACCTTCATAAGTTGAGGTTGCCTTGACCACGCATCCACCTCCGAGGAGTGCAAATGAAGCCAATGCATATACTATTCTTTTCATAGTCTTAACTTATCAATTTATCGTTACCATCTATTCTTGTTAGATTTTGACGAAGAACAATCAATATATCACCACCCCTCCATTAGTGGGGATCGTGATATTTACTTTTCCATTCTTATTCAGACGCAAAGGAGCCTTTGATCCTATCGGCAACACCTCCCCTTTTGGAGCCGAGACATCGCTGTAGATTGTCAATCCTGTCACTGCCTTAGCCTTATTCTTCGCCGCCATGACATCGTCAGAAAGCATTCCATGCGGAAGCTCTATCTCTGTGGTAAGTGTTGCCCCGGCATTAACGCCTGCTATGTACCATTTGCCGGCCGATTTTCTGGCAAGAATAATGAAGCGTCCGGGATAGCCATCAATAAATTTCACATCTTCCCAGGTAGTTGGAACATTTTTCATAAACTCCACCGCCCATTCGGGAGCATCTATAAGATTGTTGGGAGCCAGGGCGAAGTGCTGTACCGGACTTTGGAACAATACGGCTGTAGCTAATGCGCAAACATCCGATGTCTTGCGTTGAGAGCCTCGTGCTGAATTATCAGCTGAATAATATTTATTCAGCGTGCTTCCTCCAAAGTCCATACTGCCGACGGCGTTCCGTACAAGAGGATGGATCGTAGCGTTTGAAGCCTCAGCATCGCACATCCCCTGAGAAAAATGAAGATTCTCGCTTGCAAGGACAGCTTCGCTGGCCACATAATTGGGATACATCCTTTCCCAACCTCTCGGCAACGTACATCCATGGAATATCACCTCTATCCCATAATCGTTAGCATCGGCAAGGATGTCGTGATAAAGCCGCATGGTCTCTTGCTTATCGCCACCAAAGAAATCGACCTTGATGCCACGGACACCTATTTTTTTCATCCAAGCCATGTCCTTACGACGTTTCACAATGTCGTTCATGATCCCGCGCGGCCCTTGAGGGGCATCATTCCAGCTGCCATTGGAGTTGTACCATAGGAATAAGTCGACTCCCTTTTCCTTACCATAGGCCGCAAGTCGCTCTATACCTTCGCGTCCGATCTGGGTATCCCATAAGGCATCTACGAGAACTGTCTGATAACCGAGTGCATTCGAGAAGTCTATGTAACGCATTTGTTCATCAAAGTTACAACTCGGATCCATCTTTATGATCCAGCTCCATGTCCCTTTGCCGTACTCATATGTTTTTGATGATTCGTAAAGAGGCTCTACAACATCAAAGGGTATGGTAGTTTCAGCAATCGGGGCAAGATCCTTACCTACCGTTATAGTGCGCCAGGGTGTACAACCCGGCAAAGCTATCGATGCAGAAGTCGAACCAAACCCGTTTTGCTCGCCTTCCATTGGATAAGCTATGGAATAAAGACCATCAGCTTTGCCTTCAAGGTGCGCACCACAGTAATTTCCGGCTATCCCCGTTTCTGATATTAAGGTCCAGCCATTTTCGCCGTTTTTGAAAAGACAAGGAAACACATATCCGTTTCCCCAGCCATTCTTTCCAACTTCATCGTCAAGGGTATAATTCGTCTCATAGCTCGGGGCGGTCCTTGCAAATCCTGTCATGGGATTCATCTGAGGGCAAAGGAACGTTGTCGTGCCTTCCGGCATCCGGAATCCTGTTGCCTCTGATTCCACCACACAACAAAGAGTGGAATATTCGCCGTTCTCGAGAGGAAGTAGCCGGTAGCGGTAAGCCACATTATTATCGCTCACTTCCACTTCAAGTATGATCGCCGGTTTACCATCTTTGGCTATTGTAAAATCGCACGTCTCTGCTTTATAATCTACATGAGCCTTCTTTATATTGGGCAGGGAGTAAGAATCGATTTTTGTATTCTTCTCCCCCACTTTCATTATGCTCAGCCCTTTGGTAAAATCGCCTGTGTTAGTGACCAACCCTAATGGAGAATCCTCAATAAATGCCACATTATCGAGAGCGACACTATAGCTGATTTTACCGTTATTGTCGTTGAGCGTGAACACGGTGAGACCGTCGGGACTCGCTACATTATATGTGGCAGCCTCCACGATTCCATAAGTCGTGAAGGCTACGCTACAAAGAATAATTTTAAATAATTTCATTTAACCAGATACTTTTTGCCTTGATAGATATACAGGCCTGCTTGAAGATTGGCTTTTCTGATATCGGAAGCTATGAGAGCACCCGTCACGGAATACACCGCCGGATCTTTCTCATTAATATCTTCGGATGCAATGGTTGCCATACTATTGTAGGGGTCATTATTCGTGGCGAATACATGCTTGATGAATGTCGGTTTGTTACCGTATGCCCAGAATCCAACACGATATACATTCTTGGTATCCAGCGGAACGATGCCGGTTGATAGATTCTTCATCATCCCATTGAGCTCGGCTACAATCAGTTTACCTCCATTATAGGCTGCAGTGTAGGGCGTCTCCCAATAGCTTGCAGTGTCGAATACACGGAATTCAACGCCGTTTGATTCATTTTCTTTCAACTCGGCCACAATGTACTGATAGCCTGAGAGATCAATAGGAGAACTATATTCCCAGCCGCCGAATCCATATTGACCCGGTATAAACTCTCCGGTTTCCGGATTAAACGTACCCTTTTCCCATATCTGTGGATTGAAAGAATCTAATGGGAAAACGAAGTCACCCTCCGTAGGATCGGGATTAGGGACATAAGGTTCATCCTCTTTATATTCCACCACCGGATCCTCTATGCCCATAAGATTGAGCATCGCCACTGCATATCGACAACCGAGCACGCGGTATCCATGTGCTGTGAAATGGAGTCCGTCACCTTTCTGCGGAAGGTTTCCGGCTGAAACGACCTTAGCAGTAGGCACAATCTGCGGTAATTTACGGATGATTCCGTTGTGCGCGCCGCAAACACCACCCATTTCCGAGGTGACAACCTCGCCGGCAAGCAGAGGCACGTCAGCAGCATTAAGGTTAAGGTCGGCAAGAATATCCTCATATACTTTCTTTACCTTGGCCGGCCATTGCTGATCACAATTGTTGGATTCTCCCTGATGTAGAAGAATACCCTTTATCACACCCGCTTGCTGTGCTTTCTTGGCGCATTCTATAAGGCGTCCGTAAGGATAATTTCCATAGCTGGCCATGTAGTTGCGGAACCAGTCGGCTTCATTAGCCACCGATGCCGGATCGAAATCTTTATCCAGATGCTCAATCTTGCATCCTCCTATAGCTACGGGCACAACTCCCACCTTCACATCAGGTAGATTAGCTACCATGGTCCGGCCGAAATAATCCATCGGGGTGAGGCCGGTGTGTTCCCGCACGAGCGGTGGAACTGCCTGATACCAATTCCCCTGAGAGCGGGCAGGATTACCGAAGTTTACACAGGCCATCATCTTGAAACTTTCCGGCACATTTTGCCGGTCCATAGGCTCGATGGCCGCGTTCCCCTCCATGTTACTCTGACCTATACAGAGATAAATATGGAAATTGGGATCCTGAGCATTGACTGAGAAAGTTGCGACAGCGGCTGTCGCCAAAGCAATTATTGTCTTCTTCATCTTACAATGACTTTTTTATTTCCTATGATATAAAGACCTGCTGGAAGTCCGTCGGTGGCTTCCGATCTCTCTACTCCGCTACGGATTAGCATGCCATTGGAATTATATACATCCACCGGACCGGTCAATGATAGAGAATCCTCCACACTTTCAATACCGGTAGGATTGTTTGTGGCATATACATTGGAAATCACAAATGGTTGCCCGCCGGTCGACCAGAATCCTACATAGTACAGATGCGACGGATCAAGTCTGCGGCCTTCGTTGGAGTACATACTATTCAGCTCAAACCTAACTTGTCGGTTATTGCCAAAATCCTGAATCGAGCAGTCGCTCCAATAATTGTTCTTGTCGAATACTCTGAATGATATGCTACAAGGATTATTACTTCCAAGTTCAGCGAACAGATATTTATATTTCGATAGATCCAACCCTGCCGCATATTTCCAACCGGCAAAACCATACTGATCTGTAGTGATCGTATGTGACGCCTCATCAAAGGACCCTGTGCCATAGATTGATGGATTGAAATATCCTTCCTTGAACGGGAACGGCGTGCATTCGATTGGAAGAGTCTTCTCTACGCGATCGGCGCCGAATTCATATTTTACTGTGGCTTGGGTTGTACCGATTCCCACACCGATGAATCTGTCTTTTTCGTATTTTACCACATTAGGATTGGCAACACTTATTTGCAAATTGCAATCAAGATTCCGTTCATACCCTTCGGCATTTGTTCCTATTACTATCGATGTGGATTGGTCGCCGGTAAGCAATAGCAAAGATGTCGGAGTTACCATTGTGCGCGGTGAGAAGCACAATTCGATTGTCTGAGGCTGTGGAAGCGATTCCCCGGCATATTCCTTGTACCAATGATATGTGGGCCAAAGACATCCTTCCGGATCATTATAATAGTCATAATTACCGTTGGCGGCAGGCTTTCCATTACATTTTCCGATAAGTTCCGGACCGGTAAATATCATCCAGCTTACGTTACCGGTACGGTCGGCTAACACCTTGAAATTCGCTCCGAATCCATTCCCCAGCATCTTTCCGGTGATACTCTTGCCCCATGATTTATTATATTTGGAGGGCATCCAGTCCATTTCAGTGACAATAATCGGGGCTATTGCTGCGCAGGGCTCTATCTGACTGGCCCATCCTGCTGCGAACGACTGGAAGCCACCACCATAAGAACCCCCGAGCTCATGGCTTGGCTCCATGGCATCGCTTCCATACCATCCCGGATATACATGCACGGCGTAGCCGATATTCTCACCCTGGATTGGATACTTGGCAAAACCGGCGTATTGCGACTGATAGCCTGTGCCGGGAACCCAGAGTATATTATTACATCCGTTTCCGCGCATTATATCGACTATCTCCTGAAAGAATTGAGTCAGATTCTTGTTGCAGCCATCCGTACCTGAACGATATTCTCCATCCGTATCCATGATATGGACGGGCTCGTTAGCGAGCTCAAACATTATATGTGGATTTCCCTTCAACGTGGGGTGAGACGACACGTGATCCCATACCCTTTTCAGATACTTATGATAGGCATCATTCAAGGCAATATTCTCCGGACATACGCCCGGTGGACGCATCACTACATAAAGCCCTTTTGAGATACAATATTCCGCCATCGGGATAAACACCTGATTCAGATACGATCTGAACCGATTGAAATCGAAAGCAGATATATCGTTTTCACCTCCTGTCTGAACCCCGGGAGTGTTCGACCAATATGGATCCATGTGCATACGGATCCAGTTCATCTTCCACCCGGCGGCCATAATTTCGTCTATCTTCTCTTTGTTATATTTCAGACAGGCATTCACATCATAGTTGCTCCATTTTGTACCTTGTTCGTTGAACCATGGGCTATACGTCTGTCCGAAACCATGCAGAATTACGGTCTTGCCGTTCTCATCCTTAAGATAGCGCCCTTCCACATGAAGTTTAGGCATGGGCATACCCGGCCATGCCACTGCCGGAAGCGACAGGATCACAGCCATGAGGATTAATGCTGATTTAATAGTTTTCAAGATGATAGTTATTTAAAAGTCCAATAATCAAAGTTAAATAATTTCGGGCCTTTCCGACCTTCAAAGACAAAATATAGATCGTGGATACCGGCTGCTTCCGCCGACAATTCAGTCTCCAGAGTCTGCCAGTTTTCCCAGCCTCCCGTGCCCGGCACATCAAGCGTAGCGGCGATCGGGCCGTCGATTGAATCCATATGCACCGTAATCTTACCGCCTCTCAAGGCGCTGGCCACAGTGGCTTCAAATTTTCGTGGTGAAGTCGGTCCGAAGTTTACATTAGCTACCTTCAGGAAGTCGCCATTGTGAATATCGGATACATAAACCCCTGTCTTTGAATTAGGCTCCGTAGTGATCCCCTTGCTCCAGGCCATAGTCTCGGCCTCGATGCGTCCATAGGGATTGAAAGTCTTAATGGCAGGAGCCCCTTCATGCGTCGGTTTGATTAAGGGGAATGTACCGTCACTATTGTATTCAAAAGGCTCGACACATATGCTGCGTGCGAATCCTCCTCCGCCGGGGAGATTACCGGTGTGATAGAAGAAATATGACTTCCCTTTATAATCCACTACACCCGGATGATTTGTGAAGGAATTGGTGCTGTCGTTTTGCTCCATGATGATTCCTTTATAGGTCCACGGCCCCTCGGGATGATCGCTCATCGAATATCCGATATGTTCGGGAATTCCTCCTCCTGCATATACAAGGTAATATTTACCGTTACGCTTATAGAACCACGGACCTTCTGTATAGGTAGAAAGGTATTTCTTATCTTTCTCCATCGGAACAAATTTTCCTTTTCCGAAACCTTCAGGAGTAAGAGGCACTTTTTTTACTTCCCCATCATAGGAGATCATGTCGGGATTTAGTTTAACATAATATATCTCCGGATTCCCCCAGAACAACCAAGCCTGATCGTCGTCATCTATAAAGACGGTAGGATCGATGTAAGCCCAGTCACCATCCACAAGGGGCTTTCCGATGGCATCCTTAAACGGGCCTGTTGGCGAATCTCCGACAGCCACTCCAATCGCCATCGTGCCGCTCAGCTTTGAATGCAAGGGCACATAGAAGTAGAATTTACCATTGCGTTCAATACATTGCGGAGCCCACGCGCGATCGTCGCCCCATGAAAAATCTTCTATAGCGAGTGGCGAACCGTGATCAGTCCAGTTTACCATATCGTCTGTAGAATAAATGCGCCATTCCTGCATCCAGAAGAAATCTGCATTATTCTCGTCATGACCGGTATAGACATAAAGTCTATCACCATGCACCATCGGCGCCGGGTCGGTGGAATAGCACGTCTGCACTATCGGATTGGTTGCGTAGGCCACCATCGGCAGCAGTGCGATTGTCAGTAATATTTTCTTCATATATAGAACTTTTTCATTATTGTACCATTTCTTGCCTTCAATCATGTCTGTTCCCTTTTCTCCGGGTCAGTCTTTGGAACAGCAATCCTTTCAAACACACATCTACCGGTAGGCTATTATTGACCATTAATTATCCGGAAAATCTCATTGATGATATCAGAGTTGCCAAAGATATTTGAATTGAGCTTCCAATTGGATTCTCGGCAGTCGCAATCCCTGCGACTCCGAGAATATTCCTGCAATTAAAACTCTCAATAGATTTCTTTGATCATTAGGTTGAATCTAAGGGACCCTCTAATTTTTAAATATTAATGGTAAGAACTCATTAAGGCATCTGCGCCACGTAAGCCATTCATGGTGCGTGCCGGGAGATGAGTAATAGACATGGTTTATTCCTTTTTCATTCAATGCTTCGCTGATTTTATCGCTTCCGAAATTCTCTTCCGACCCCATTCCGATAAATAAGGTCTTTACTTGGGAATTAAAATTTTCCGGGTCGCGGAACACGCCGTCATAAGCATTATCAATGCCATTCATCAGGAAGAACAATGCTCCGCTGAACGACCCTATATGAGCGAATTTATCAAGATTGCGCATAGTCGTTTCAAGTGTCTGATGCCCACCCCACGACAAACCGGCCATTGCACGGTTCTCACGGTCAGTCTTTACTCTGAATGTCTTCTCAACATAGGGAATGATGTCGGTGAGCAAAATCGGGGTAAATGATGCACCGAACTCATCACGGCTTTCTCCGGGAACTGTGCCGTGAATATAGCCGCAGTTGCCATAATCCATCACTACAATCATTGGCACACATTTCCCGGCGGCAATTTGATTATCAAGGATGTCGGCCATTTTACCCTGAGTCGACCATCCGGTCTGATCCTCACCCATTCCATGTTGAAGATATAGAACGGGATAATTCTTATCCCCTTGTTCATATTCGGCCGGAGTATAGACATAGCACGTCCGCTCTCCACCTTCTATTGAGGATTGATACCGGCATTGGCGCACCTGACCATGCGGAATATCAGGGTTGAATGTATAATATGCAGCCACTTCATCCGATTCCGGGATTTCTATTCCGGAAGACTCACGGCCACATCCGTAAAATGTCTGCGATGCCGGATCCGTAACCTGAACCCCATCGACATTGAAGAAATAGTAATGGAATCCTTCCACAAGCGGATCGGTCGTTATGGTCCATACGCCATTTTCATCGCGTATCATGTCGTACTTGCGGCCACAGATATCGACTTTTACATCTTTTGCTTCCGGAGCATGGAGGAGGAAACTTGCGCGCCTGGCGGTGTCAACTTTAGGGAATTGAGCTTTTGGCACATTCGTGCTGGCCGGCCGAAGGTCGACCGCTTCCAGATTGGCCATCGATGTTAGAGTCGTTGCCGCTGTAAGCAACGCCATGACTATGAGTTTCATTTCAGTTAGGTTTTATTGGTAGCCCGGACGTACGCAAATACCTCCGGACCGGACTTGATTATCGGATTACGATTTTCTTGCCATTGACTATATAGAGTCCCGGACGAAGGTTGTTAAGATTGCTCTTATCAGACGTATCCATAACTTTGGCTCCCGTCATGGTATACACCGTCCAATGGTTCTCGATTTCAGCATTATTCGCGATTACAGAGTCAGAAAGGTTGCTCTTCGTATAGAGTGTAACATTGGTGAAGTAAGCCGTTCCGGCCAATTTACCAAGATTGATCAGTATCTTATTTGCCTTGTTGGTAGCGGGATCATCGTTTTCACCACTGGGAGCCTCCACACATTCGCCATACACGATCACGTGATTCCATTCCGGAGTGATGTTGAACTTGGTCAGATTTCCACGGCTCTTATAATCTGATTCAGCCTGGTAATTCACATTAATTCCGCGAAGAGTAGTGCCGGCACTTCCTTTTACATCAAAACCTAAATAATAGGTCGTTCCATAGTCGAAATAATCGTGAGGAATGGATATCTGGGTCTGCCAATCGCCTTCTTTAGCTTCATCATTGGTGACTATAAGGCAAGGCTTATTATCTTCGTTACCCTGATCCATATTCGTAGCGCCCCAACCGCCAAGAGTCTGTCCATTTCCGGTGTACCATGAAGCAATCAGGTCGCCTTCTGTCGGGATTCCTTCTCCATCATGATATACTTTCACCCATTCGATCTCTATCTTGCCTGCGAATCCTCCGGGCTGAAGGACAAGATTACAGCTCGTGCCATTGATTCCGGCATAATTTACCGTGCATTCGCTCCACTCCGTAGTGAAATTTATCGTGCTGTTGACGGTTTCTCCATCACCCCAGCCCCAGCCCATATTAAGGGCACAGCTGCCGGCTATTGAGGATTTCATCTTTACGACTGCCTTATAATCCGTCCCCGGAGTTGTAGGAATGCCGTCTGCGATGAAGAATTGATACCATCCACCCGGATTCTCGGCCGTGAGTATTCCGTTTATGATTTCAGGGGTGTATCCCATCGGGTAAAATGGGAACGATGAATCGTCTGAAAAATAATGCTCGTAATCAAGGACATCAACCGCTTTCGCCGTTAAGGCTACTGACACTAATACTAATGCGAGTAATTTCTTTTTCATATCTGGAACTCAAATTTTCTTTATCAGCATTAATCAGACTATGGCCTGCTTCAGGAAGCAGACCATGTCTGAATATAGATTATTTTACAGCAAACTTCTTTCCGTTTACAATATAGAGACCGGCCGGGAGGTTACGCAGATCTGATTTATTGAGCGTATCCATAACCTTTACTCCGCTGATGGAGTAGACTGTCCAATGATTCTCAACGCTTGAAGCAACGGGAGCTACATTGCCTGAGCTGACAGTGTAGAGAGTCACATTTGTCATATAGAATGTGCCCACATATTTGCCGAGATCGAATACGAGACGGTTAGCCTTAGCTTCTGCATCACCATTGTCAACGCATTCGCCGAAGATTATCTGATGATTCCACTCTTCAGTGATGTTGAATTTGGTAGTTGTGCCTTTGCCTTTATATCCATCGGTGCACTGGAAGCCTGCGCCATAACCTGCGCCGGGATTACCCTTGATGTCGAAGCCTATATAATAGGTCACTCCAAAGTCATAGTCACGGTCGATAGCTATCTGGGCTGCCCATGCGTCCTTCGACTCATCATTTGTGAATTTCAGACACGGTTTGCCATCCTCTTCCACGTTCTCGATGCTGGTGGCACCCCAGCCACCTATTGTCTGGCCGTTACCGGTGTACCATGAATCGATGAGATTGCCTTCAGTCGGGATGCCGGCACCCTCATGGGTTACCTTTACCCATTTGATTTCGATCTGACCCATATATGTACCGGGCTGCAGAACGAGATTGCTCTTGTTACCTCCGATATTGGCGTAGTTTACTTTATATTCTTTCCATTCTCCGGGGACGAATGTAATCTGATTGCCGATCTGCTCGCCGTCTCCCCAGCCCCAGCCCATATTCAGGTTGGCGCCACCCTCTTCGGTAGCTTTCATGTAGATAGTGGCTGTATATGTGATGTCCGACTCTGTGGGAATCTGGTCAGCGATAAAGAACTGATACCATGCGGCTCCGCCGTCATCATTCAGAGGGTTGTTGGCTGTAAGCACACCGTTAATGATCGGTGGCTCATATCCCATTACATGAAAGGGAAACGACTCATAGTCGCTGTAATTGATTTCATAATCGGTCACTACATCGGCACTGGCACCGACTGCTGCTCCAAGAAGAGCGGCGATTGCAAGTAGTTGTTTTTTCATAAATTGTTGTTTTTTGGGTTATTGATTAATTGGTATGGGCTCCGGCAGATTCCGGACCCCATACCTTATATTGACTCATTTATTTGGTTTCCAGGCCCTCTGCAAATCCGGCATAGGTCGGTTTGCGGTTGTAGTTCTGATTCCAGAGTCCTACAGGTTCGCCACCGCGCCATCCGCTATCTGAAGGAGCATCGGTCTGACACCAATGCGTGATTCCGTGCTGCTGTTCTACAGGAATAATCTCGAAGTACTTCTGGATGATAAACTTGTAGTAGTCGCTCATAAGCTTGTGCTGCTCAAGGGTTACATCCTCGGTCTTGATCGGATTGTTGCTTTCATCGCAGATACCCATGTCGAGCTCTGTGATGCGGCAGAGTTTACCGCTCTTTGCCATTAGCTCGAACATTTTTACTATATGATCTTCCTTACTCTTTTGAGTTTGCGGATTCAGGTAGTAACTGATGTGCATCTGAGTGCCGATACCATCAATCTTCGTGACGCCATCGCTTTCCCATTGCTCAATCCAGCTGATAAGACTCTTTAGTTTATGGTTGTCGTCCCAGTCGGATTCGAGATTATAGTCGTTTACAAAGAGCTTAAGGTCGCTTGGGTTGCCACCATTCTCTGCAAAGTACTGACGTGCGTATTTCACCGGAATGCGAACGAAGTTATCGCCGAGATAATCCTGCCAGAAGAAATCGTTAGGATTGCCTTCCGTGCCATGCTGCAGATCGTAGCGCTGACCCCACGGGCCACCCGATATTGCCTCGTTCACTACATCCCATGCCTTTACATAGCCGCCTGTGGCCTTCATCATTCCCTCTATCCAACGAGCCATCTCTGCCTCAAGTACTTCGGCCTTCTCTTCCGGAGTGAGAGGAAGCGTATTGGAACTCTTCACGATATAAAATTCGATATCGTCGATATAGAGTGCGCTTGCTTCCGGAGCTGTACAAAGGTTGAATGCGATTGAACGGCAGCCATCGCTTCCGGCTTGAGAATCATTGACTGTGCCCTTGAACTCGAAGTCTTTCCATTCCGGAGTTGCGTTAAGCGTTCCGATGAATTCCCAGTGATGGTAAGCACCGGGGTCGCCATGAGCCTGTGTCGGGATGTTACGCGTATCATCGGCACGATAACGGAATTTCACATGAATCTTATCACCATTGTTAAGAGTAGTGTTCGAGCGGATGAAGAATTGAGAATCCCACTCTGTGCTCGGACTGCCGTTAATCTTGCTGACGAAGACCTTGCCGGTACCCTTGGAATCTTCCACCACCGGAGCGGAGATGTCATCTCTACCCGGCTCGCGGGATACGAACCATTCTTGCGGGCCACTTTCAGCATCGCCACCGGTTACGAGAGGTATCTCCACTTCGATGCTCGGAGCCTCATGATGATGCAGACATACCCATTCAATCTCAAGACGGCCTGGGCAGGCACCTGACTGGAAGCTAACGAATCCGCTCTCAGCAGGAACACCATTCAGCTTTACAGTCACTTCTTTCCATTCATTAGTGAAGCTCAATTCGGCAGAAGCCTGGCCACCCCAGTCACCGGCTATTACATTAAGGGTTCCGGGAATCTCACCCCTGATCTTTGCGGTGAGCAGATAGTCGCCACCTTTCTTATAGGTGCAACCGTCGAGCACGAAGTATTGTCCCTCCCAGTTTGCGCCTTTAGGTTCGGTGTTGTTGATTACCAACAGGCCACCTTCAATCTGCGGAACATCCCACATAGGATAGTAAGGATAGTCAGTGAAGTCTGCATAGACTACTTTCTTATCGATTACATCGTCGAAAGCGTCAGGATCTACCTCTATCTCCTTATCGGCAATCAGACTGTTGAGCCATTTTGTGTTTTGCTGAGCGTGCCAGCAAAGGGTATGACCGTAAATCTGCATTCCGGCATTCTGCGCATTCTCCACGAATTTCTCCACTGTGCCGAAATTCATATCACCATTATCACCCACTATCGATGCATATTTCATCGCATTGCCGGCGGTCATGATGTCGAAGTTGGAATTTGTGACGCGGTACTGCAGATTTTTGTTGTTATATTCCGAAACAGTCACTCCAGACCCTACGAGGAAATTGGGATGAGCGCTCCGGTCGATATACGATTTCAGCGGTCCGTAGTTGTCGAGATATTCATACTCGGCAATCGAGGCGGGCTTATCGACCTGTAAATAGTCGATCGTGGTGTCGGCACAACCGGTCAGCATGACTGCACCGAATGCCATAGCCGCTATTTTATAATAAATCTTCATCGTTTCTCAGATTAATTAAGTTTGTATGAGAACTCCTCGAATTTATTCTCACGGTCACGCATCACGAGGTTCTCGGTCGTTGTAACGGTGTAAGTTCCCTTTGCACCGGTTTGCTCATTGAGGACATAGTTGATGGTAAACGTGTAAGAAAGTTTCAGAAGGTCACGGTCCTTGTCGCCCCAGGCCTTGGGCTCTCCCTTGCGGGTCCACTGGCCTTCGCCGGATGCGGTGCATCCCGGCGTAGCGGTGCTTACGGTGCACTTGCCATTTCCGTCGATGGTGAGGTTAAGGTCGCAAGTGAGCAATTTCTCGCTGTCGGCGCCCGACGCGTCAATCACCGGCACATAATAGCTGAAGCTATAGGTGGAGGTGGTGAGCGATTTGGTTCTCAGATAACGGAGGGTAGCATACTCCCAATAGTCGGCCATGCGGTTTTCCTCTGTGGCCACGCCATTGTGATTGATTTTATCGATACCCTTGCTCAGCCAGCAGCCGTGGTAAGCATTCTTGTACTTCACACCGTAGAGGACATAATCCTTGGGCACTGTGGTCCAATCATCCTTATTCAGACGATTGGGGTTCTCCACACCGTCTTTGGCAAGGCCTGACAGGATGGAATCGGAAGCTGCCACAAGACGCAACGGCAATACATAGGTCACTCCTACTGTCTCCGGGTCGTTAAAGAATGCATCGGTAAGTTGCACTTTTACTCCTCCGAGCACTTCTCCCTTCTTTATTACAAGGCGCTTGTCGGCGATGGTGTAATAATTTTCGGGAAGAGCTTTTACAGGAGTTCCGTCGGAATAGGTAAGGCCATTGACAAGCGAATTGTCGACAGCTACCTCTGCCCAACGCTCCTTACGGTTTTCGTTCACACCTCCGAGCACGGCCTTTACCTCAAACTGATGCGCATTATCAAGGCTCATGTCGAGTTCCTGATCGTCACCCATGGTGAGGGTACGCACCGGGGTCTGGTGGGCGAAAGAAATTGTCTGATATTCAAAATCCGGGAAGTCTACGTCGGCATTGTGACATCCTGTGAGCAGGAGGCCGCCGGCGATAGCTAAGAAAATCGTTTTTTTCATCTTTGCTGGTTTGTTGGTTATTACCATCCTTTATTCTGCTCAAGGGCATTGAACTTCAATACCTCTGAATAAGGAATCGGGCCGTAAATCATGTAATCCTTGAAGTTGCGGGTCTCGATGTCCTCCACCTTGTATTCGTTATTCTTGATGTTCATGCGACGTGCAGTCTCATTGAGGTTAGCTTTCCAACGACGGAGATCGTAGAAGCGGAAGCCCTCGAAGCAAAGCTCCAGACGACGCTCATTGCGGATAAGCTCACGCATCTTGGCCTTATCGCTCTTGATGCTTTCGAGATATGTATCACCACCTTCTTCCTCATCGAGTTTTGCACGCGAGCGTATGGCCTTGATAACATCATATGCTGAGTAACCGTACGAGCCTGTACCCATCGGGCCCCATGCCTCGTTGGCAGCCTCTGCATAGTTCAGGAAGAACTCAGTGTAGCGGATGCGTGAGGTATAATGAGCTTTGTCGACGATGTTGCTCGGATTGCAGTTTACGTCCATGTTGAGATGTTTCTTCATGTAGTAACCTGTACGGGTAGATGTTGAAATCTTATCAAGGGCATTGTTGTCGGAGCCATCGGCTGAAGTGTTGATGATTGTACCCTCACTGCCACATTTATCACCATTGCAGATGATGTACATCTTCAGACGCGGATCGCGACCTTCATATGGATTGCTCGGATCATAATTTGATTCAGCGGCAGTGATCGGATAGCCATTCTTCATCGGGAAGGCATCCACAAGGTTCTGGGTCGGGTTGATTCGGCCGTTTCCATAGAGTGTCGGAGGATAGTTGGTTGACTCCAGGTCGTGGCTGTTGCCCTGCGACGTACGCCACATCACCTCCAGAGGGAGCTGACTGTCGGTAAAGTTTGCAATTGTCGGGTCGCTGTACCATTCAAGACCTGAATAATCAAATCCGATGAGACCACCAACCTGAGCGAGCACCTTAGCGTTGCTATTGGCAGCTGTCTCCCATGTAATGCCTGATGCCTCGAAAGCCGGGCTGGCAGCAAGGAGATCAATGCGTGCAATATAAGCCTGGATGATGCGGGAATCTACGCGACCGCTGAAGCGTTCGCCGAATACGCGCTCAAGATCGCCTTCGCTTGCCTCGGGATATTTCTCGCGCATGGCAGCGATACCGGTCTCGCCGTATTTCATGGGAAGGTTCTCGAGGGCTATCTGGGCATCTCTCTTCATAGCTTCTACACACTCAACGAATGTGTTGCGCGGGATATTGAAGTTGGAACCTGCACCTTCGGGTTCGAGAACGATGGGAATACCCATGAGTTCGCCACTTCTTGCACCAATTCCGGCGTGTGCCTGAAGTAGATAGTACATGAAGATGGCGCGGAGTCCATGAGCCTCGCCGTAATAACGGTCGCGGAACATTTTGTTGGCTCTTTCTGAATCAGTCCATGTCACCTTTTCAATGTTGGAAAGGAAAAGGTTGCAATATTGGATTGCGCTGCGGCAAGCCTCCCAACGATTCATCGGGTTGTCGCTTGCTGTCCAACGTCCGCTTGCTGCGCGGCGCCAGCCATTGCTCGGATCATTGCTTACGGCATCATCCGTTGCGGGCTCATTGAAAGCAAAGCTTCCATTGGGAAGGTAGATATAGGCTACTCCAAGCAAACCCTCTGCATAGTGGGCATTCTGCTCGATATAGTCGAGTGGAAGATTGTTTTCAGGACTCGGGTCAAAAACGTCGTCGCATGATGTGAATGCAAACGCCATCAATGCCGCCATCCCTGCTATTATTGTTTTTTTCATCTTGCTTTCGGATTTTAGAAGTTAACGTTCACACCGAAGTTGTACGAACGGCACTGAGGGGCATAACCTACCGATGTCTCACGGTATGTACGGTTCTTGCCGATCATGCACAAATCATTTCCGTTGATATATACGCTCAATCCTTTTACGAATTTCTTGTCGAACCATTTCGACGGGAAGTCGTAGGTTAGCTGAATCTGGTCAAGATAGAAGGAATCACTGCTATAGGTCCAGAAGTCGGAGGTCACGAAATTGAGTTCGCCACCCTGCGTGGTAAGACGCGGATAGGTTGCTGTTTCGGCTGTTTCCGGAGTCCAGCGGCCACGTACGATTGTAGAATATTTGCCATCGCCGTATACCCATGCCCATGAGTTGTTCATTACAGATGTACCACCGGCATAGCCACTGCCTGCAACGAAGAGTGTGAATCCTTTGTACTTGAGAGTAAGGTTAACACCATATGTCCAGGGAGAATTCCATTGGCCGAGCACCACCTGATCGCGATAGTCGATCACACCGTCCTCATTCATATCCTGATATTTCAGATCGCCGGGCTTGGTGTTGCTGCTTATAACGGCTGAATTGGCGATTTCCTCTTCGCTCTGGAAGAAGCCGAGGCATTTATATCCACGGAGAGCATCACTATTGGCACCGGTGCTACGCAACCAGTCGTATTCCACGTTCTCGCTTATGCGTACGTTCTTGCGATCGGCATATGTCATGTTGAATCCTACCTCATAAGAGAAGTCGCCGAACGCATGCTTACTTGAGATACCGAAGTCGAAACCTGTGACGCGGCGCTTGTTATAGTTTATCCAAGGAATGAAAGAGCTGTTGGGCCAGCCTGTTTCGAGATAACTCGGATAAAGATTGTTAGCCTTAATGGGAAGTCCATCGATGTCTGTGCGGAAGAATGCGCCGCTGAATGCGAGGGTTCCGTTCCAGAATGATGCATCTAAACCAACATTGAATTCACGACGCTTAACGAAGGTAAGGTCGGGATTTGCACCCTGACGTGACTCGAACGATTGGTTTGAGTTCATACCATTGTTCCATCCCCAGTAGTCGCCATCCGCTGTGAATTTGTTGTCCCAGAGATACCATCCATCGATGTCGATGTCCTGAAGAAGCTGACCGTAAGTCACGTTGAGACGGAGCTCATCGACTGCAGTGCAATCTTTCATGAAATCTTCCTGACTGATGCGCCATCCGAGTGAGCCGACGGGTGAGAAGCCATTACGATGACCGGGGGCGAATTTTGAAGAATGATTGAGGGCGCCATTGAACTCTGCATAATAGCGGTTGGCATAGTTATAAGCCGCGCGCAATGCTGTTGCAAAGTTGGTGGTGCGGTGATATTCTCCGGTATAGCTGCGCTTGTATCCGTGAGCCACTATCATGGCCTCCAGATTATGAACGTCATTGAACGTGCGTACATAGTCGAACTGACCGGAGAACATCATTGTCTGACGCTCGGCAGAGCCGGAAATGTTCTGTGTACCCGAACTGATGTCGTCACCATATTTGGTAAGCGTATTGATCACGTCCTTTCCATCATAACTTGTCCATGTTGCCTCATAGGTGGCATAGTCATTGGAGATGGTAGTGTTGTAGGTCGTTGCATAGTCCACTGCTCCACGTGCTGTGAAGGTAAGACCCGGAGCCACTTTTGCGAAGTCAATCTTAAAGCCGGCATCGAACTGAAGATTACGGCTTGTATACTTGTTATAACCGGCCGCATACATTGCAGCAAAAGCGTTGGTGCGATAGTTTTGCGTACCGCCGAGGAGATATTTACCTCCTACGATATAACGCGAATTGTTAGCAAGAATCCAGCTGTTTTCATCATTCTCCTCAAGGTATGAGAGGGGAATTAGCGGAACGAGCGGAGAGCTGCCGGGGATTGTAGGACGCATTGAAGCTGAAGCGTCCCAGAAGCCGGAACGGTCGCTGCGGTCGTCATAGAAAGTAGCGCTGGTGTTTACCCAACCGGAAACCCATTCGTTAAGGTTAAGGTCGATATTACCGCGTACGTTCAGGCGGGTTGTTCCATTGTTCTTACCTTCTCCGAAGTTCATCATGCCTGTGGTATGATAGATTCCTACGAGAGCGTAGAAATTAGCATACTTACCACCTCCACGGAACTGGGCCTGAGCCTCATACTTCTGATAATTCTTCTTGATATACTCATCGGAGAAGAAGTTGATGTCAGGATAGCGGAACGGATTGCGTCCGGAAGCATAGTTATAGATGTCCTCTGCTGAGAAAGCAGCATCAAGACCATCGTTTGCACGAGCCTCATTGTAGAGGGTCATATACTCTGCCGAGCCAAGATACTTCGGGTATTTCTTAGGCACGAACAGACTTACATCAGCGCGGACGTCCACCTGAAGGCCATTCGCATTACCACGCTTTGTCTTGATAAGGATAGCACCCTTTGCTGCGGTCGAACCGTAGATCACCACGGCCTGCGCGCCTTTCAGGAAAGAGATGCTCTCGATTTCAGCGGGGATGATATTGTTAGCGTCACGGGGAACACCATCCACCAGCACAAGGGCCTCGCCCATATCCCACAGCTCGCCGTTATAACCCGGCACGAGCGCCTGCATATTCTGGAGGCTGTAGGTGGTATAGCTCTTCTTCTGGAGTTCCTCTACGTTTACGGTCGACACGCCGCCAAGAATGTCGGTTGCGTTGGCCGTGCGGAAAGGCATATTCACCATTATGGTGTCTTTGCCCTCCTCATTCGCGGAGTCCTGCGAGAAGGCAGCCGGTGAATAGCTCAGAGCCAGAACTGCCGCTACAGGATATATTATATGATTTATTTTTTTCATCTGATGAATTTCTTTTACGGTTTATAATCACCATCCGGGATTCTGGCCGAATTCCACACTCATCTTCGTATCGCTCACCTTCAAAGGCAGCCAGTAGTGCTTCTCGGAGAAGTTTCGCTTCAGGATTATTTCTTCTCTGAAACCAATCACCTCGTTTTCAGAAGGATTGTCGATGTTTACACCAATTGAAGAATCTGATTCGATGCCGGTAAGATCACCCACACGTGAGAACTCCTGTGAGGTCTTAATATTATACGGCTCCTTATCGAGGAGAAGCCAGCGGCGCAGATCGTTGAAGCGATGAGCCTCGAAGGCAAGCTCAACGGCACGCTCACGACGCACTTCGCTCATGAACTTGTTGAGGTCGCCGGTATATTTGCTGTTCACGTCTTCCACACCTGCACGTGCGCGGATCTTGTTTACTGCATCTATGGCGCTAAGATTGCACTTCGTCGACTTGCCCATCGGGCTTCCGGCTGCATTGCAAGCTGCCTCGGCATACATCAGATATACATCGGCGAGACGCATGTACGGGATCAGCATGTGGGTATGAGCCGACCAGTTGTCCGGGCCCTGCTTATCCCAACGGTTGAAGTCATCGTTGATGAACTTGTAGTTCAAATAACCTGTGCGGCTGTTGTGGATAGGCTCGTGGAGCTTACCTCCGGTATAGAGAGGCGCGTAACGGTAAGGATCAGCTCCTTCATCGCCACCAAGCTCAAGTTTGCAACCGTCGAAACGGATGTCGTGATAAAAACGCGGGTCACGTCCTTTCCAGGGGTGAGACTTGTCGAAGCCTGAATCTGGGTCATCCAGAGGAAGACCATTGGCCATACCGTAGTAATTCACATAGTTTGCACACGGTGAGAACACGATACCGTTGTTCGTGATACCTTCACCACCGTAGTCGCGGGTCTGACCCCAGTTCGAACGGTTCCAGTCATAAGAAGGATTACGGAAGATTGCCTCCGAGAGACCCGGCATGATAGCATTCTTCTTTGTAGTCATGAAGAGCTCTTTATAATCCTTAAAATCAGCGAGGGCATATTGCGTCTGGCCGGCTTCTACGAGACCGAGAAGCTCACCGAATGCCTCGGCTGCACGCTTGCAATAATCCTGATTGTAAGCAGTGCTGCCTGTGCAGGTCTTGTTCATCAAAGGGCTGCCTGCCCAAAGAAGATTCTTGCCAAGATATCCCAGAGCCATGATTTTGTTGATACGGAGTGCATTATTACCACGTGTCGGTGCTCCTGTTGCGGTTGCATCCCAGTTGATCGGAAGAANNGGGAAGAAGATCGGCTGCAATGCGGAAATCTTCGGCTGCTTTGTCGGCGCATTCAAAGTATGAAAGACGCGGGCGTGACAGCTTTCCACTTGCGAGCACTTCCTCTATATAAGGAAGACCGCCGAAGTACTGCATCAGAGTGAAATGGAAATACCCGCGGAAGAAGCGAAGCTGACCTTCGATCATGTTCTTCTGTTCCTGTGTGGCTTCCGTAAGCTGATCGAGGTGTGCGAGACCTACATTGCATTTACGGATTCCATACCATGAACCTTGCCATGTGGTCGGATGTTTGCCCACGTCATGATATTCATTGGTATCGAAATTGCCGATATCCATGAAGCCGCATGACCAGCCGTCGTGTTCGGCCTGCCAACCCCAGAAGTTTCCTTGGTCCACTTTATATCCCATCATGTAGTCTACACCTACGCTGATGATCTCATCGTCGCCCCAGTTGAAGGAGTTGTTCCAGTAGCATTTGCAGAAGTCGGGAACGCAGAAGTAGAGTTCCTCAACAAAGCCCTGGAAGTTCTTGAAGTTCTTGAAGGCTTCATCCTCAGAGATTTCACTTTCGGGAGCCTTATTAAGGTAGTCCGTACAGCTTGTAGCCATCATGCACATAGCGGACACCGCAAGAACTGAAAATATATATTTCTTTATCTTTTTCATGTCTGTACTTGATTAGATGTCAAACCTGATACCCAAGTTGAAACGACGTACGGTAGGATAAGCACCCTGACTGGCGTTACCGGTACCTGCGAAGTTATTTTCACGGTCGTCCGGCATTCTTGACCACTGCCAGAGGTTGTTACCGTTGAGGAATATCTTAAGGTTCTTCAAACCGATCTTTCTGATCCAGCCGTCGGTCCATGTATAGGCGATTTCAGCATTTTTCAGACGAATATAGCTTCCATCGTAGTGGTTGTAACGGTTATCCCAGCTATTATAGTATTCCGGAGTGGAGTTCCATACCGGCAATGGGCGATCAACATCAGTTGCACCCGGGCTCCAGAAGTTAACACCGGCATAAAGGGTGTTGAGCTTGCCGCGGAACGACTCGAATACGATCGTACGCTGAACATTGGTTACACCATAGAACTGAACATAGATGCTCCAGCCTTTCCAATCCCAACCGAGAGTAGCATTGTATGTGTTCTGCGGGATGCCGCTGTAGCCATAAGGAGTTTTATCGGAAGAATCGATAACACCGTCACCGTTATAGTCTACCATGATAGGTTGACCCGGGAGCTTTTGACCATCGTTAGAGTTATGGGTAGTCATACCGATTACATCGTCCCAAGTCTGAGCATATCCTGCATCATAGATGATCTGATCCTGGCCGATCTGGAAGCCTTCAGTCTTGCGATAAGCTTCGAGAAGTTCGGGATCGTCATATTTAAGCACCTTATTCTCTGCATGGGTCATGTTGAGGTTAGCCCATACATGCATGTCGTTGTTGAAGGTCTTGTTGAAACGGAGTTCAAGCTCATAACCCTTGCTGCGTACTTTACCGAGGTTGGCTGTCGGAGCTTTTCCTCCAAAGTAGCTCGGGATGGCACGGCTGGAACCGTCTATGAGGATGTCACGGCGATCCTCCTGGAAGAGCTCGATCGTTCCCTGTACCATCTGATTGAAGATAGAGAAGTCGATACCGAGATTCTGTTTGAGGGCTTTCTCCCAATGGATGTCGGGGTTACCGATCACGGCTTCTTTATACCATGTATAAGGAGAAGTCTGTCCGTCGACTGTTGAAAGGTTCTTTGCGCCGGCGATTGCCCACTGTGTTGCATAGATCCAACGGGTCCAGATGTTATCGTCGCCGACCTCACCAATAGAGTAACGGATCTTGAAGTTATCAAGCCAGTTGCGGCTCCATGCCATGAATTTTTCTTCGCTCAGACGCCATCCGATAGCTCCGGAGTTGAAGAAATCGAATCGATATTTCTTGTCGAACTTTTCAGAACCATTGTATGCACCGTTGTATTCCACGAAGTAACGTTCGCCGAAGTTATAGGTGGCACGGAATGCCCAGTCCTCACGATAGTGCGGGAACTCCGAACCCGTGGCGCGCTCGTTACGGTTCCATACTGCCATTGCAGTCACGTCATGCTCGCCGAAACGACGTGCATAATTGATCTGAGCCTGATAGAAAAGGTTACGCTGGGTTAGCCAGTTGCGTACTTCACCACTGCGTGAACTCCATTTCATATCCTCGCGGAAGTCAAGTCCGTTAGGCTGTGTGGCCTGTGCCCATTTTACCTCGCCCGTAGCCGGGTCGATCCATTTGTACTGAGGAGAGTACCAGTTTTCGCAGATACCGCGCTGAGCCTCTACCATCACATTGTCCCAAGAAATCGTTGCACTTGCGCTAAGGCCCTTCGTGATGAAGCTGAAGTCCTGATTCAGTGTAAAGTCAGTGTCGATACGCGTTGTGGTGGTATATTCCACACCACCCGTTGCAAGACCCTGCATTGAGTTAGGAGCACCTTGTGAATTCAAAGGATAGTAACCCCATGTTCCGTCGGAATACCGGGGGATGAATGCATCTGAAGGAGAGCTGTAGGCAGCCTGCCATAGCTGGGTGGTATACCAGGAGTCATCAGCCTTGTCCCACGGACTCTTCTTTTCTCCATGCGAACCGGAAAGATTCACCTTGAACGTAGTAGTGCGTGTGATCTGGAAGTCGAGGTTTGAACGGACGTTTATACGGTTGAAGCCGAATCCTCCTTTATATCCGCGGCCTGTCTCATATTCCTTATAAAGGTCACCTTCATGCAGGAAGTCGATGGCTGCATAGTATTTTACGAATTTTGTACCACCGCGAACATTGATATTGGGGTTATAGGCCATTGCATAGCTGTCGAAAAGCTCTTTCTCCCAATTTACGTTAGGATAGCGCTCGGCCTCCTCGAGACTTGCCGGATTACGGTATTTCTCGATAATGTCGAGCGGAGTGATGTGGCTCCAAGAGTCGGGGGTAAGTCCAAGCTCACGCTCAATCACGCTGTTACGTGCGTAAAGAGCTTCGGGCGACCCTTCGGTACCGGGAAGGTGAGAGATAGTTTTCATTGCGGCATTCAAGGAAACGCCGATTTCAGCGCGACCTTCATTACCACGTTTGGTAGTGATAAGGATTACACCGTTGGCACCCTTCACACCATACACGGCGGTTGCAGACGCATCCTTCAGTACGGATATACTTTCTACCGACTGAATGTCGACCGAGTTCATCGGACGCTCCACGCCGTCAACGAGAATCAGAGGATCTGAACCGTTCCATGATGTCTGGCCACGAATCACGATCTTCGGATCTTCGGCACCCGGCATACCGGTTGAGGACATTGTCGTCACACCCGGAAGATTACCCGTGAGTGCGGCACCGATGCTCGACACACCACCGGCCTTGGCCAAAGTGGCACCCTTGGTCTGGGCGATAGCTCCGACCACGGATTCCTTCTTCTGAGCACCGTAACCGACCACCACAAGTTCTTCGAGCGAAGCCGTGTTGGAAGTCATGGTAACATTAATGGCTTTTCTACCATTAACCTTTACCTTCTGCGTGTCCATGCCCACATAGGTGAACACCAGCGACTGTTTAGCCGGACTCGGCACATTGATCTTGTAATTGCCATCAAGGTCTGTGACGGCGCCGATTGTAGTGCCGTCCACCCTCACTGTCACGCCTATCAGGGGCTCCCCCGTGTCATCGATGACATTACCCGAAACTATATCGGCAAATGCCGACACAGCCCCGAATAGCATCATCGCCAACAACATGACAATGCATGGTAGCTGTTGCTTTACATTCTTCATTGCTGTTACGTTAGTTGTTTAAGGTTAATTATCAGTTTTCAATCCGGAAGCATAAAGGCCGAGCACTGTTCCCGTAAAGCCGCCGGCTGTAGCCGTCGACGTGAACTTTGCATCTATTCCCTCGCCGATTTTAGTCCAATTTCTGCCGCCATCTACAGAATAGGAAAAATCGAGGGTTGTGCCTTTGGAATCGACTCTGAGGTCGACGGTCTCGTCGTCGGCTTTTACATTGCCGGCGCCGAGTTCCTCGACTCCCTTGTCGCTGATCTTGCGTAACACCACCTTGTGGTTACCGTCAGCGTCCATGGCTTTGCCGAGGAAATATTGATGCGTCTCATCCTTCATCATCAGCATACCGGCTGATTCCCCGCTGTTGTCGGGTACGAAGGTGAGACGTGTCGCTGCATTATATTTATGGTGATTGATGCGGCGTCCCACGAAGGGCAACACAGCCTTTTCAGTCGACGGAACATCCGCACATGTGATCGAAAGATATCCCGGATTGCTGGTGAGCGAATAATACTCATTTGCAGGGCCGCGCAATGTCATCCATTCCACTCCAAGCGCGCTGTCGTTGAATTCTTCAACTCGAGAATAATTTCCCGACATCATTTCTTCGCCTCTGCTGACTCCATCCTTGCGGACTATCATCGGCACTTCCTCTCCTTCGTTGAGGAAATACGGCCAGCCATCTTCAGTCCATTTTACCGGAAGCATGAATGTCTCACGTCCCAGATTCTCATGGTCGCCCTCCAAAGGACGGACTGCGAGAAACACTCCCCACCATCGGCCGTCATTATCTTTTACAAGATCGGCATGACCAGCACATGTTACCGGATTTACACGATTGCTGTCGAGATTACGCTGAGTGAGAATCGGATTGCCATCCCAGGGCTTATAAGGGCCGAACGGGGTGGCGCCTCTGTAGATCACCTCGCTGTGGTTCACGCTCGTACCTCCTTCTGCTGTCATCAGGAAATATTCACCGTTTATCTTATATATATGCGGCCCTTCACACCAAATCGGCTTTTCCTCCGGGCGAACTCCTTTATTAACTACTATTTTGCGGGCTCCGACACATTTATCGGTGGCTGTATCGAATTCTACAACCCTTACTGTACGATGCCCAGGATATTCCGGATTATAGTCAGGAGCATCATCGTTGTTCACGATATAAGCCTTTCCGTCCTCATCAAAGAAGAATGCCGGATCAATGCCTTGCACTTCGGGTAGCATTATCGGATCGCTCCACTCACCGAAAGGATCCTGCGTCTTTACAAAGAAATTGCCATGACCGACATTTGTTGTGATCATGTAATAAGTCTTATTGGCAGGATTATACGTAATATCGGGTGCAAATATACCCCCGCTTACATGCTGCTTCTCCATATTCAGCAATTGCGACTCACGGGTCAACACGTGGCCGATCTGCTTCCAGTTTACAAGATCCTTGCTATGGAAGATAGGTACTCCCGGAAAATAAGTGAAAGTAGAGGTTACAAGAAAATAGTCGCCTTTTCCATTGGTGCAAATCGACGGGTCTGAATACCATCCGGCCAGGATAGGATTGTAGAACGACTGATCATCCGCGAGCGGATTGTCGTTGTAATAGTCATCATTGCCCTCATACCTGAACGAATCGAAGATTGCGACAGATTTCTGCGGGGCGATACTCTTGGAGCCAGATGCACATGATGTGACCGCAGTCACAAGCATCACGGCAAAAAGTGTAAACGCACAAAGTCTCGAGTTCATGTTAGGTGTTAATATTTTATTAAATCAAGCGCAAAAATAGTGCTTATTTATCCTTAACATAATTTTAGAAATGTCAGTAACTTATAAATTTGTATCACCCATCTTGAGGTTGAGTCGCAGAATAATTCATTTTCGTAACATATTTTCTACGTCATTCCTATCAATCAGACACTTATCGAATACATGTATTCTTAACTGATATGGCCTGATTGTGATATATTGTATCATTATCGTACATCCATTTCCACATTCGTAACATATAATCTAAATGACGGTTTGCACGGCATTTTTGCTACTTTCTGATCCTCCTGCCATGAAGAGGGCCGGTTATGAAGATATGTGTTCAGGGGTTAAGATGAAAGTAATCTACGTCTATAAATCCACCATTTTCTTTTGTAGCGTAATTATAGATGGCGAATTTAGACCCCATGAACATCCTGCTGAAATCGAAAATCATCTTGTAGTCTCCGCCAACGGGATTCCAATTATTTCCGTCGATACTGTAATAAAATTTTGCAATGTCTTTGCCGGGATTAAAGTCGGCATCTATACGCATCCAGATATCGTTGCCATCCAGAGGAGCGCGGAAAAGTTCCTCGTCTTCTGTGGAGGTCACGGCTTTGATATCATCGCTCAGACGCGCCGATGATGTGGAATGTACAATCCATTTATTTCCCTTATCATCCATCTTCACCGATAAAAGACCGGAATCTCCGTTCATTGCTCCGAAACCGCATATATCGCCCGGCTTCATATGACTTACATCCAGCTTTACTTCCCCACTGCAGAGAGGACCAGGCATACGTTGCGTAATCGTGTTGCGTGCGAGATAGAAATGCGGGGCTATTTCAGATGTCTTCAGGCGCAGATATCCCGGACGCTCCGTTACGCTCCATGCCTCATCAACCGGATTGTGATTCCATTGCCAATTGATTGATTTTGAACCATTGAAATCGTCCGAACTGATTATGTCGGTAGTATTCGGAACTCCCGGAAGGTCTTTAATCAATTCGGGGATATTACCGTTTTCATCGCCAAGCATTGGCCAGCCCTCTTTCCATGTCACTGGATTAAGCGTAAGCACTCTGCCAACTCCCCCACGATCTTGAAATATCATTCCCCACCAGTTTCCATCCGTATCATCGACTAGACATCCTTGACCGGCATAGCCAAAACCACCGAATTTAGATTCCAATACCACGCATTTCTCATATGGGCCCTGGATATTATCGGCTCGGTAACATAACTGACGCCGCGGCTTATCTTTAGGCCATGATATTACAAATACATAATACTTTCCGTTATGCTTGATTGCTCGGCTTCCTTCATGCAGCATTGTCTCAGTAGAGTCAGGAAATATAACGAAATCATCAAATCCGTTTTCTTTTACACTCTTCAGATCGGGTGTTAACTCCGTGAGCCGGATTTTTCCGCCACCGCTAAATACATATACGCGTCCATCGTCATCGAAAATCATTGATGAATCATGGAAATGCGGAAGACGCGAAACCAGTTTCCATTTTCCAGCCGGATCATCAGTAGTATACATATAGGAGCGGTGAGGATCATCGTTCGGACTGAACAGCACATAAAATTTGCCATCATTGTAACGTATCGTGGTGGCCCATTGTCCACGTCCGTAAACTGTGCCCTCCTTCAGGTCATATCTCGGTGTATCTGTCAATTTATCGAATACATATCCTATTGTATGCCAGTTTACAAGATCCTTTGAATGCATTACCGGGCAACCAGGCATCAGATGCATGGTGGTGCTTACCATATAATAGTCATCCCCAACCCTTATGACATCAGGATCCGGAACGTCTGCCCAGAGCACCGGATTTGTAAAACGTTCACCCTTTGACTCTATTCCTTTGATTCCTCCAAGCAGAAGAATGCTGATAAAAAGGATTACACGATAACGGAAGATTGATCTACGGAATGCCTTCATTCTTATTAATTGATTATTAGATTAAGCCTTGTCTATATTAGTTAATAAATCATATGCAAAATTAATATTCAAGCCTTCATTAACATCAATTTAGAATATCACAACCCTAAGAATCCGCAACATCTGCATTTCTGGATGTCACGAAAATATTCATTTTTGTAACGCCGTGCGATAATACCTTTCGATGTTTGAGATAACAAATCAGTTGATTAGGCTCTATCGTTGACTTCTACATCCTCTCCTTTCAGGTATCTGGCCCTATATTCAGACGGTGAATAGCCCGTATATCTCTTAAAAGCCGTAGAGAAATGCGGCTGTGATGTAAATCCAATCGTATAGGCCACCTGCGTAATCTCCACATCCGGCTTTTTAAGAAGTTCGCATGCTCGCTTCAGACGTACGTTCCTGATGAAATCACTCGGAGTCATACCGATTATATCTTTCATCTTTCTGTGAAGGTGCGCTCGACTTATCCCTGCCTCCTGACCTAATTTCTCGACATTAAGGTCGGGGTCATCAAGGTGCTCGTTGACTATCTTTATTACTTTCTCCATCAACGATTCATTATATCCCTTCAACTCCGGAATAGAAATCTTATCATCTACACTTTGAGCTCCCGAATATTTTCCTTTTAACCTTAATCTACTGTCGATCAGACTAACAGCCATAATGTCCAGTTCATCAATATGGAAGGGTTTGCCAAGATAGCCGTCGGCGCCACGATCCCATCCCTCTACACGGTCGGATACTTCGTTCTTCGAACTGAGCATTATGACTGGTATATGGCTCATTGCCACATTTTTCTTTATATTTCTCAAGAGCCCGTATCCGTCCATATTTGGCATCTTTATATCCGTGATTACCAAATCATAAGCCTTTTGAGACATCATCCTGAAGCCTTCCGCTCCATCGGAGGCTACATCCACTTTATACCCTTTCTCGAAATGAGAGCGGATATAATCACGCAGCTCTTTATCATCATCAACCACAAGGATTCGCTTACCGCTGGAATTATGACGGCGCGATTTTGATTGAGCTGGTTCTTCATTCAATACAGCCGGCTTGCCATCCAGCCGCAGAGATGGATTTTTACCTATATAGGCTGTTTCGTCCTCACCATAAATAAATTCACTCTTTTCGTACATTGACGATGCAAGCGGAAGGAGTATTGTAAAGACGCTTCCTTTTACATTATCTTCACGATTGCGAGCATGAATCTTGCCGTGATGCAGGGAGACTAATCTTCTACACAAGTCCAGACCGATTCCAAACCCATCCTTATTATTATTGTGTTCCTCGGATCGATAAAATCTTTCGAATATCTTTGCCTCAGTCTTCTGATCGAGGCCTACGCCATTATCTATTACATCGATTTTTGCGCATGATCCAAGATCTTTTTCGTCAGCTTTTGATAAGATTACATTAATCTCTCCTCCATTTGGAGTATATTTTATGGCGTTAGATATGAGATTGACAAGTATTTTATCACAATTGTCTCTATCCACCCATATTTTATCGGGGAGTCCTCCTTCATATTTAAAATCAAGGTTTATCTTCTTATCAGCGGCCTGAGGTTTGAACATATCCACCAATTCCCCGACGAATTCAGAAATATTCGTTTCTCGGCAACATAACGGCATCTTTCCATTCTCAAGCCGTCGCAGATATAACATCTGGTTTACAAGGCTTAGAACTCGGTTTGCATTTCTATATATGGTGTGTAGCTTCTGGCGTTCATCCGGATCAGAACTATTATTTAACAATGACTTTAACGGATTTAGGATTAAGGTTATCGGGCTGCGGATATCATGGGTGATATCTATGAAGAGCTTTATTCTGTCGTCGGCCACTTTCGCCTCCCTCTTTTTCTTCACCACCATATAGGCCATCAAAATCAATACGAGGAAAATTATGGCATATACCGTATAGGCAATCCCACTCATATACCACGGAGCCTCTACCTTTATTTTCACCATCTTTTCCTTAGATTCCACATTTCCGTCAATCGCCTTTATCAAAAGCGTATTTGTACCCGGATCAAGATGAGGTAAATGAAGCTCACTTCCTCCGGGCTGTGTGGAATTCCATTCCTTGTCTCCTTTAAATTTCCACAGATACCTTACATTGGCTGCATCCCGGAAATCCATTGTCGACAAAACCAAGGTCATGGCATTATCCTTATAAGGAAGATAAAGTGTGAGGGGTTCATCATCTTCGTTATCTATGAAAGATTTTCGTCCGGAAGTGGCAAACGGTGCAAGCCGCGTGCCGTTAAGCAACACCGACGCTACTTTTACGTCGCTATGAAAACCGGCTGCAGGGACTTTGACGGGATTGAACATTGTAAGCCCGAGATCATTAGCCATTACAATGCGGTCGGCACTGCTAAGCTGATCAGAATAACGAAACATATTCTCATATAAGCCATATCCTCCGTAATATGAATCAATTCTATCTGATTTAGGCGACATATGCGACAAACCTTTCATCGTACCGATCCATTTTCCTCCCTCGCTGTCGATTGCGATTGTACGCACATCTATGTCGGTCAATCCATCTGCAGTGGTGTATGTATGAAGCACTCCTTCTGTGGGATGATAATGTATCAGTCCGTGACTCGTTCCGGCTAACACTGTTCCATCTTTAAGCGGAGCCACAGAATACGTGGCGCCTTTGAGGAATGGCTCTTGATTAATCTCAAGGAATTGACCCGTGGAAAGGTCGTAACAGGAGAGCCCCCCGTATAATCCAATCCATATTTTGTTGTCGACCGATCTCTTCATTTCAGTCACGAAGGGGTTGGTGAGCTTTCCATCTTCCGGCCTATGCTCAAAACGACGTAGTTTCTGAGTCGCAGGATTATATAAATAAAGCCCAACTCCATGCAACGATACAAATATTCGGCCATCGGGCACAACACATATTGGTATCCTAAGGTATTTTCCCGGAATATCAATTACTTTCTTAATTAAATTTCCGTTATGGCTGTCTACTTGCCAAACCCCTTCATTCGATATTCCCACTAATATCGTTCCTTTGGTGTATGGAGCGATGGAGGAGATGGTATTTGTAGTAGGCAACTTAAATCGCTGTGTAGATTTCCCGTCGATAGAAATCATTCCGATATTACCACCGGCATAGCCAATATAGATTGAATTGTCGGCCACGGCCATGGCATCGATACCACCTTTAAATCCTTCGAGGGTACTGGAAAGCCCCAAATATGTGAAAGGGGTTGTGGTCTTCGGAATCAGTGCGATTCCGGCATAATTGCAAGTTACCCATATGTTCCCTTCATTATCGCAATATAAGGAACTCAGCCTTGAATTGGCAAGATCAATCACCGAAGAGTATGTTGCCTCAAAGAGGTCAGCCCCTTTATTCTTCGGAGCTACGGCAAGAATGCCTGTATCCGACATAGTAAGATATACTTTACCATCGGGACTCGCTTTGATATGCGTGATCCAGTGCTTGGAATTTCCAGGCACTTCAATAGGCTCCATCTTCTCCGTCTTTGCATCTATTCGGAAGAGCTCGCCAAGCGAACTTACAAGAAGATTGCCATCGGATTCAACGGCTATATCATCGATAAATCCATCGGTCACCGGAATTATTCTGATATTTCCATTTTTTCCTATCGATATTACATTGCCAGATTGCGTACCGGCATATAACTTGCCGTTCGGAGTCTGCGCAACTGACGTATATTCATTTTCTTCTGGCGTATATGCCATATATCTAACTCCCACCAGATCATCGCCGCTTTCATCCACTACATAGAGTCCGCTACCGCTTATCACGAATGTAATGGTCTTATCATTCTGCTCTATCAACCGACTAACATAACCCCCATAGCTCATTCCGGGAATCTTCACATGCCTGAATGTATCGGTAGCTGAATCATATAAGTTGAGTCCGTTAGCCGTACCAACCCACACCCTGCCTTGTGAATCGGTCATCAACCGCAAAACGCGGTTATCAGATAGGGATGTAGAATCATTAGGATCATTCCTGAAATATACGCTTCTATTGCCGTCAAAAAGCATTACTCCTCTATCTACTCCTACCCATAGAAATCCATAGCCATCCCGCGTTATTCCATTATATGACGAGGATAGCATCTCAGGCGAATTAAATAGACGTACTATACGGGTGGCATTAATTTCAGAATTGAATATTCCTGTTATGAGACATAGAAGAATAACACATATAAAATCGTACCGGGCTTTCATGACAATAGAGTTAGATTAACGGATACAAAATTATAATTTTTTTATGATATAACATTAAAATTCGTATAATTCTTTTTCTAAAAAATTACATAATCGAACATTCACTGTTACGAATACGAATATTGGAACCAATAATTTCATAAACCGTCAATGCCCGGATAACGCCGGGCTTTGACAAGAAATATTAATTGGTAAATTAGTCGGCTATGCGTTTCACTTCATCAACGCATTCTATCTCCGATATATGATTGATGATCGTGCGAAGCTCAGAATAAGAATGTACTTTAAATTGAATCCGGCATTCTACGATGTTCCGCTCTGTCTTAGTATTGAATGAATCCATCGATAGATTCAGTGTATTTGTAATACAATCCACAAGATCGATCAGAAGATGATGACGATCGATAGCTTTTACTGATAATGCAACAGGATATAATGTATCATCAGCCCGGTAGTCCACTTCCACAACATCATCTCCATAAGATGATGCCAGGCTTATGGCATTTCTGCAGTCGCGCTTATGCACGGTGATATGCGATGGAACGTAATGATTCCTGATGCCAATCACTTCCTCCTCCGGAATGGGATGGCAATATTCGCACCGCTCATATTTCGGGCGTGGCAACGATTCCCTGTATTTACGCAAGGCTTTTCTTGCCTTATAGGTATGTATATAATTTTCCCAGTCATTGTCAGGAGTAGAGTGATTATCCGTAAATACCTCCACCACATCCCCACGCCGCAACGGGGCTGTGACAGGATAAAGGAATCCGGTGATTCTGGCATATTTAGCGTGATTCCCTACTTCCTCCCCCATTTCATAGGCATAGTCCAGTACTGTAGAATTCTGAGGCAGTATGATCTTTTCTCCGGAGGAAGTAAATACTTGGATGTCATCATTATAAAACGATGATACAATATCTTCCATGTACCTCTCCTTACGCTCGGAATTATCCATGGCCTCTTTTAAGACCGATCTGAATTTATCTATCCATCTCTGAATATTCTTTTCTCCCCCCTTCTCAGCAAGATAACCAAGGCGAGACTGGGTTTCCATTCTCTCACTGCTGATATGGACTTCCTGCCATCGGGCAAAGTCTGGAAGCAATTTGACATGAAGGCTTTGATAACCATTCTCTTTCGGGGAGTCTATATAATTGGTCATACCGGCGTGCTTCTCACGGAATCTATCAGTTAGCACACAATAAATGCGCATGGCCATCTCTTTTTCCGATAATTCAGTGGTCGATTCATCGAAAACAACGTCTATGAAATGTCGGTATTTAAGGTGGTTGAAATCATCCCCGTATTTATGCATTTTTCGCCATAGGCTGAATGGGCTTCTAAAGTCGACTTTCACTCGCGCCTTAATCCCGGCTTTTTCAAGAGCATCTGAAATCTGCATCCGGAAGGTCTCGAGATTTTCGCGATTGGCTTCCACGTGTTTAACCAATTGCGATGCCAGCTGCTCATATTCATCCGGACACCGGAAGCGGAATGACAAGTTCTCAAGCTCGGTTTTAATATGATATAATCCCAGCCTATTTGCAAGGGGCGCATAGAAATAATCCGTCTCTCCGGCAATTTTCATTTGCTTTTCGGGCTTCATCGACTCAAGTGTCCGCATATTATGAAGCCGATCGGCAAGTTTTATCAGTACGGCGCGAATGTCATATTGCACTGAAGCTAAAATCTGCCGGTAATTATCAAGTTGTTTCGACATTTCATAATCAGCAGTCTGCTTTTTTGTCACAACCCCGACAAGAAATGCTACATCCTCACCGAAACGCTCCCTTATATCTTCTATTGTATAAGACGTATCCTCCACCACATCATGCAGAAAAGCTGCAATCACCATGTTGGCATCCATTCCTAGATCTTCCGCAACGATATTGGCTACGGCTATCGGATGAAGTATATAAGGATCACCACCTTTACGTTCCTGACCGTCATGAGCTTTTCTTGCGAGTTCAAACGCAGCTTTTACCCTCTCCATATTTTCCGGAGATTCCCGACTTGATAACACATCATATATATGTTCAGACCTTTCAGTAATGATTCGGTCATAATCCGGACGGCCAAGTGTAGTTTTGTCGATTGATTCAGATGAAATGTGAGGCTCCATGGTAAATTCCTTAATACTTCCTGTTGTTTTTGCAAAATTAATAAAATGGCTTGATTTTATTATTATCAATAGGTAAAATTAAGAGCATAAAATTTGCTTAAACAGTCAAGAGGCAGATTGAAGAAGATGAGGCAATGAAAAATAGTGAGGGATGCGCCGGTCAAGACACATCCCTTCGTTTCATTCTTATAGAGAACTCGATCGATTAAGTCGACCTGCTTAATGCTTTATGCGTACATATTGATGATTGCCTCATAAAGCTCCTGCTTTCCTGAAGTGGCCTTAGGCTCCGGTTGTGTCTTTGCATATGCCACGAGATCCTCAAGCGAAAGAGCACCATCTTCAAATTTCTTACCTTCTCCGGAATCGAAAGAAGCGTAGCGGTCGGCGAGCATCTTCTTATAAGGCGACTTCTCAAGCACATCGGCCGCGCAGAGAAGAGCGCGGGCCATTGCATCCATACCAGCGATGTGGGCAATGAAGATATCCTCAAGATCGGTGCTGTTGCGACGGGTCTTTGCATCGAAATTCGTACCGCCGTTTCCAAGACCGCCGTTCCGGATAATCTGCATCATAGCCTGGGTTAACTCATAGTTATCGATGGGGAATTGATCAGTGTCCCAGCCGTTCTGATAGTCTCCACGGTTGGCATCGATTGAGCCGAGCATGCCATTGTCTACAGCCACTGCAAGTTCATGCTCGAAGGTATGACCGGCAAGGGTTGCATGGTTCACCTCAATGTTTACCTTAAAGTCTTTCTCAAGGCCGTGTGCCTTAAGGAATCCTACAACAGTCTCTGTATCGACATCATACTGATGCTTGGAGGGTTCCATTGGTTTGGGCTCGATAAGGAATGTGCCGGTGAAGCCTTTTGCACGTGCATAGTCACGAGCCATTGTCAACATTGTGGCAAGATGCTCTTTCTCACGCTTCTGATCAGTGTTGAGCAGGCTCATATATCCTTCGCGACCACCCCAGAACACATAGTTTGAGCCTCCGAGGGCGATCGTGGCGTCAATTGCATTCTTTATCTGAACGGCTGCGCGGGCTACAACATCGAAATCAGGATTTGTAGCCGCACCATTCATGTAACGTGCATTACCGAATACGTTGGCTGTACCCCATAGGTTCTTGATGCCGGTTTCGGCCATTAGACCTTTGAGATATTCCGTAATCTCTTTCAAGCGGGCTTCATAATCCTCAATATTTTCACCGAGATCGCCGATAAGGTCAGTGTCATGGAAGCAGAAATACTCAATTCCGAGCTTCTCCATAACTTCAAATCCGGCGTCAGCCTTCTGCTTTGCGATTGTCATGGCATCCGGGCCTTCATTCCACGGGAATTTCTTGGTGCCTCCACCGAACTGGTCACCACCTTCGGCGCACAATGTGTGCCACCAGGCCATTGCGAATTTAAGCCATTCTTTCATCGGTTTGCCGAGAACAACGCGCTCTGCGTCGTAGTAACGGTAGGCCATGGGATTGTAGGACTCTGTGCCTTCGAACTTGATTTTCCCTATGCCGGGAAAATATTCCTTACGTGCCATAAAGTTGTGTCTTTTATTGGGTTTGTATATTAGTGTTAATTAGTTTAATTCTTTGGACAGATATTCTTTCCATCGCTCGTATGCCTCCAGGTAGGGTGCTCTGTCGGCAGCAGGATGAATGGTCGCAATTGTCTTGAGGGTTCCGAAGGCTTCATTATTATCCTTGTAGATACCGGCTCCTATCCCCGCGCCTTTTGCCGCGCCGGCCGCTCCATCGGTATCCACGAGATCTATGGTTGCCCCCGATACAGAGGCAAGAGTATCCCTGAACACCGGGCTCAGGAACATATTTGCGTTGCCTGCATGGATATTTTTAATATCGAGACCAATCTTCTCCATTATCTCCATGCCGTACATGAAGGAGAATACTATACCCTCCTGTGAGGCTCGTAATAGATGCCTGCGATCATGGATATTGAAGTTGATTCCATGGAATGAACACCCTATCTCTTTATTTTCCAGAACTCTCTCTGCTCCATTGCCAAATGGCAACACAGAAACGCCATTACTTCCAACCGGAATCTCGGCGGCAAGCATATTCATCTCATCGTATGAGCAACCCTCAGGGGCGATGTTTCTCTTGCACCATGAATTAAGTATTCCGGTTCCGTTAATGCAGGTCATCACGCCGATGCGGGGTGCCTCGGATGTATGATTGACATGAGCAAAGTTGTTCACGCGCGATTTTGGATCATAATCCACAACGCCATTTATTCCGTAAACCACTCCTGAAGTACCTGCTGTAGAGGCAACTTCCCCTGGATTGAATACATTTAACGATAGTGCATTATTAGGCTGATCCCCGGCGCGATAAGTGATGGGAGTACCCTCGGCTAATCCGAATTCCTTGGCCGCCTTCGCGGTTACTCTGCCCTGCTCCGAGAAGGTGGGTTGCACTTTAGGGAAAATGTCATGATCATAACCCATGAAATCCATGAGGAAATGTGCAGGACCATTCTCCTTGAAATCCCATAACATATATTCGGACAATCCTTCAGGATTCGTACAAATTTCTCCGGTAAGGCGATAGGCCACATAATCGGCCGGAAGCATTACTTTATATATCTTCTCGAAAACTTCCGGCTCATTCCTTTTTACCCATTGCAGTTTTGCCGCAGTGAAATTGCCGGGAGAATTTAATAGATGGCTAAGGCACTGTTCGGCTCCAAGTTCACGAAAGGCCTCTTCGCCATAACCGACTGCACGCGAATCGCACCATATAATTGAATCACGGAGTAGTTTTCCATCTTTATCAATAGCCACAAGTCCGTGCATCTGGTATGAAAGGCCTATAGCTTTTATTTCTTCCGGCTTTATACCGGCTTTTGCAATAACCGAGGCCGTGGCTTCCTTAAGATACGCAATCCAGTCATTGGGATCCTGCTCAGCCCATCCGGGTTTGACGGCCTTTATCGGAGCTTCACGCTTTGGAAAGAAATCTGAAGCTATGCATTCTCCGCTCGAGGCATCCACCAGAGCCGCTTTTACGGACGAGGTCCCTAAATCATAACCTAATAAATACATTTTTCGATTATCTATTGTGATTCGTTTATATTCTGTGGAACTTCGACTACAAAATTACAAAAAATTATGATGTACGACAACCAAATGATGTTCCCATGATTTTTTCTTTAGTAACCGGCACTCCAAAATTCGTTTCAAGAGCATTCATATTTGTATCAAGAATACGGATTCGTATGTGTCCGGCCAATACATCGAGATGTTTGAAATTACTTGTATAGACTGATTATTAGCACCTTAAATATCACAATCTTCAACATACAGGTAGTAAAGGACTGGATAGCGTACGATTTCAGCCGGATGCTACGAATCTTAACATCTATGCGACTTGAAATTTCCATTATCACCAAAATGGAAAGGAGTTGTAACATAGATGCATCAACCGATGTATGATATTCATTAATTTTGCGACATAATTACGATAAATATATCTAACATCATATATGGGCCTTATCGGCCAATATGAGGCTAACAATAGCACTTATATGGAAACACAGATTTCAACACAGCAGAGCGATGAAGCCAAAGGCTTCTACAAACTTTCCATGCTTCAATGCATCGGATTTGGATCCGGTGACCTTGCCCAGAATCTGATATATCAGACGATCAGCATGTACCTTCTCTTCTTCTATACCAATGTGTATGGTCTGAATCCGGCCGTGGCCGCGGTAATGTTTCTGATTGTCCGGATCATAGATGTGATATGGGATCCGTTGGTGGGAACATTTGTTGATAAGCATGACCCGAAGATGGGTAAATACAGATCATATCTTATCCTCGGCGGTATTCCCCTCTCAGGATTCGCCATCCTCTGCTTCTGGAACGGCTTTTCCGGCTCATTGCTATATGCCTATATCACATACGTTGGACTCTCGATGTGCTATACGCTCGTTAACGTCCCCTACGGGGCACTAAACGCTTCCCTTACACGCGATACAGATCAGATCACCAAACTTACATCCGTCCGGATGTTCATGGCCAATGTCGGAGGTCTTGCAGTCGGAATGGGTATTCCTATCGTCCTTAAATGGTTCGATCCGGCAGAAACCGAGGATATGTCAACTCACGATAGCGCATGGCTTGCCACAATGACGATATACGCCATCATCGGCATGGCTCTCCTGATATTCTGTTTCTCACAGTGCAAAGAGCGTGTGGTAATGGATAAGAAAGAGACGGCCAATGTAAAGGTCTCCGATCTCTGGATGGAATTTGTCCATAACCGCCCTCTGCGCGTACTTGCCTTCTTCTTCATCACGGCGTTCGCAATGATGGCTGTGGGGAACGCCGCTGGCGCATATTACATAAATTATAATCTTCATGGATCGGCAGGCGAACTTTCAATTTTCATGGGGCTCGGGTCCATTCCCGCTTTCATATTCATGCCGATGATTCCGGCAATCAAAAAAATGGTTGGTAAGAAAGGGATGTTCTATATATTTCTCTCCATAGCTATAGTAGGAATGGCGATGTTGTACCTTATCTCCATGATTCCGGAGCTCAGCAGCCAGATGTGGCTTGTATATATTGCCCAATTCATTAAGTCGACCGGAGTAATCGTTGCCACCGGATATATGTGGGCTCTTGTACCCGAAGTTATCTCCTATGGAGAATACACTCACGGACGTCGCATCTCCGGAATCGTCAACGCCCTTACTGGTATTTTCTATAAGGCCGGAATGGCCCTGGGCGGAGTTGTCCCCGGCTTGGTTTTGGCTTTCGTGGGGTTCGACAATAAACTTCCTGACCAGACTCCCCTCGCCTGCCAGGGAATCCTGTGGCTTGTGGCTATAATTCCCGCGGCCCTTCTTCTTCTCGCAATGTTCATCATCTCAAAATATGAACTCGACGACGATGTGATCGACAGCATCAACCGGAAAATAGAAGAAAGAACCAAAAACGCATAAACTTCATATCTAATACGAAAGATTCCATATGAAAACATTAAGGACCGCATTGTCGGTGTTTGCACTTGCAGCGGCAGCCTCTTGCATGGCTCAATCGAGCAATGTGCCGACAATGAAATCTCACTTTAAGGATAAATTCCTCATAGGTGCAGCGATACCCGTAGGCCATATTAACGGGCGCGACCATATCGCTGACTCGATTGTGAAACTGCATTACAATTCAATTGTGGCAGAGAACTGCATGAAGTGTGAAAAAATTCATCCCACCAAGGATTTTTATTACTGGAAGGACGCAGACCGATTCGTAGACTACGGTGTGGAAAATGACATGGCAATAATAGGACATTGTCTCGTCTGGCATTCACAGCTGGCCCCCTGGTTCCCATTCGATGACTCCGGCAATTTCGTATCAGCCGATGAATTGAAGAGCCGGCTGCGCGACCATATCACTACAATAGTTACCCGCTATAAAGGCAAGATTCATGGGTGGGACGTCGTGAATGAGGCTATCGAAGATGACGGCTCCTATCGTCGCTCACCTTTCTATCTCATTATGGGAGAAGAATTCATCCCTTTCGCTTTTCAAGTGGCACACGAAGCCGATCCGGATGCTGAGTTATATATCAATGATTTCTCAATGGCACTGCCGAAAAAACGCGAGGCATATCTCCGTATAATCAAGGATCTGAAGGATCGTGGCATACGCATCGACGGCATAGGAATGCAGAGCCATGTGGGAATGGATTATCCCAATCTCAAGGAATATGAAAAATCGATTAAGGCATTTGGAGATGCCGGCGTCGATGTCATGATTACAGAACTGGATCTGAGTGCGCTCCCCACGATCAAACAAGGTGCAAATGTGGCCGACCGTTTTCGTCTGCGCGATAGCTTCAATCCATACAAAAATGGACTTCCGGAGAATGCATCCCGCAAATGGAACTCGCGCATGGCAAAAATTTTCGACATTTATAAACGTAATTCAGACAAAATTTCCCGAATCACTTTCTGGGGTACTCACGACGGAATGTCATGGCGTAACAATTGGCCAATGTTCGGACGCACGGATTATCCTCTCCCGTTTGACCGCAAAGGGAATATGAAACCGTTTATGGTAGAAGAAATAAGCAATACGAAGACCCCAAATTAATTACATATGGAACTTCAGAAACCCACAAAGCGTTATCTATTTCCCGAGGATTACATGGCTGATCCAAGTGTCCATGTATTCAATGGAAAGATCTATATCTATCCCTCGCACGATTGGGAATGCGACAACAATGAGAACGATAACGGCGATGCTTATCAGATGAAAGATATGCACGTCCTTTCTATCGATGGCGACCCTATGACCGGTAAAGTCACTGATCACGGCAAAGCCCTTGATGTAGCCGACATACCATGGGCCGGGCGACAGCTCTGGGACTGTGACTGTGCTGAAAAAGACGGTAAATATTATCTATATTTCCCGCTGAAGGACCGCAATGATATTTTTCGCATCGGAGTTGCCATAGCCGATAAGCCCGAAGGGCCATTTATTCCACAGCCTGATCCTATCCGAGGAAGTTATTCAATGGATATATGCGTGCTGAAGGAGCCGGATGGTTATTACCTTTATTTCGGAGGTCTTTGGGGAGGGCAGTTGCAGCGATACCGTGACAATAAGGCTCTTGAATATGCCGAGCTTCCCGAAGGCGCCGAGCCCTCACTCCCGAGCCGATGCGTGAAACTGACTGAAGATATGCTTCAGTTTGCAGAAGAACCACGCCCGATTCAAGTGGTGGATGAAAACGGCAATCCTCTTCGCGCTGACGATCCTCACCGTTTCTTTGAAGCCTCCTGGATGCACAAATACAATGGGAAATATTACTTCTCATATTCCACAGGCGATAGTCATCTCCTTTGTTATGCAATCGGAGATAATCCTTACGGACCCTTCGTATATCAAGGAGAAATCCTTACCCCGGTGGAAGGATGGACCACTCACCATTGCATCGTAGAATATGACGGGAAATGGTACCTCTTCCACCACGACAGCGCACCATCAGGGGGAAAATCATGGCTTCGCAGCTTAAAAGTATGCGAACTTAAATATGACGGTGAAGGACATATCCTGCCTATTGATGGAATGAGCAAATAATTATTCCTTTAACCTGAAATCAACCTGATTACCTAAACTATTTGGGGATGCGGACATTACAAATCCACATCCCCTTATTATTAATAACAGGTTAAAGTCGTAATTCAGCTGAATGAATCCATTGACAGCGTGATTCAATATCGAGTTATATAGATGTCCTGACCTGGAGAGGTCATCACATCATATTCATATATTCGTTTTAATTCAGGATACTCCGGTTTGATTTCGGGGGATGTGAGCGGCTGTTTGATTTCTGAAACCTGATAAAGAGGATTTGTGTTTTCCCCTGTTGCCTCACTCAATCCTTCACCTGAAAGTGGTATATAGCTACGGATACGCAGGAGGCCGCCTAACGTCGAATGAATGGTGGCATCCTGCAGCTGACCGTTATTCCATTGAATATCCACTTCAAAGCCACCGCGAGCTCGAAGTCCTATAACCTTCCCGGCGATCCATGCATCGGGAAGAGCAGGAAGCAGATGTAATGCTCCATCGTGACTCTGCATAAGCATTTCGGCCACTCCGGCTGTGTAGCCAAAATTGCCGTCGATCTGGAATGGAGGGTGCATATCGAACATATTGGGATATAACCGATCCTTACATAGATTCTTCACAATCGTATACGCATGATTGCCGTCAAGTTGCCGAGCCCATAGATTAACCTTCCATCCAATCGACCATCCGGTGGCCTCGTCACCACGTTGAATGAGAGTGTTCCTCATACTTTGGAATAACCGAGGATGGCGATATGGCGAAATCTGAGTACCCGGATATAGACCATATGCATGTGAGATATGCCGGTGCTTATCATCGGGATTATCATAATCCTCAAGCCATTCCTGAAGCTGATTATATCGTCCTATCTGCATGGGAGGAAGCTGCTTGAGGCATGAAGCCACCGAATCGGCAAATTCTTTATCGACTCCTAAAATCCCGGCCGCTTTTGTTGTGCTGTCAAAAATATCAAATGCAATCTGATTATCCATCGTTGGCCCCGCCACCAATGAAGATTTAGATATGTCTTCTCCATATATCGGACCATGCTCGGGAGAATTTGAGGGTACTGTCACAAGCCATCCGTAGCGCGGATGTTCTACCATATAATCCATCAGGAATTGGCTCGCGCCTTTCATCACAGGATAAGCGCGTACCAGAAATTCCTTATCTCCTGTATATAAATAGTGTTGCCACAGATGAGTTGCAAGCCATGCACCTCCGGTTGGGAGCATTCCCCAGAAGGCTCCGTCCACAAGGCCGGTTGAGCGCCATATGTCGGTATTATGATGTAACACCCATCCTCGGCAGCCGTACATATCTTTTGCCGTATGATGTCCGGAGTCCGAAAGCTCTTCAAGCATCTTCCATAATGGCTCATTACATTCTGAAAGGTTTGTCACATCTGCCGGCCAATAATTCATCTCCAGATTTATATTGGTAGTGTACTTTCCATCCCAAGGGGCAAGAGGTTCTCGATTCCATATGCCTTGAAGATTCGCCGGTTGTCCACCCGGTTGAGAACTGCAAATCAGCAGGTATCGGCCGTATTGGAACAAAAGAGCCTCCAGAGCGGTATCCTCCCCTCCGGCATATTCCAGGATTCTGCGGTCGGTCGGAAGATTTTCTTTATCGGAGGAAGTGCCGAGGGAGAGGCTGACTCTATCGAATTGTTGCGCGTATTTAGCCTTATGCGCGGCTATCAAGGCATCCGGATGCTTCAATTTTGCCTTCTTCATAGCCAACCTTGCTTTTCCCAAAGCATCTCCATTCACAGTCGTATAATCAACAAAATTTGTGGCGGATGTTATGTAAATTATTACTTCATCAGCACCATTTACAACGATTGAATCTCCGGCACCCTTGACTGTCCCTCCTTTTGTCACAAAATCAATGAGCGTTACATCCTTTATTTTCCCTTCAACACCTTCATGATCGCTGCCGGCTACATTGATTTGCATCCGTGACCCTTTGGCCGTGACCGAATTTTTTAATGGAGAGGCAAAAGTGGCTGTAAAGCTCTGGGCATCCTTCTTATCCGCAGAGAGACGTATAATCATTACGTCTTCATCCATTGAGGCTACATATTCTCGCTTGTATTTTACACCATTGCTTGTATAGGTCACTCCGGCTTCCGCACTGGAGATATCGAGATTCCTTCTATAATCATTTACCTTTTCATGCCCGAAATTCAGATAAAGGCTTCCTATTGTCTGATATGGCATCCCGTTTCTGGGAGTCATGAAAACTTCATTTACAATCCTCATGGCTTCTTGGGAATCGCCGGAGAAAATCAGATCCCTTACTCTCTGCAATTCGGCTTTTGCCGCCGGTGCATCATTGCGGTGTGGTCCTCCTCCCCAAAGAGTCTCATCATTAAGCTGAATTTCATCTTTCTGGATTCCTCCAAAAATCATTCCGCCTAAATGAGAGTTCCCGATCGGTAATGCCTCATTCCAGTTATTAGCCGGTTGATTATACCATAACTGCAAGGGAGTGCAGTTGGCACTGAAAGCAACCGCAACTATTAACACCCTAAATATGAGTATCTTTTTTTTCATCTCCGTTTAGCTCATCTGGTTATACATTTCCGGGTGTGAACGGTATTATCTGAATATGTCACCCTCTTAATCGATATCCCTTTCGGTGCTTTCATCAGTCGCCGGCCAGAAAGATCATAATATTCAATTGATACCGGGAAAATGCTTTCTGCGATCTCATTTATTCCGGAACCGGGCACAGCCGCTTCCATTGCTGCCCGAATTTCATTTGTAGCGGCTGTATAGAGGGTTGGAGATGTAGATACGAATCCTTCATATTTATCGATTACCCTTTTGAGCTCAACGACTGACGCCTCCGCTCCACGCTCATCCTTGATAGACTCATATAGGGATTTTGCGGCCGCATGATATCTTAGGAATGTGCCTTTGTATCTTTCCGCGGCCGAGGTAGCTGAACAAAGCATTATATTACCAAATATCACGGCATTCCACCCTTCTGTCATTGCAAAATTAATCAGATAATCGGCCTCTGTCGTAATTGAAAATTCCAATTCATGGGAGGTTGAGCCGACAATTGGTTTACTGCTGTCCTCATCCTGATTGCCGGACGAAGGCAGATTGCCGAATCTATGCACAGGATCTCCATTCAGATTATTTACGGCAAATTCAAATTTGGAATTGGCATTCATGGTTCCCGGATTCCAAAATATTGAGTTGAATGTGATGGTATATTCCCCCTCTTTCAGATGCAGACGATGATCATCATATTTTCCATAAGTAATGTCACATCGGTCGAAATTTCTCGCGCTTAGGTAGAATCCTTCTGAAAAATCACCACCCTGAGGGAAATATTTCATCCGTGCACATCCGGTGTTGGCCTCTCCGGAGCCTTTCTCATCTTTATCTCCGTTTGAGGAATGATGAATGCGATACCAGCCGGTTGGGATTCCTTCGCCCACTAACCCCTGCTCCGCTCTCCAATTCGGAGCAAAAATGGTATCAATGGCAAGATGCTCGCCTACTTCCTCAACTCCTATGACATAAGTTGCGTTGAATTTCTTCAATATCCCCCCGTTTTCCCCCTTTACGTTACCAATATTTAGTTTATATGTGCCTTTGATGAGAGTTTTATCGGAAGGCATTGTCAAGGTCAGACCGCCGTTAGAGGAAAGGGCGACTTCCAGATTACATTCATCTTTCGAGCTTTTCAATGAAGCTGTAACCCCGGTTGCTTCCACCTTCTCATTAAAATCCACATTAACCGTCAATCCGGATTCAGGAAGATCAAACGAGCCGTCCTCAGGATCGATTCGTGTTACTTTCGGAGCATCAGGTCCGAGACTCCAACGGTTCATAAAGTTCCATGCTTCGCTTGCCGTGATTGCAAAGTTCGGATCTTCCGACTGCCAGTGCCCCTTGCCATCGAACGCCATAAGGGCTACTTCTACTCCGTCAAGTCCGTCAAGCCAGCGGGAGAGTTTCGTATTCATATGTCCGTAAGGATTTGTTACATTAGGCGTCGTGTTACATTTATTCCGGTCAATCCACGCATCCAAAGTGGGTTGAACTCCAGAAAAAACGCATACATCATCTCCTGTACCATGAAAGTGCATGATCGGAACAGGACGAGAACTCACTGCTTTCTTCTCTCCCATCGGGTATCCGCTTACTGGACAGAAAGCAGCAATGTGTTCAGGAATCATGTTAGCACAATGGTATGTGAACATACCTCCCATGGAGAATCCTGTGAGATAGACCCGATTCCTGTTGATATTGTAGTCCTGCGCCATTTTGTCGATTATGGCAAGAACATAGTTAGTGTCACGTGTACCTCCTATATCCCATGCATTATTTATTCCATTTGGAAATACAAGCAGGAAATTGGCAGTATCCGCTACGGCTGCCCACTTAGAATTGTTGTTATGCCAGTCGGCACTCTGGTTCATACCATGGCAGGCGATTACGAGAGGGGCATTGTCAGGGAGATTCTGCGGCTTATGCAATAAATAAGTACGCGACTGACCGTTTACAGTCATTGTCTCTAATGCCCAAGCCGGAGCGACTGTGAGCAATGTAAGGAGCAGGGTTAATAGCTTTTGTTTCATATCATAATTATTTTTTGCAAAATTAATAAATATGCTTATACAACACTATCCGACATCTTTTAATACATTGGCTTTATGTAACCCCATTTTTTCTCATGTCTCAAATTCTTTCAATTCCGTATCACCTATATCGAATACATTCTCCTGTCTAAATGAAATGAATGCACCATAACCTTATCCTGAGTGCTTTGATTGATATGAAATGTTATTTTATTTGGAAATATCCTACGGAGTTGCTAATTTTGCATTGCGATAAAAGAAAGGAACTCCCTTTTTGATACGCAATTCTATAACCCCTCAAAAAATCAGTTAACTCACAATAACTTAAATCTAATAACCAAATGGCAAGAGTTAAACCATTCAAAGGTGTCCGTCCTCCAAAAGAGATGGTGGAAGAAGTGGCAAGCCGCCCCTACGACGTACTTAACAGCGACGAAGCTCGCGCCGAGGCAGAAGGCAATCCCAAGAGCCTTTATCATATCATCAAACCGGAAATCGACTTTGAAGTTGGTTTCGATGAACATCATCCCGCCGTATACGACAAAGCTGTCGAAAATTTCAACAAATTCCAAAAGGAAGGCTGGTTGCGCCAGGATGAGAAGGAGAGTTACTATATTTACGCCCAGACTATGGACGGACGTACTCAATATGGCTTTGTAATAGGAGCATGGGTACCCGATTATATGGAAGGACGCATCAAGAAGCATGAGCTTACCCGCCGTGATAAGGAAGAAGACCGCATGAAGCATGTTCGTTGCAACAACGCAAACATCGAACCCGTATTCTTCGCATTCCCCGACAATGAAGTTCTCGAGGAGATTATCCGCAAGGTAACTAAAGAGACTCCCGAATATGATTTCGTGGCTCCCGACGGTTTCGGCCATACCCTATGGGTAATAAACGACGATGAAACTATCAAGCGAATCACAGAAGAATTTGAAAAGATTCCGAACCTCTACATCGCCGACGGTCACCATCGTTCAGCCGCCGCCGCTCTTGTGGGAGCCGAAAAGGCCAACAACAATGAAAATCACCGTGGTGATGAGGAATATAACTACTTCATGGCTGTTGCATTCCCGGCATCGCATCTCAGGATTATCGACTATAACCGAGTGGTGAAGGATCTCAATGGAATGACTCCGGAGGAATTCCTTGCCAAGTTGGCACAAAACTTTGTTGTAGAGGAGAAGGGTACTGAAATATATACCCCTGCCGCTCTCCATAATTTCTCTCTTTACCTTGACGGCAAATGGTACTCCTTGACCGCTAAACCCGGCACATACAATGACAGCGACCCGATCGGCGTTCTTGATGTGACCGTTTCCAGCGATCTCATCCTCCACGATTTGCTCGGAATAACCGATCTCCGGAGTGACAAACGCATCGACTTCGTAGGAGGAATCCGGGGTCTCGGCGAGCTGAAACGCCGTGTTGATTCAGGGGAAATGGCAATGGCTCTTGCATTATACCCCGTGACTATGCAACAGCTCATGGATATAGCGGATTCCGGGAATATCATGCCTCCCAAGACTACCTGGTTTGAACCTAAACTCCGTTCAGGCCTCGTGATTCACAAGCTCGACTGATACTTCATCCTGCGTGGCGGTTGCCTGCCACGCAGGAACTTAATATTACCCTTGTCATGCGAATAATCCCGTTGTTATCCATAATTCTTATTTTATTAGCATCTTCTTTTGAGGCATTAGGATGCACGTCTGCTATTATTTCTGCTAAACTGAATCCTACGGGACGCCCCATCCTATGGAAACATAGAGACACAAGCAATACGGATAATAAAATAGAATATGTCGCACCGGAAAAGGGAGAATATGGATATGTGGCTCTATTCAATGCTGCCGACAGGAAACTGAAGGAGGCCTGGATGGGGATGAATGAGGTTGGTTTCGCAGTTATGAACACAGCTTCCTACAACATTAAGGACGACAAGGTGGCCGAATCGAAAATGGATAAGGAAGGTTTTCTCATGACAAAAGCATTGAAGACCTGCCGAACAGTTGATGACTTTGCAGAGCTACTTGATAAATATCCACGCCCAATGGGAGTGGAGGCCAATTTTGGCGTAATCGACGCATCCGGCGAAGGTGCTTATTTTGAAACAAATAATCATTCATATAAACGATTTAACCTTAAGGACTCAGAAAAAGGGATCCTGGTGAGGACTAACTACAGTCATTCAGGAAGGCCAAACGAAGGGTATGGTTTCATCAGGGAAGCCAATGCTGAAAATATGCTACAACCCTATGTGGATGAAGAGGCTGTAACTCCTGAAGTGCTTACCGAGTATCTCAGCCGCACCTTCTATCATGACGGCACCAAGCACGACTATTCATATGATGGCGATAAAAGTCTTAAAGATGAGGATTTCATTCCCCGCTTTAAATCCACCGCCACCATCGCCATAGAAGGTTGCCGTCCACTTAAAAATTCTGAAGTCGCCGATTCCTCTTTTGTATCCCAAGAATATATAATGTGGACAGGTTTGGGATATCCTCCTGTTGCCGAGATAAAGGCCGTAAGATGTCAGCAGGATGGCATTGACGAGGGATTGCAAGGAGATTCCACCACCGGGCATTCCCGGCTTGCTGATGAAGCTAAGCGCAAGCGTGATGAAGTGTTTGGAGCAGGAAAACCAGGGAAAATAAAATACATCGACATGACATTACTATATGATCCAGATGGATCAGGGTATGTTCAGCAACTCCGGTCTAAGAATCACGACACATACGTGCGAGAATCCGCTTTAAGAGATGCGAGATCCCGGAAAAATTAGCGAAATCCATCGAATGGACTCCGGCCGATTTGCGTCAGAGCTTTTCATCCGCTTCATGCCGTGGTGGGCATGGATTATAGCAGCCATTGGTGTTGTCGGAATCTTTCTCGGCTTAATATTTGATCTGCGGATTGCATTAATGGCCTTGATGGTGGTATTGATAATCATGCCCATGATCATCGGTTTGCTTTATTACGTTCACGCATTAAGCAGAGAATGCTTCATCAATCGATTGGCGCATACAGTTGCCGTAAGGGATAATAATCTTATCGTTACGCTCTATATACGTGAGGCAAAAGATAATGAAGCAGAGCAGTCGGCTGATAATCCTACCGATAGTAAAAAAGAAAAGGAACCGGGAAAAGACGACTGCAGGACTCGCGAAGAAGTATTCACACCTCGTGAAATTAAAGGGTGGGAGCTAAAACCGTCGGGCGGGTACATATCTTTGGCAGGAAAGAATAAAGGATTCCTGTATGTACCCTTCGACGCATTCGATGATGATGGCGATTTTAAGGAATTAGGAGAATGGGTCGACAGGATTAAAACTTCATGATATGAGAATATTAAAAGATAGCCGTAAGAAATATTGTTTCATAATGGATATGGAGGTCAGGGACTATGAGCTTGATTGCGAACAAATAGTCAATAATGCGAACTACCTTCATTATATGGAGCATACCCGCCATAAATTTTGCAGTGATGCCGGACTGTCGTTCATAGCAATGCATAATTCGGGTCTTGATGTTGTTGTGCGCAAAATCGAGGTAGAATATAAATCTTCATTGAAAGGGGGCGACACATTTATAAGCTGCCTGAGACTCGAGCGGCGCGGAGCACGGTTCATATTCCATCAGGATATAATTAAATCAAATGGCGAAGTCTGTGCGGAAGGCATTGTGACCGTTGTTGTCCTGAAAGGGGGTAAATTAAGCAGGGGCGACGAATTGATGTCGGTTTTCGGAAAATATATCCGTTAGCATATCATGGACGATGCATTGATCGAAAAGGTCGCAATATCATTGACTCCGGGAGCTTCCGCCGCTATTGTAAGGGCCATGGAGGAGAATTGCGTGGGACTTGATGATTTTTTCAGTCTCGGGATGCGGCAATTGACCGAGAGATTGGGAGCTACCCGCAAATTACGCATCGAAGATTCAGCCCGTCAGGAAGCGTTGATAAAAGCAAGAAAGGAAGTCGATTTCATGCATCGCCATAATATCAGGGGCTTCTTTCTCGGTGATGATGATTATCCTCCTCTTCTTGCGGAATTGCATGATGCCCCTGTGATGCTTTATGTGCTCGGTGATGCCGATTTGGATCCGGAACACTCTCTGGCTTTAGTAGGCACACGCCGTTGCACCCAATACGGCTCCTCCTTCGTAAATGGATTTTTGGCTGATATGGCCATATATTTCCCGGAGCTGATGGTGGTGAGCGGCCTCGCATTCGGTATAGACGCCACAGCTCATATATACTCAATTGAAAATCATCTTCCTACCGTGGCCGTTCTCGCGCATGGACTCGACATGATATATCCTGCCCAGAATCGGGATTTAGGCAAAAGAATACTAAATTCCGGTGGCGCTCTGGTTTCGGAATATCCCTCAGGCACAACTCCCTACCGAAATAATTTCCTTCTGCGCAACCGTATTGTGGCCGGACTCGCGGAACTTACCATAGTAGTGGAATCAGAAATTAAAGGCGGTGCCATGAACACTGCCAATCAGGCTTTTATAAATAATAGAGAGGTTATGGCGCTGCCGGGAAGAGCCACCGATCCGATGAGTAGCGGATGCAATCACTTGATTAGAAAGCAAAAAGCGCAGTTATTGACAAGTGCCGCTGATATTATTGAAATGCTCGGCTGGAAACCTCTTGATATGAAGGAATTGCCGAAAGAGCGCAATTTATTTCCGGAATTGGAAGGAATTGCTTCACAAATTTATTCAATCATGCGTGAAGAATCTGCACCTATCACTGCCGATCAGCTGAAACTTAGACTGGGAATAAAAATAAAAGAATTGATTTCTACTCTAAGCGAAATGGAATTTGATGGGATTATAAATAAACTTCCCGGTGCCCGCTACGAATTAGCATGACCGGGAAGTAACCGACCGGTTGAATTATACTTATTTACAAATTATTATCAATAAGGCAATTCCACCATTCTATCCAGAACAGTCTCCACAAGATTACGGAGTCTTGGCTTATAATCGGTATCAGCCTTATTGGCTCTGCGCTCTGCTATGATACAACATACTGTCATGGCCCGATGGCCTAATAGTTTTGCCATCCCTTGAAGACAAGCCGATTCCATCTCAAAATTGGTTATCGGTCGTCCATCATATCGGAAACTCTCAATCTTCTCGTTAAGATTAGGATCAGCCAGTTTCAACCTCACTTGCCGCCCTTGCGGGGCATAAAACCCAACAGCTGCTATAGTATAGCCACGCATCATATCATCGCGCCCGATGCAGGCTACAAGTTCCCTATCTGCCTCTACAGTATAGGGTGCGGCCCATGTCTTGTTCCAGCCGGTATGCGCCATAAACTTATGCTCAAAATCAAGGTCGCATACTTTATCACGGTCTGCATAGAAATTCAGGATACCGTCAAATCCAGTGCCTTTTTCAGCTATCACATAATCTCCTATGTGCAAATCTTCTTGCAAGGAGCCGGATGTTCCGATACGCACGATATTGAGTGTCCGATGGACAGGATTCTCCTTTCGTGTATTGAAATCGACATTGGCAAGAGCATCAAGCTCCGTAACTACGATCTCTATGTTATCCGGCCCGATACCATGTGAAATGCACATGATAGGCTTACCCTTATATGTGCCTCCGATTGCATGAAATTCACGGCTCTGCTCATCATAATCCTTAGTATCGAAATATGATGCCACCATGTCAACCCTGCCCGGATCACCTACAAATATGATATTGTCACGCAATTGCTCCGGAGTAAGATGGATGTGAAAAGCACTTCCATCCTCATTTATTATTAGCTCCGACGGAGGTATGATTCTATCCTTTTCCATAATAATGATGATTATAATTATATAACAATTACAATCTCCATACGTTTCAGTCATTGTTAAAATTATCTGAACACTCGGCGAAATATTGACACCGGGATTGATACGGAATGAAAAATATTCAAATCCACGGGATTTTTTCGTAAAGACAGATATAATATTTGTCAGAACGAAAAAAAAGATGTAATTTTGCAGACGCAAGAGAGCAATACAGAGGTAACCTATAACAACGCCCAGTTAGGATTCTAACCGAACGTAATGAATAGACATCCTTTGTCATCAGGTCTGAATAAGAAAATCTACGACATTGGAAAGATGCCGGAGTGGTCGATCGGGACGGTCTCGAAAACCGTTGTACCCTTTGGGTACCCAGGGTTCGAATCCCTGTCTTTCCGCCATACAGCTTGAGCATCAAGTTGCAAGACAAAATACCCAATTTTACACCCGATTTTGGGAGTGAAATTGGGTCTGTTGTATCAGGACTATAATATTACAATTAACATGCTGCATAATATGAATTATAATCCTGACCGATAAAAGATTATTAAGTATATCCTACTCAGAAACACCATATATTATGAACTTCAATCAAATCATTGCCGGCGTAATGTTGATTATGGCCAACACTGTGTCAGCACAAGTGGTGATAAACATCGATGCTGATAAAAGAGGCCCGATGGTGGGCCCTACTCATTACGGTATCTTCTATGAGGACATTAATCATGCTGCCGATGGTGGACTATATGCTGAATTGATAAGAAATCGCTCGTTTGAGGACGATTCGGTGCCTTGCAACTGGTTCAGCATAGGTAATGCCGAAATGTCATTAGTGAAGGATGATTTACTTAATAATGTTCAGCACAATGCTTTAAAGGTCATAATAAATAATGAAGGCGATGGCATCCGCAACGCAGGATTCTGGGGTATGAATGCCGTCGAAGGGAAAGAATATAAACTTTCCTTCTGGGCTAAGAGCCCCACGAGCTACAAAGGGACAATCACTGCCCGGCTCCAATCTGCATCCGGCGAATCGCTCGGAGAAACGAAAATGAGGGTCGCACTATCTAAGGATTGGAAAAAATATACGACTACCATTACTGCCACAGGCAATGATCCGAAGGCTGAATTTACCCTAACTTCTGATAAAGCCGGGGAAATTCAACTTGATGTGGTCAGTTTGTTCCCCCCCACATTCAAAAATAGAGAGAACGGCATGCGGCCCGATCTTGCTCAGATGCTCGCTGATATGCGTCCTCGCTTCATGCGCTTTCCGGGGGGTTGTTTTGTTGAAGGACAGGATAGTCCTGACAACGCATTCAGATGGAAGCGCACCATCGGCCCAATTGAGCAACGCGAAGGACATCCGAATGTAAATTGGGGATACCGTACAAGCGATGGCATTGGTTTTCATGAGTTTTTACAACTCGCGGAAGATCTTGGAGCAAAACCTCTATTTGTAGTCAATGTCGGCATATGGCACGGCGGATGTACTCCCTACGATCAGATTGATGAATGGATCGAGGAATGTCTCGACGCACTTGAATATGCTAATGGTGATATAACAACAAAGTATGGCCGAATGCGCGCTGAAAACGGCCATCCTGAGCCTTTTAATCTTGAATATATCGAAATTGGCAACGAGAATTATAACTACAGTATGGAGGATAATTTTGACCAGAGTGACCATTATCCTGAACGCTATATCCAGTTCTATAATGCCATCAAGAAGAAATATCCTTATGTAAAATGTATTGGTAATGTCGAATCATGGGCCACGGATTCTCCATCCTGGCGTAATGATTATCCCGTCGAAATCGTTGACGAACACTATTATAGAAATCCGCAATGGTTCGGAGAGAGATTCCACAAGTATGATAGTTACAATCGTTCAGGACCCCGCATATATGTCGGAGAATACGCTGTCACGAGTAATTTCGGAGAAAACGGAAATCTGAATGCTGCTCTGGGAGAGGCAGTATTTATGATGGGTATGGAAAACAATGCGGACATGGTGGTGATGAACTCCTACGCCCCAATATTCGTGAATGAAAATGATGCACGTTGGCGTCCGGATATGATTCGCTTCAATTCCTCGCAAGCAATGGGTACACCATCATATTACGTACAAAACCTCTTTTCAAATAACATAGGGAAGCAGGTGCTAATAACCGACTTTACATATAATCTGACCAAGCCAAAACCCGTTGAGGCCGATAAATCAAAGACCAAGCACATAGGCTTCGCCACATGGGGAACTGATGCCACATACCGTAATCCTCAACTTATCATCAATGGCAGATCTATTCCATTGAGTGATATTTCACAATGGCATAAGGCCCTTGGAAACTGGACTATATCTAACGATGAAGTCAGGCAGCAGGGCAATAGTCAGCCGGCCATGATTGTATGTCCGGAACCCATTGATGCTGATACGTATACCTTTAAGGTTCAAGCTAAGAAGCTCGCTGGAGCGGAAGGCTTCATTGCGATGTTCGGCCAGGAGGATGTGGACAATTATTTATGGTACAATGTCGGCGGATGGACCAATACGCTCAATAATGTGGAGCAGGCTTTTGATGGCAACAGGAATCCAATATGCGATGGAACGCGTTTCAGTGTTGAACCCGGCCGATGGTATGATATTCAGGTCGATGTGGTTGGCGACAGCATAAAATGTTATCTCGATGGGCAACTTGATCTCTCCTGTAAAGCGAGGGAAAATTCTCAGTACGAAGGAGTTTTCGCCTCAACGACTATTGATGATTCGGAAAAGTTGATGTATGTAAAAGTTGTGAATGTGGGCAGTGGGTTTTCTGATGGAATTATCAATCTATGGAATTGTAGAGTCGATACGACTAAGGATGATCCTGTTACACTCATTCGCTTGTCATCGGAAAAAGGGAGAGATGAAAATACTATGGATAATCCAGATAAAATCAGTCCCGTAACTGCACAGGCAGAGAAAATTTCTGAAACCGACATACGTTTCAATGTGCCTCCATATTCCGTCAATATTCTAAAAATCAAACTAAAATAACCGAATTTATTGGTTTACCTTTGATCCTAATGGATAAATTATCCGGGAGACAGCGAGTAACAGCGTATCTCCCGGACAATTTATTATGACCCATTTCCGTCATAATGATTTTAGCCATCCGGTGATTATTTCCAATATTTCAGGGGCGATTGTTTCTTCTATCATGGCATACTCATCAACCGAACCGATGGAACAATGTTGAAACAAATGATTCAACCCTTCCAACTCTCTGATTAAATTAATAGAATTTACCGGTAGACCCTTCTTTAAAGCATCTAAATTTTCACGGGATGATACTTGAGTATCTTTCGTGCCATTTAATGCCAAAACCGGACAGTCTATTTTTCCCAATTTATCCTTAATATCTAAAGCAAGGAAATATTGCATATAGGGAGTGGAGATTTGCTGCCTCACAGTTTGCAGGTTTCGTTTTAATTCGACGGGTAATTCCGAGTTTTCCATTCTTTGTAACGCCGAAGAATCATTACGGAATAATAACGATAAAATATCACAATACTCATCTATCACAGCTTGGGAATATCCCGCCTTCGATAAAGCATATCTATTCTGATTCATTAAGGTTTCCTTACCGGATATTGCCATTCCTGCCAGGCATACAATGAAATCCACCTTATTTTCAGCTCCTAACATCATTGCGATTGTTCCCCCTTCGCTATGCCCGAGCGCTCCCACATTATTGAATCTATTTCGTAATAATTCAATCCCGGCCAGCGCATCGGCCGCAAGATCAGCAGTGGTGCAATTCACCGCATCGCCTGTTGATTCAGCAAATCCACGGTCGTCATACCGTAAGGTCGCTATTCCATTTCTTGCCAACGCATCCGCAATTACGGCAAACGGTTTATGATTAAAAACCTCCTCATCACGATTCTGACTACCGCTTCCGGTAATCAATATCAAAACGGGAGTTTCACGGTCATATCCTTCAGGTAAGGTCAGGGTGCCTTTCAATGTTGCATCACCATTTTCAAAACTCACTTCTTCTTGCGAATATGGATAAGGAGGCCGTGGAGTCTGCGGTCGGTTGGGTATGTTCTCACCAGGAGATAATATCAACGGGAAACTCATGCCCCTTTGCGTGAATGTTCCGGTTAGTCTTGAATCTTTAAAACTCCCTGTGAAGGAAGCCCCTATCAGCGGAATGTTGATAGAGATGCTGTCATTTGCAGATATTGTAACCTTCATGGGAATTCCTTTTACTCCTTGAGCAGGTGAATCAAGCGTAGGATTGTTTTCATCCAAATGAAATACCAACGGCAATTTTATTCCTTGCACGTTCAATTCCCCCGACCATGCACCTGTGTAGGTATTTGCATAGCAAATAACGGTTCCCAAGAGCAAAATCAGTAACACTAACTTTCTCATATTTAATTTAATAACTTAAATAATTAATCTACAAATTTCACCGGAATAGTTTCTCCTTCGAGAGCCTTCACAATCTCGGAGCGGGAGAATTTGAAAGGAGCTACAAAAAATTCCGGCATATTGTACGATTTCATAAAATTAGCGTAGTGATCCGGATTCTCTTGAGGCAAGATAAATGCTTTGGAATCCTTACCATCCTTGCTTATGTATGCGATATATGGATGTGTATATTGGCCATCCTCTCGGCGGGAACTAAACACAATCCATCTTGAATTCGACGACCATGAATGATAGCTTTCGGATTCATTGCTGTTGGCATTGGAAAGTGGCCGTTCCTCCCCTGTTGCAAGATCGGTTACGAAAAGATCGCTTTCAGAATGAGGCAGATGAAACGTTCCGAATGGAGCTTTGCAATAAAGAAGCAACTTGCCATCGGGTGATATTCTCGGGTGTAACGCGCTTTGACCTTGAGCCGAGGCATACACTACCGTATCGGGCTCCGAGAAATTACGGCTTTCGGGATCGAATCTGCGACTTAGAATATCATAACGAATCTCTTTATAATAATCTTTTTCCGTTTCAGGCCCCACTCCTTCAGGATACCTGGCGGCCGCGTAATATAAGATTTTGCCATTGGGATGCCAGCCGGGATAGGTTTCCAGAAGATTAGGATCGTTTGCCACATTCTTCATTGTCTCCCCCTTTATGTCATAGAGAATAATATCAGAGCGGAGATCAAACACTTCCGGTCGGGTATCGCTGAAAGAGAAAAACATCTGTCGCGTTTCATTAGTGGAATATGCGATGAAATCATGTGTAGGATGCCATGCCGTATAGACTCCGGATGTGATAGTGCTGTCGCTTTTTAAATTAATCTTTTTGATGGAATCCCCCGCCATTATAAGAGTACCTCCATTATTCAGACGCACATGGATTTGGGATGCACCGTCGCTGTAATTATTCCGCGGCACATGGCAGTTGATACAGAACTGGCGCCCTTGCGTGGTGTGTGTTGAATTATTGAATACAAGGTTCTCATCCCATGAAGTGAGATCACGCTGACATATTGATAATGAACCGAACTGACTGTACAAAGGCTCAATCAATCTATAACTCAAATATGGGTCAATCTCCTCCAGGGCAACCATATTGGAGAATATATAGCGGTTCCATTTCCCGGTTGTATCCTTTACGAAGATTTCATATTTCAGATCTTTCCCTTTTGATTCTTCTAACAGGGTATGCCATTCCTTCAAATTCAATTTCACCACGCGCCCATTCTCAACTATTTCCTTTCCGGCCGGAGAACTTATTCTGGTAATAAATTCCTCTCCCGGAATTTTTATCTCGAAATTCAATGGAGCGATATTCGGGGGAATAATAAGATCAGTATAGTCCGGATAAATCTCCGGCTTTATGGAGGCGTCGGTCACTCCTTCTGTAGGTACGCTTACTGTTGAACAGGCTGATAACAGGCCCAATACAAACAATAGATATATATATCGTTTCATAACATTATTAATCGGATAATAATCATTCCCCCCTCATCATCTCTTCGGCACGGAGAGCCATCAGGAAGTCATAATCCGGCATTGTCTTTACAAGAGAAGGATTATCGATATATTTCTGCATGTCTTCTGCCCAGCGCCGATGGAACATAGTGCGCATAAGAAGGTTATTGAATTTTTTGGCGAATTTCATATCCCCGTTCATTATTGCATTCAATACAATATATTTGATGAAGTAGGCTTTGTTGCCATATTGGACCACATGCTCCGTGGCCCATCGATGCGACTGATTGAACCTTCCCATATGATGATTCACGGGAACATATACGAAACCGGTGATCGTATAGCGTTCATCATGTCTCGGATCCGTAAAACCTGCTGTCATATTTCCCAAGTCGCGTTGTCCTCTTCCTGAATATGCTCTTGCAAGATTTTCAAGCACGCACATGGTATAATTGGGCGATTCTTTAGTGAGCGACATGATATGCAGAATCTTATTCCAGTCTTTCTTCTCAATGGCTTCAGTCATCAGAACCGTGGCTCTGAATTGCTCGCTTTTTTTATTGTCAGCCTTGAAGTTGAACACTATTCCTAAGCCATACAGAACGATGCCGAGACATATCAATATCTTTGATGAATTCAACCTCGTAATATTGGTGAAAGGTCGAAGAACGGAAGAAATCAACATAATGATCGAAGCAAACACAAACGGGCTCCATAGATACCAGTCATAACCTTCCATTGTCAATTCAGGCAACCCTTTTAGATATAGATAATCATTGTCAACGGTCGTCCCGGTAAAGTACCGGTAATATATAAGAGGAATGATAATCACCAATATTAAAGTACTGACAGCTGATACTGAAGATGGAATAATCTTATATTTCTTTGAATTGATGCAGATATCTATCACGCACATCACAGCCGGAAGAAGGGAGAAAAACCCTGCTATCGGATAAAGCAGCGACAAGATTATGGGAATTGCGATTCTTGCATATGAATATTTATCGTACACTGAATAGAGACAATACGCACCGAGAGAAAATGTGAATCCGAGAGTATTGTAAAACACGTAACCTTGAGCTTCAAAAGTGAAACAAGCCTCATCAAAATGCAATACCGAAGCGAGCAGACAGAATGGTATAAGATAGCAGAACGTCCGCATCCCTGCGGAGATATTGAAAGAGACTTTGAACAGCCATGCATCGAACAGCCATAATAATATCAGCACTCCTGCACCCAATGCCGGATAATATAAAAGTTGCGTAAGGAATGTACCGACAAATCTGAACACCCCTCCCGGATAATGCAAAAATTGCCTTAAGCTATCCAAACCCGGTTCAAAAAGCGACATTTCATCATACCATCTTAGAACATAGGCATTCTTCACAGCCAGAATCCAAAATGCAAATATCAGGAATATAGCAGCCGGTAATATCTTCAATAGAGTTCGTTTCATTTTGCAAATTTAATAAATAAATGACAATCTACCATATAAGAAAGCATAATTCTGTACGAAATCGGACTAATCTTAGTCAATATGAGTTCTGATAATTAATATGTTATAATTTTGGCATTTAAATTGTATATACCGAGCCGCATACATTTATCCGGACACTTCAATCATTTAATTCCTCCGGACTTTAATATAGGTACCGGATTAAACCGTTGGGGGGATTAAGGCATTATAATAATGACAGAGTATTTTAAACCATCGTTCAAAATTGCTGAAATGGAAATAATAGATTGGCTGATAAAGACCTTACGAGAGAACCCTGCAATCGCAATCTTTCTAACAATCGGGATTGGTTTCTGGATTGGACGATTCAAATATAAATCTTTTTCCCTTGGCACCGTCACTTCCGTGCTATTGGTTGGAGTGCTTGTCGGCCAACTTGATATTCCCGTGCCCGGACCGCTTAAACAAGTGTTCTTCCTATTATTTCTATTTGCGATAGGATATAGCGTCGGGCCTCAATTCTTCGCCTCTTTGAAAGGAGCCGGATTGAAGCAAGTTCTGTTTGCCGTAGTGATGTGTGTCATTATCCTGGGCACGACTATCGGTGTGGCGTTTCTCTTCCATTACAATCCCGGCGAGGCTGCGGGATTATTTGCCGGCGCACAGACCGTTTCGGCCGTGATTGGGGTGGCGGGAGATGCTATTCAGACAATGAACGCTTCTGATGCTGATAAACAGGCTTGGACCAATATTATCCCCGTGGCATATGCCGTGACTTATATTTTTGGCACGATTGGGTCGGCCTGGATACTTGGTTCTTTCGGACCGATGATGCTCGGTGGGTTGAAAAAGGTTCGCCAACAGACTGAAGACCTTGAACGAAGCATGAATGAAGATCCTGCAGATTCGGATCCGGCGTTGTTCAATGCATGGCGTCCGATAGTCTATCGAGCATACAAGGCCACGAGCGATTATTTCAGTCAACAGCGCTCAGTGCAGGAGATTGAAGATTATATGGCATCCGGCAATCGGAGGATTTTTGTGGAAAGAGTCCGCTCCGGAAATAATATAGTTACCCAACCTCTACCGGATTATAAAATTCAAAATGGTGATGAGATTGTGGTATCAGGACGCCGAGAGTTCATCATCGAAGATGAGTCGTGGATTGGTGAAGAGGTATCTGATCCTGTCTTATTATCCTTCCCTGTTGAGGAGATCCCGGTAATGGTGGCATCAAGACAAGTTGCCGGAACCACTGTTGAAGATTTCCGCAAATCAAAACGCAATCATGGTGTAATGATAGGCAGTATCCGACGGGGCGGAGTGCAGATACCGGTTCTTAATCAGACCAGGCTTGAACGCGGCGACATTCTGACTCTCACAGGTCCTGCCAATAATGTAAATGCAGCCGCAAGTTATATCGGTTATGCCGATAAACCCACCACTGCATCGGATATGGTATTTGTAGGACTCGGAATAGCCATCGGGGCTCTTATTGGAGCCATTACACTCCGGCTTGGAGGAGTTCCTATCAGTCTATCGACAAGTGGGGGTGCCTTGATAGCGGGTTTGGTTCTCGGGTGGCTCCGCTCTAAGCACCCCACTTTCGGACGCATTCCCGATTCAGCTGTCTGGATTTTCAATAACGTTGGTCTGAATATGTTTATCGCCGTAATTGGCATTTCCGCCGGACCGACATTCATATCAGGCTTGCAACAGGTGGGATGGCAACTTCTCGCGGCCGGAGCGATAGCCACGACTGTTCCTCTGATTTTAGGAATCCTTATCGGTGATAAGTTATTCAAATTTCATCCTGCCATAAATCTCGGTTGTGTAGCCGGAAGCCGTGTCACAACTGCAGCCCTCGGTGCAATTCAGGATTCATTGCAATCCACAATCCCGGCTATGGGTTATACAATTACTTATGCCATTGGAAATACATTGCTTATTCTTTGCGGACTTGTGATGGTATTTGTGATGTAATGGCAATACTGACATCTTAATAATCTATAAAAACATTAATTATATGAATTCTTCAGTAAAAAGAAAAGAGCGTGAGCTGGCGAAAATGAGTCCGTTCGAGATTAAGAACGAGCTGATAAACCTTGCCAAACATGATGCAAGAAAATCTGCGGGACAATTTCTGAATGCCGGACGAGGCAATCCCGACTGGATAGCAACAGTGCCGAGAGAGGCATTCTTTCTCCTTGGTCAGTGGGCTTTGAGCGAGAGCCGACGCACATTCTACACGGAGCCCGGAATCGCAGGAATGCCACAGAGCCAGGGGGCAATGGAAAGACTAATGCACTTCCTCACTGTCAACTCCACATATCCGGGCGCATTGCTACTTAACGATGCAATAAACTATTGCACTCAGACGCTTGGGATGGATGGCGATGCACTGGCGTTTGAATGGTCGGAAGGTATTATGGGGGATGAATACCCTACTCCTCCGCGTATTCTTGAGCATACCGAGGAGATTGTTCGCGCATATCTCGCCCAGGAAATGGGAGACAACGCCCCGAATTATGGCCGCGAGTATGACCTCTTTGCTACAGAAGGAGGCACTGCAGCAATGTGCTATATCTTCGATTCTCTGCAGGCTAATCATCTTGTGAATACTCACGATAAGATTGCCCTTATGACTCCTATCTTCACTCCATATCTTGAGATTCCTGAACTCGACCGATATGAATTTGATGTCGTAGATATTAAGGCCGACAAGATGGATAAAGATGGACTGCATCTTTGGGAATATCCCGATTCTGAACTCGATAAGCTTCGCGATCCGGCTATCAAATTACTCTGCGTTGTCAACCCCTCGAATCCACCTTCCTATAAACTCTCTGACCATTGCATGCAACGCATCGTGGAAATCGTGAAGAAAGACAATCCTAATCTGATGATCGTCACCGATGATGTCTATGGAACTTTCGCAAAGGACTTTAAATCATTCATGTATGTCCTTCCCCAAAACACTCTTTGCGTTTATTCTTTCTCAAAGTATTTCGGGGCAACAGGTTGGAGACTTGCCACGATAGCACTCGCAAAAGACAATATCTACGATCGACTCCTTTCCGATCTCCCCGATATCCAGAAGAACGATCTTTACAATAGATACCGGTCTCTTTCTCCCAATCCGGATGCGATTAAATTTATCGACCGTCTTGTGGCCGATTCCCGTTCCGTAGCCCTCAATCATACGGCCGGACTATCGACCCCACAGCAGATCCAGATGAGTTTATTCTCACTGATGTGCCTTGTCGATAAGGAGAACGTATATAAGAAAGCTATGCAGGATATGATCCATGCTCGCCTGAAAGCACTATGGGACGCCACCGGATTCACTCTTACTCCGGATTCGAACCGTGTGGGATACTATGCGGAAATGGATATAATGGTATGGGGAAAGAAACTCTATGGTGAAGACTTCTGCAAATGGCTAAATACCAATTATGAGCCTCTTGATGTTGTGCTTCGTCTGGCTCGCGAGACATCGATAGTCCTCCTCAACGGAAGTGGCTTTGCAGGACCCGACTGGAGCGTAAGGACATCCCTTGCCAATCTATCCGAACCCGATTATATTGTCATCGGGAAAGCTATAAGAAAGATTCTCGGAGACTATCACGAGGAGTATGTCAAGGCTACATCATCCAAACAAAAATAATAATAAAAATATCTTTAATATCGAGGCGGATTCCATGAAGAATCTGCCTCAATTGTTGTATATAATATCATCCCATTTGATTGAACAGAAAATTTTATTCATTGAAAAAATACTAACTTACTTATTAAACCAAAACATTTGCCTTAATGTTTTAATTATGAAGGTTGCGATTCCTCTCATCTGAATCGAGATTGTAATCAAGCAACCGGGTTACGAAATTATGAACATCTGTTGGAGCATTACGCGGTCAGAACATTCCAAATATCTATTGGCATGCCTGATAGCCTTTTCTTTTATCAACCTATCGTTTTCGTCCTCCGCAACCATACGTCCCGAGACATTCGATTCCGTTCCTGCGTCATGGTCCTATGAATCCCCACATTATACCACTCTGCCTTCTGAAGACGACTGGTGGAAGGGATTCGACGATCCTGTACTTACCGAATTGATAAGCCTTGGCGAACAAAATTCTTTCGATCTTTCGATGGCGGAAAGGAGAATAAAAATGGCTCAGCTTACTCTGTCGCAGACGCTATCGGGGTATTATCCGACAATCGGTCTCTCTGCCGGCTATAACGCCTCTCGATCATCCGGCGCTTTGCAGCGGCCCGTTACTTCAGGTAACAATTCCTCTTTCTTTGACATCGGCCTGAATTTCTCTTGGGAAATTGATCTTTTTGCCAGAATACGCGAGCAGGCAAAAGGAGATAAGGCTCAGTACCGAGCCTCTAAAGCAGAATATACAGCAGCGATGGTATCGTTATGCTCCAATATTGCCCAGGCATATATAAATCTTAGGCTTGCGCAAGCCAGAATTGATGTCGCTCGACGGCAGATTGCAATTCAGGAACGAAGCTGCGCCATAGCTAAGGCAAGGTATGAGACAGGACTTGCCTCTAAGCTCGATGTCGCCCAATCGCTTACCGTGCTCTATACCACTCAGGCAGGTTTACCCGGGCTTGAAAACAATGAGACATCAGCTATCAATGCCATTGCGCTTCTGATTGGATGTTATCCCGAAAAGATATCCGAATTATTACGCCGTCCCCACGAGCAGTTGAATCCTTTCCGGTTAATCCGCATAGGCGTTCCATCCGACTTGATTCGCCGACGGCCCGATATTCTTCAGGCTGAATACCAATTAGCAGCTTATGCGGCGCAGGCGGGAATAGCCAAGAAAGATTTCCTCCCTACTCTTACTCTTTCCGGATCTATCGGAACATCAGCCCATAATGCCCAAGACCTCTTCTCAAAAAACAGTCTTACATATTCCATTGCTCCAACACTTTCCTGGACTGTATTCGAAGGGATGGCTCGCTCCCGCAGGGTTGCATATGCAAAAGAACAAATGCTCTCGGGCATTGATAATTATAATCTCATCGTTATGTCGGCTGTAATCGAGACAGAAGATGCACTTGGAGCTTACGAAACGGCCTTACAGCAGATATCCTTAATTAAAAAGGTTTGCGACGAAAGCGAAGAATACTTCAATCTTGCCTTCGATCGTTACAAACGCGGACTATCGGCTTTTACGGATGTAATGAATGCCCTTGTCAACCTATTGGATAATGAAAATTCCCTTATCCAGACAAAGGCGTCCGCTCTTTCATCGCTAATCAAAGTCTATGCTGCTGTTGCAGGGAGTCCTGAAATTAAATAATAACCTAAATACATAAATCTTTCTTCCATGAAACTAAAATATATCTTAATCCTGATCGCTTCTGTCATCATCTTTGAAGGATGTCATAAGAGTAAGAAAGAGACGGTTGTGATTCCAGAAGTGGATGTGGCCACTCCATTAGTAGATTCAGTTACCCTGCATAAGACATATCCCGGATATATCCGCGCCCAGAATAATGCCGATATAGTCGGCCGGGTCAACGGCCAGTTACTTACCCAGAATTATAGCGGCGGCGATTATGTGACAAAAGGTCAGGTGCTCTTTACAATAGAATCATCAAAATATCGGGATGCCGTGCAACAGGCAGAGGCAGCCCTGAAAACGGCGCAGAGCCAATATGACTATGCTTCCAGGCAATACGAAGCGATGAAAAAAGCCCTGCAAGCTGACGCCGTATCTCAAATGGACGTAATTCAGGCGGAAAGCTCGATGAATACCGCCAAAGCCGCCATTCAGAATGCTTCAGCCTCTTTAGCAACCGCGAGGGAAAATCTCGGATATTGCACCATCCGCGCCACTCGCCCCGGCCGTATTTCCAATGCCACGATGTCGACAGGTAATTATGTCAATGGCGAAGGCGCTCCGGTTAAATTGGCCACTATTTTTGATGACAGCCGGGTGAAAGCGGTGTTTGAAATTGAGGCTGCCCAGTATGAGATAATGCTCGGCGAACAAAATCCTTTTGAGAACAAACTTCTCCGTTCCATTCCACTATCATTTGAGCAACCTCTCCCCCATTCATACACAGCCGACCTTACATATACATCGCCCAATGTGCAGACATCCACCGGAACCATAACTCTCGAAGGCACTCTGGATAATTCCAACAAGGAATTGAAAGACGGTATGTACGTGTCTATCGATCTCCCGTACGGCACCGAACCTAAGGCAATTCTTATCCGGGATGCGGCGATAGGTACTGACCAGCTTGGAAAATATGTCTATCTTGTGAACGACTCTAATAAAATTGTATATACTCCGATCGAAATCGGACAACTTTATCAGGATACACTTAGGATTGTTACCAAGGGACTAACCCCGAACGACAGATATGTCACCAAGGCTTTGCTTACAGTCCGCAATGGACAGACAATTAAACCGGTTTTGAAGAAATAACAGCCAAAAATCCTCATCTATGTTCTCAAACTTCTTCATAAAACGACCGATTTTCGCTACTGTCATTGCTATCCTGATGGTAATAGCGGGTCTTATGACAATGCGGACACTGCCGGTGTCGCAATATCCCGACATCACTCCTCCCACCGTAATGGTCGCAGCCTCTTATCCGGGGGCTAACGCTTCAACTGTGGCTAAAGCGATCGGCGTTCCTATCGAACAGCAGATAAATGGAGTGGAGAATATGCTCTATATGAGTTCCACATCCGGCGATGATGGCAGCTATATGCTTACAATCACATTCAAGAACGGCACAGATATCGATCAGGCCGCTATCGATGTACAGAACAGAGTTAATATGGCCCAAGGCCAATTGCCTACCACAGTCACCGAGCAAGGAATAAATGTTAGAAAGGAATCGAGTAATCAGGTTCTGTTTGTCACACTTCAGAGCAATGATCCTAAACGCTATGACGCTCTTTACCTCACCAATTATGCACAGCTGAATATCATCGACCCACTATCTCGGGTCGACGGAGTCGGTGGCGTGGATGCCTTCGGGTCGGGAGAATACAGTATGCGCGTATGGCTTGATCCTTTCAAAATGCGTGTCCGCAATCTTACCCCCGCTGATGTTGAGGCTGCCATCAGGGCTCAGAATATGGAGGTATCTGCCGGTTCGGTGGGTGCGGCTCCTACTCCTGATAACGGTGATTTCAGATATACCATCGTGGTAAATGGTCAGCTCACGGATCCTGATGAATTTGCAAATATCGTACTTCGTTCCGACGGGAATGGATTATTAAGGCTCCGGGATGTGGCCAAAGTGGAATTGGGTAGTTCATCTTATTCCTCCGTCTCTAAAGTAAATGGTGAGGAAACGGCACTGATAGGTATTCGCCAGATTCCGGGAGCGAATGCGCTTGATGTGGCGAAAGGGGCGATAAAGGAACTCGATCGTCTGAGTGAATATTTTCCCGAGGGTGTGGAATATAGGGTGGTAATGAACTCGACGGAATATGTCAGCAGATCGATAGATGAAGTGCTTGTCACATTCGTAGAAACTTCCCTTATCGTGATGATCGTAATCCTCCTTTTCCTGCAAAATTGGAGAGCGGTGGTGATCCCGATGCTTACAATTCCGGTATCTCTTATCGCCACCTTTGCAGTGATGAAACTAATGGGCTTCTCAATCAATACTCTTACCCTTTTCGGACTCGTATTGGCAATTGCCATTGTGGTCGATGATGCCATTGTGGTGGTGGAAGATTGCTCGCGGCTTGTGGATGAAGGGAAGTTAAATCGAATTCAAGCTGCCGAAAAAGCCATGAACGAACTTACCGGCCCTGTGATTGGCGAGGTTCTTGTGTTGATGTCAGTGTTTATCCCTACAGCTTTTGTCAGCGGCATCACCGGCTCACTATATAAGCAATTCGCATTGACAATAGCGGTTTCTACTGCATTTTCCGGATTCAATGCTCTAACGCTCACCCCGGCATTGTGCGCCCTTTTCCTGGTTCCGAGAAAGCCTGCGAAGTTCTTCATTTACCGCTGGTTCAATGTAGCATGGAATAAGGTTGAAAACTTGTATGACAAAACTATAGGAAAGATGCTTAAACATGCCAGTCTTTCCCTTGTGATATATCTCGTGATAGCCGCAGCGGCCTTCTGGGGTTTTCTTTCATGGCCGACAAGTTATATTCCACAAGAGGACATGGGATATTTCATGACATCGATTCAACTGCCAACCGGGGCATCGCTCGACCGCACTGAGAAAGTGGTTGATGCCTTGTCGGAAAGGATTCAGAAAGAAGTGCCGGGAATACGCGATGTGATGAGCACGGCCGGACAATCATTTGTCGGTGGAAGCGGTTCTAACTGCGGTTCGTTCTTCGTAATGCTGAAACCCTGGAAAGATAGAAAGAGTAAATCGGAATCCATTGATGCGATTATGGCCAAAGTAAATGAAATCTCTTCGCAATTTCAGGAAGCTGTAATATTCTCCATGAACCCGCCGGCAATTCCGGGCCTTGGTATGAGTTCAGGATTAGAGATGCAGTTGCTTGATCTTAACGGCCTCGGAGCATCAGAGCTATCTAAAGCACTCGATGAAGTCAAGAGAGCCGCTGCCGATGACGATCGTATTGCCTCTGTCACAACTTCCTATCAAGGGGAAGTTCCTCAATACCGGCTTATATTCGACCGCGATCGCGCACTCATGCAAGGAATAGGAATTGAAGATATCAACGCTACTCTTTCGGGTTATCTTGGCGATGCCTATGTGAATGATTTCTTTGACTTCGGGCGTAGTTTTCAGGTCACATTGAAAGGTGATCCTGATTCAAGGGCCGATATACAGGATATACGCCGCCTTAGCGTACGCAACTCAAATGGGGAGATGGTGCCATTCTCTACATTCACAAAAATAGAACCCATCATGGGCACTCCGAGCGTGAGCCGCTATAATATGTATGAGACCGCCGGACTGACAGCCACCCCGGCTAAAGGAGTCAGTTCATCAGAAGGAATCAAAGCTATGGAAGATATTGTCACTAAAACACTCGGCAAGAACTATAGCTATGCATGGACGGGACAGGCTTATCAGGAAACACAATCGGGTGTGACCATTACCTTCGTCTTTATATTCGCCATAATTATGACAATCCTTGTGCTTTCCGCCCAATATGAAAGCTGGACCGATCCGATTGCTGTGGTGTTAAGCATGCCGGTAGCAATTTTGGGCACGATCTTAGGCTGCATAATAATGAGTCAGAGCATCAGCATATACACTCAGATCGGATTGATTCTATTGCTTGGTATGTCGGCTAAAAATGCAATTCTAATAGTGGAATATGCTATCGACTATCGCCGTCAGGGAATACCTATCATTCAGGCCGCGCAAGATGCAGGACGAGTCAGATTCCGCCCTATCATGATGACAGCATTGGCATTCGTATTCGGTGTAATGCCTATGATGTTTGCAACCGGACCGGGTGCAAACAGCCGGATAGAATTAGGCACTGCGGTAGTATTCGGCATGGCTATGAATGCCTTTATTGGAACGCTCTTTGTACCGAACTTCTGGGTGCTTATGCAGACAATTCAGGAAAAATATCTATCTAAATTGATCCCTGCTCCAAAAACTCCGGCAGCCTCAGCAGGGTCTGAGAATTCATCCGGCACCGGTGGAGTTTGACTATATCTGTTATTTGGATATATAATTGGAGTGCTTTGATTATCAGGGCACTCCTTTTTATCTTGGATCATACGTTGAAATCGAAGGCTTTTCATCGGGATTCCGGAAATGCTTAAGAAATTAAAGGATGATTGAAAATAGATTATAGTTGATAGGTTAGTTATCATTTCTAAAAGCAGAGACTGCGTCGGGATTGGCACAGTCTCTGTTAAATTATAAAAACAATGATGACTTATTCAGAGAGTTTTTTAAGCAGATGATCAACGGCTGCCTTCAACTGTGCATCATGTCCGTTCATTACATCCTCAGGCTTATTATATACGATAATATCCGGATTTAACTGCTGATTCTCCAAAGCCTTGCCATTCATGTCAAGAGATGTGACCTGCGGAATTCCAAATACTATATTAGGATCAATTTGCGTTTCCCACCATACTGCCGTCATGGTTCCCGGAACCGGGGCGCCGATAAGTTCTCCGAGGCCGAGGGTTTTATATACATAGGGAGTGCCATGAGCATCGCTGTAGTTACTTTCATTTATCAGCATCACTGAGGGCTTTGTCCATTGTGAGAACGGTTCTGAACCAATGTATTGACCCCGCGGGGAGAATCTAACATATTCTTTTCCTCCAAGCAGCAATGCCATATCGTTATGCAGCCATCCTCCTCCATTGTATCGGGTATCCACAATCACGGCTTCCCGATTGCGATATTTGCCAAGCAATTCATCATAGACTGTGCGGAAGCTCGGGCTGTCCATTCCTTTCACATGGACATATGCCAGGCGCCCATTGGAAAGGCTATCTACAATGTGCTGATTGCGCTTTACCCAGCGAGTGTACAACAGATCTGAAACCTGACCATTGGACATTGGCTTAACCATAACATCCTTAACAGTGCCATCTGCCTTCTTCACGGTAAGCTGTGTCTTACGTCCTATCTTGCCATCGAGCATCGGCATCCAGTCTATGCCCACTTTGATCTCTTTTCCCTCTATGGCAGTGATCACATCTCCGGCTTGCAATCCCACTTTCTTGGATGATAATGGACCCCGAGCTATTATTTCCTCTATTTTCAATCCGTCGCCTTTATATTCTTCATCAAAGAAGGCTCCGAGGTTGGCGGTTGCATTTGAGGTTGATCCATAATAGCGGCCTCCAGTATGCGAAGCATTCAATTCCCCGAGAAGCTCAGAAAGCAGTTCTGCAAAATCATAACCATTATTGATATATGGTAAGAATTTTCGATAATGACGGCAATATCCATCCCAGTCAACTCCATGCAGATTGACATCATAGAATTTGTCCTTTACCTGACGGGCCACATGGTCGAAGATATATTCCCGCTCCAATGAAGGATGACGATCGAATTCGGCCTCATACTCTATTTTATCTACCTTTCCGTTACTTACATTCACTTTAGATAGATCTTTGCCTATGACGTACAGATTATTAAATGCGGAATCAGCTGCAATACCACCGCCAAGTCCGGAAGCAAGCACTTTAGTCTCTCCTTTACGAAGGTCGCGCTCCATTAGATTTGAATTGCCGTCCGAAGTGCGGATCGTGTAATACAATTTATCTCCTTTCGGCGACATAAGATGGTCGGCGATAAACTCAGATCCCGACGTGAGCCTCTTCATTCGGAAATAACGGTTGTCAAGGTCAAATTGCAATGCCGCGTTCTTCTCCTTCTTCACGGCATCTTTCACTTTTTTGTCCTTCTTGCTGTCTTTTGTTTTCTTGTCTGTATTAGCCTTCGACTTTTCCTTTTCCTCTTTTTCAGCAGCTTGCTCGATTTCAGACTCTTCTTCAGTCATATTAAGTGTGTCCCATCCTTCTGGATCGAGCATCATGGCCACAATGTCGCCCTGTTCTCCCCATGAACCATGACTGCGATAGCCGTAACGAGAGGTGTCATAAGTTATTCCCTTGCCATTTAAAATCCAATGAGGATTGGAATCGCTATAGCCACTTTCTGTGAGGTCAATCACTTCCGAGCCATCCGCCTTAACCAACGCCACATCACGATTGTTCCAACCACCGACACCTATATATGAAGCAAGCAACCAATTGCTGTCGGGACTCCATTCAAACTCTATATCTCCATCGGAATAGGAATAATTATATTTGCCGTCAAGAGCCACTACGCTCTTTCCGGTCGAAAGATCAAGCACTGTAAGCTGTGTGCGATCCTGCAGATATGCCACTTTCTTGCCATCAGGACTATAGACCGGCTGTTGAGACGTGTTGTTGTTATTTGTAAGGCATTTTTCCTCTATTATTGTAGCATAGGGAAATGTTTTCTCATCCGGGTTCTTTATTGTGGCTTCATATATCTGCCATACCCCGTTACGCTCTGAATCATATACAATAGAGCGGCCATTAGGCGAAAAGTCGATTACACGCTCCTGTCCGGAAGTATTTGTAACTCGTTTAGTAGTCTTATACTTATCCGATGTTACATACACATCGCCTCTCAATGTGAATGCAATCTGACTTCCATCGCGGCTCACGGCTATGTTCCTCACTCCGTTTCGCCCTATTCCTTTAACGATATCTGAATCATATTCATCCGTGACAATACTTACGTTCACTTTCTTTGCTTCATTTCCGGGAACCATCGTATAGATTTCTCCATCATATCCGAAGGCAAGAAAACTTCCGTCTCCGGATGACGATAGGAATCTCACAGGATTTCCCTTGAAGTGTGTAAGTTGTCGTGCATCTTTTTGGCCTATCTTTCCTTGGTAGATATTCAGAGTGCCATCGGCATCATTCAGGAAGTAATAGTTGTCGGCATTTCCCCATACCGGGTTCATGTCGGAGCCATTATAATCGGTGAGCTTCGTAAATTTATCCTTGTCTATGAGCCATATGTCGGCAGTGCCTGAAGAATGCTCATGTTTGCGCCAAGCGTTTTCATATCCTTTCTTATCCTGATATAGGATCCGTCCGGAAGCATCGGCATCACCTTTCATCATGGGCATCGAATATAGCATTGTGGGAGTGCCTCCATTTACGGATATCTCATAGGTCTGAGCGAATACCGGAGATTGCAGGGATTTTCTTGACGGCTGCATATTGGCCGAAAAAACAATAACATCATTGCCTTTCCAGAAGAGAGGAGTTTCGGAGCCGCTCAAAGTAGTTAGACGTGATGGTGTGCCTCCTCCTGACGGCATTACGAAGATATCCAGCGAGCCATCGCGGTCGCTTGAAAAGGCTATTTTGCTGCCGTCCGGGCTCCATATGGGAGTTGTGTCATAATTCTTGCCGGAAGTAAGACGCATGGCTGTGCCTCCTGACGACGCAACTGTGAAAATATCTCCTTTGTAGGTAAAGGCTATTTTTTTTCCGTCGGGAGACAAGGCTACATTTCGCATCCACAACGGAGTTTGCTGCCCTGTGGCAGTGGCCAGGATTCCTATGGCAAACGCTGCCGTTAAGATAATTTTTTTCATGTTTTATTAGATAGGTTTATAGATTTCTGTAAATATATAGGCCGCCAAAACAAGCGAACACCATCCATGGTCCTGACAACATATAGTGCGTGGCAAGTGACGGCTTGATGCAAACAAGCGACCAATATAACAATAATGAGACATTACATAAATCAAACCATCGTCGCACCTTCGGATCCATTTCTTTCACTGATCTTTTTGCAATGAGATTATAGGATGCCCATATGAACCACCCGATGAACACCACGCTCCCTATTATGGATCCGAAGGTAACCCAGCCGGTCCATTGATGGTAGAGTTGAATCGAGACATTTATCGTAACTATGCTGCATAGAAGGGAGAACATAGATAGGATAGTCGCCGGACTATTAAGAATATTTTTCAGTATCGATCCCATTATAGTATCATTAATATTATATAGACATTTATGTCTACAAAATTAATGAAACTTTTTGAGCACCACAACTCGGCAAACCCCTCTATTCCCGTTTTTCAGACTATGATTATTTTTTAAGTATAATTTAAGTATCCGGATCCGGTGAATTCCATTAAATAATACGGCCTCCGAGTTTCGGAGGCCGGCTAAAAATTTATCTTTCTTATTCTGCGGGTTCTGGCTCAAAGTCCTCTTTTCCTACTCCGCAAATCGGACATACCCAATCATTAGGAATATCTTCAAACTTTGTGCCGGGGGCGATTCCACCTTCCGGGTCGCCTACTTCAGGATCATATATCCAATCACAAACAGTGCATCTGTATTTCATAGTCTTCTTTATTTGGGTTATTTGTCATTCTAACGCTCCTGCCCTTAGTTTTGTTCTTTACAATTATCAAAAATTGCACTAAAGCCCATTGGCGCGATAACGAAAGATGTTGAACATCCCGGATTATTAATAAATTTATCTTTCGGTTTCATTTCCGTATTTTTGGAGTCGGGAAATTTTTTGTAATTTTGTAAATGGAAACACATCAACGGGCAGTGATGGCAGACATCTCAGACCAGCTGCCCCGGTCCATCTGAACCATGAATGCCGCAACTTCCTCAAAAAAGAAGTATCTGAAATTATTTGCCCATGTCGGAGCCATCCTCACAATGATGGCTTGGGGAACATCTTTTCTTAGTTCAAAAGTATTGCTTGAAGGGGGCGGCCTGACTCCCGCGGAGACTTACGTCTATCGTTTCTCCCTTGCATATCTAATAATCCTCTGTCTAACATTCAAGAAAATCCGATCGAATTCTTGGCGTGATGAGGCCATTCTTGCCATATGCGGATTATGTTCAGGATCGCTTTACTTCGTAACAGAAAATTATGCACTCCGGCTGACAACCACAGCCAACGTATCGCTTCTTGCGTCAATCTCACCATTGTTTACTACAATTCTTATGGCAATAGTATTCAGGCAGCGTATCAAACCGGGGGTAATATTAGGCTCGGTGGTGGCATTCGCCGGCGTGTTTTGTGTCATATTCAGTCATGGCGAAGGAATAGAACTCAATCCTACAGGAGATCTCCTTGCACTCGGCGCGTCATTTACATGGGCCATCTATACCATTGCAATCAAGCCTTTGCTGCCGGTATATTCGTCATTGTTCATATCGAGAAAATTGTTTTTCTATGGAGTGATTTCAGCTATACCGCTTATCCTGATTCAGGAACAACCCCTGCACTTGGGTGTGGTATTCAATTTCATCCATCCGCAATATCTTATGAATCTACTGTTCCTTGTAGTGTTCTGCTCTGTGATAGCATATTTCATATGGAACGAGGTGATGAAAATATTAGGACCCGTAACAGCCAATAATTATATATATCTGCAACCATTGGTTACTATGGTTGCCGGCAGTATGATTCTTGGGGAACATATATATCTGCTGGGGTATATCGGATGCGTCCTTATAATCGGAGGATTGATAATCTGCGACAAGCTGCCTGAACTCTCGCGGCTACGGCGGGATTGACGGTTAAGAAGCGTTGCCTGTGATTCGTTTCAGCTGTTCCGAAATTCTTTAGGCGACATCCCCGTGAGTTTCTTGAAATATTTTCCAAAAAAAGATTGGGAGGGAAAGTTCAGTTCATCCGAGATCTGCTGGATATTCAGATTGGATGATTTCAAAAGCACCTTTGCATCCAATATTACGAACCGTTCTATCCATTGCACTGCTGTATATCCTGTCTGCGCCCTGACTGTGCGTGAGAGATGCTTTGATGTAACTCCAAGTTTTTCGGCATAAAAATCGAGAAACCTTTCCGTGCGGTAATGCTCCTGTACGAGCATGAGGAATCTGTCGGACATACGCCCCTGTTTCGACATTATCTCGTTGTTGAATGGCTCATAACATTTATAAATAGTCTTAAAAAAGAAACTCACCACTTCAAACAACAATGCTTGCGATGCATAAGGATTCTTTGTATCCGACATAATCCGGCGTAATGTTTTCATAAAATCCTTATATAAAGGATGAGTGTCGGCCGGAATCGCCACGACTGCATGTCGGTTCCATAGGGAATATAAGGGCGTATTGTTGAGGAAGAGAAATAGATTTTCGAGAAATCTCTGCGACATCACTATTACCGAGGCCTTGAAATCGGGACTAATGAATTTCGGCGACATAATTTGCGTACTCCTTATCGTAATAAGCTGTGGAGCCTGCATCTCATAGGATATCAGATTAATATCCACCTTCACATGCCCTTGATTCATTATAATCCAAGTGGTGGACGCGAATTTCACGGGCTCCGTCCAAGCACGGAGCATCTCCGGACCCACTTCTTCAAGCATCCAGAAATCTTGTTCAATGATTGTCGACAGTTCGTCCGGCAAATCCAAATTATAATGATATCCCGGCGTAACGGATTGTGTCTGGTTTTTTCCTTTCATATCTCCTCCTTCTCTTGTATAACTTTGTATTTTCACAAATATTGCTTCTCCTTAGTGGTAATCCATATTAATTCCGGTTGCCATCTTTATCTTCATATTATACAACGACTGTGATTCATTTTGGGAAACTTTTTAAACTCAATGAAGAAATAAATTTTCAAAAATGTAAAATTTTTGATGTATGCAAGATGATAGATATCGTTTTTTTTATGTACTTTTGTAGCATCAATATTATCCAGATGAATTCTCAAAATCCAGTTTATACCTATAATCAGGTATTTGAAGCCACCTTAGAATATTTCAACGGTGATGAACTTGCCGCGCGAGTATGGTCGAGCAAATATGCGTTAAAAGACTCTGATGGTAATTTCTATGAACTCACACCGGCAGATATGCACCATCGCATAGCCGGAGAGATTGCCCGGATAGAGGCGAAGTATCCCAATCCGATGAGTCATGAGGAGGTTTTCTCTCTTCTTGATAAATTTCGGTATGTCGTGCCTCAGGGTAGCCCCATGGCCGGCATAGGAAATGATCTGCAGGTTGGCTCTCTGTCCAATTGTTTTGTCATTGGACTCGAAGGGCACCCCGACTCTTATGGCGGAATAATCAGAATAGATGAAGAGCAGGTGCAATTGATGAAACGCCGGGGAGGCGTAGGCCATGATCTCTCGCATATCCGTCCGAAAGGAAGCCCGGTAAAAAATTCAGCCCTTACCTCAACAGGACTCGTGCCTTTCATGGAGCGTTATTCCAATTCCACGCGCGAAGTAGCGCAGGATGGTCGGCGAGGAGCATTGATGATGTCGGTAAGCATCAAACATCCGGATGCTGAAGATTTCATTGACGCAAAAATGGTGGAAGGGAAAGTGACAGGAGCAAATGTTTCCGTGCGAATCGATGATGCTTTCATGGAGGCTGCGGCTTCTGGAGTGCCTTATCGTCAGCAATTCCCGGTAGATTCTGATAATCCCACTACAGTCAAAGAGATTGACGCCAAGCAATTATGGAATAAGATAGTCCATAACGCATGGAAGAGTGCCGAACCCGGAATATTATTCTGGGATACCATCCAGCGGGAATCCGTGGCCGATTGCTATGCCGACCTCGGATTTGAAACGGTCAGCACGAATCCCTGCGGCGAAATCCCATTGTGCCCCTACGACAGCTGCCGCCTGGTTGCTATTAATCTTTATTCTTATGTGAAGAATCCCTTTACTCCGCAGGCTGAGTTTGATTTTGAACTCTTCAAGACTCATGTCGGAAAGACCCAGAGAGTTCTCGACGACATAATCGATCTGGAGATGGAGAAAATCGACACTATTATAGAAAAAATAGAGAACGATCCGGAGACGGAAGAAGTCAAGCAGACCGAGCTTAATCTATGGAAAAAAATCCGGGCTAAGACACTCCTTGGCCGTCGCACCGGATGCGGCACAACCGGAGAAGGAGATATGCTCGCCGCACTGGGATTAAGATATGGCACTCCCGAGGCAATTGCAATGTCGGAGCAGGTCCATAAAGCTCTTACCCTCGCATATTATGATGCCTCCGTGCGGATGGCGGAAGAAAGAGGAGCTTTTGAAGTATATGACGCGCAACGGGAAATAAACAATCCATTCATAGCCCGGATTCGTGAAGCCGATCCCGCACTTTACGAGCGGATGGTGAGATCCGGACGCCGCAACATTGCCTGCCTCACTATCGCGCCTACGGGAACCACTTCTATAATGACCCAGACGAGTTCCGGTCTCGAACCGGTTTTCATGCCCGTATATAAGCGCCGTCGCAAAGTGAATCCGAGTGACGTAGAGGTGAAAGTAGATTTTGTTGATGAAACAGGGGATGCCTTTGAAGAATACATCGTTTATCATCATAAGTTCCTTGAGTGGATGCGCATTAACGGAATCGAAAGAAAACGCAACATGACCTCCGCCGAGATTGAGGAATTGGTAAAAAAATCGCCTTATTATAAAGCGACGGCCAATGACATCGACTGGCTCGCCAAAGTTCGTATGCAAGGTGCGATCCAGAAATGGGTTGACCATTCGATAAGTGTTACCATCAATCTGCCTGCCGATGTTTCGGAAGAACTTGTCGGCAATCTCTACCATGAGGCTTGGAAAGTGGGATGCAAAGGATGCACCGTCTATCGTGACGGCTCTCGTAACAATGTTCTGGAAGCGGTGGATTCAAAGGCAAAGAAAGACTTGCATCTCATCGCCACTCCCGAGCATATCATGAAGCGACCTGCAGAACTGGAGGCTGATGTTGTAAGATTCCAGAACAACAAGGAAAAATGGATCGCATTCGTCGGGCTCGTTGACAACAAGCCTTATGAGATATTCACCGGTCTTGCAGATGATGATGATGGAATTTTCTGCCCAAAAAGCGTAACGCGAGGCAAAATCATAAAGACCACCGATGAAAACGGCACAAAGCGATATGACTTCCAGTTCATCAACAAGCGTGGCTATAAGACTACTATCGAGGGGCTGAGCGAGAAGTTCAATCCTGAGTTCTGGAACTATGCAAAGCTGATTTCCGGAGTGCTCCGCTATGGCATGCCTATTGATCAGGTATTGAAACTGGTGCGCAGCCTCGACCTCGATTCCACAAGCATCAACACATGGAAGATGGGAGTGGAGCGCGCTTTGAAAAAATATCTAACCAACGGCACATTAGCTTCGGGTGAAAAATGTCCGAAATGCGGTGCTGAAACGTTAATATATCAGGAGGGATGCCTGATATGTACCAGCTGCGGCACATCCAAATGTGGCTGACGTCAGTATGAATCTCCAGGGAAAGCAAAATATCGGAAAATCTTAAAAATCTAATAACCCTGCTATGAAAATTACTTTCAACATCAATTACCACACTTCATGGGGAGAGTCGCTCTACGTATGCGGCAATCTTCCCGAGCTTGGAGATGGCGACGCCCGAAGGGCTGTTGAGATGAAGCTCATAAGCCCCGACAGATGGCAATTGGAGCTAAACATTGGCCATGACCCTGCGGATTTCAATTATTGGTTCATCGTAAAGGCTCCCGACCGAGAATGGCGATTTGAATGGGGTAAGCCGCATAGATATGTGGCCGGCTCAGGAATACGTTCATGTGTGATTTTCGACTCATGGCATGATCTACCCGGCGACAAACCTTTCTACTCATCGGCTTTTACTGACGGCATTTTCCGTCGCTCCCACCGCGATGAGCCTCTGAAGTCGCTTCCCGGGACTGTAAAATTGAGTATTGAGGCGCCTATGATTCGACCCAATCAGCGTCTTGCAATATGCGGACAAGGGAAATATCTGGGCGAATGGGATCCTTCAAAAGCCATTCCTTTGAATGATGCGAATTTCCCGACTTGGGAAATAAACCTTCCATTCGACAGGCTGGATATTCCTTTTGAGTATAAATTCGTAATTATCGACAAAGATAATAAAGTGGTTGGCTGGGAAGCCATGAACAATCGGATATTTGGCATTCGTCCGGAGGGATTCGATGAGCAGATCGTGATCGACGGCATCCGTTTCGCTAATCCGATGCCGGGATGGAAAGGAGCTGGAACCGCCATTCCGGTCTTCTCGATCCGGACTGAGGAAGACTTCGGCGTAGGAGATTTTATTGATATTAAGAAGATGGTGGAATGGTGCCATATCACAGGGCAGAATGTTCTCCAGATTCTTCCGATCAACGACACCACCTCCATCGGCACATGGGTTGATTCCTATCCTTATCGCGCCAACTCGATCTTCGCGCTCCATCCCATGTATCTCCGACCTGAGAAAATTGGCCGTCTTAACGACCCTTCCAGAATGGAATACTACGAGCACAAACGCCGTGAGCTGAACGAACTGGAAGCCGTGGATTATGAACGTGTAAACGCCGCAAAGCACGAGTATTTCCGCGAGATTTTTGCTCAGGATTTCGATCGCCTCGCTAAAACCGATGATTATCAAAGTTTCATCGCTACAAATGAATATTGGCTGAAGCCATATTCTGCATGGTGTGTGCTACGAGATATGTATCATACACCCGACAACAAGGCATGGGAACAATATTCCCGATACGATAGTGACAAGGTTAATTTCCTTCTTGGAGAAAAACGCCGTGAAGCCGATTACTATTGCTTCCTGCAATACCATCTTGACCGTCAACTTCGTGAAGCGAGAGAGTATGCCCATTCTCTTGGTGTAGTTTTGAAAGGGGATATTCCTATCGGCATCAGCCGTTGGAGTGTGGACGCATGGACATCTCCCGAACTCTTCAATATGGATACTTCCGCCGGAGCCCCACCGGATGATTTCTCCGTGCTTGGCCAGAACTGGGGTTTCCCGACCTATAATTGGGATAAGATGGCCTGCGATGGCTTCCAATGGTGGAAAGACCGTTTCCGCAAGATGTCGGAATATTTCGATGCCTACCGTATTGACCATATTCTCGGATTTTTCCGCATATGGCAGATTCCTCTGAATGCACTCCATGGTCTGCTTGGATATTTCAATCCGGCTCTCCCCTTCACGGCTGAAGAACTCCGCAGCAATTATGATTTCTGGATCGATCCTGATTTGCAGACAAAGCCATTGATTCTTGAATGGATGCTTGAAGATTTCTTCGGCCCGTACAAGGATGAGGTGCGCGAGCTGTATCTCGACCGCGTAGGGGGCGATCGCTATTGCCTGAAGTCCTTCCTCGACACCCAGGAGAAAGTGGAGCAATATTTCACGGCTATGGGAAATGGAGAGAAAGAGGAACGCCTGAAAAATGCTTTCCTCGGAATCATCGATGATGTCCTTTTCATTGATGATCCATATCAGAAAGGCCACTATCACCCCCGTATCACGGCGCAATTCACTTACCAGTACCGAATCCTATCGGATTACGCAAAGTGGAATTTCAACCGCCTCTACAACGACTTCTTCTACCATCGCCACAACGATTTCTGGTATGGAAAGGCTATGTGGAAACTTCCCCCGCTCCTTGATGCCACAAGCATGCTTGCTTGCGGTGAAGATCTCGGCATGATTCCCGACTGTGTTCCGGCCGTGATGGATAAGTTGAAGATCCTTAGCCTCGAGATTCAACGTATGCCTAAGGATCCCAAGACTGAGTTTGGCGATACTTGGAATTATCCCTATTATTCCGTATGTACGACCTCGACACACGATATGGACGGCATTCGTGCATGGTGGGAAAGTGATCATAGTGTAGCGCAGAAATTCTACAACAATGTGCTACATGAAGGAGGAGAAGCTCCATTTTTCGCCGAGCCATGGATCTGCGAGAAAATCATAGATCTTCACCTTGCAAGTCCCTCAATGCTTTGCATCCTTCCATTGCAGGATTGGCTTAGCGCAGACGGCGGTCTTCGCCGTCAGAATCCGCATGATGAGCTGATCAATATTCCGGCAAATCCGCGGCATTATTGGAGATACCGTATGCATATCACGGTGGAGAATCTTCTCTCACAGGAGGCCTTCAATAAAGCTCTCCTTCGCCATATCAATAATGCCAATAGATAAGAAGCCATGCTCCGGCTCTAAAAGCCTCAGCAACGCTTTCTGAATCATATGAATCCGATTCTAACATCACCCTGCGTATATATGCAGGGTGATGTTGCATCTGCGGCGCACGTAAACGCACATTGACGCAGGCTCGTGCGTCCGCAATCCATTTGATATCATTAGATTATGGCGATTATGGCATTTTAGATTTGGGAGCAGTTATGCCCACCTCCGATTATCCTAAAGCCCAGGCGCGCGCGGTTTATCGCGCGACAATCACCCCTATTCCTCCGATTTCTCATATCCGATAGAATGAGTCGGTAAGTCAAGCATTCTACATTCGATAATATCGTTTAGCCCAGGAGTTTGCTTAAATCGGCATCTGTAAAGACTGTGAAGATGCGGTTGCCGTTAGGGGTAAGGGATGGTTCGGGGAGACTGAAAAGCTGCCCGATAAGATTCTCCATCTCATTTTGCGATAGTTTCACGCCTCTCTTTATAGCTCCTGAACGAGCCATGATCAGGGCCACGCGCTCTCGCATTGAAAACGCTCCGGCCTTTTCATTACCGTAGTTGCCGGAATCTTCCGAAACGGAATCAAGGACTCTCAAAATTGTATCCTTTATGGCATGAGGTTTCAGTAATGCCGGCACTGCCATTACTTTCCAATCTGTTTCGCTTTCATATTCGAGCCTGAATCCTAATCGCTCCAAATCTTCTTGCACTTCGGCCAGTGCAGACTGCTGCGAGGCATCAAGACTTATCGTCTCCGGGAACATGATAGTCTGCCCGACAGTCTCCATCCTCGTGGAACGCTTTAGATACTCCTCATAAAGAATTTTCACATGCGCGCGATGCTGGTCGATTATCAGCAATCCCTCGCCGGATGTAGTGATTATATATTTAAGCGCATATTGCAGACAAATCGTTGCGGGGTTTACGGGCGAATCTTCGGCGCCCGCAAACGGCAATGATTCACCATCCGGTTGAGAAACGGGATTATTTTTTCCGGCAGTAATGAAATTTTCATAAAGCGATTGCCAGTTGGAATCAATATGCGTGGGTCGATAAGCGGGATTCACCCCTCCTGATGACTTAGAGAAAGGATTATAATCACTGCGGTAGTCCACGCGTGGGGGTGGAGGCGTTGAGCCATCTGCCACCGGGCGGATGGGCAATGCATCGGCTGAGAAATCAATACTCGGCACTGCGGAGAATTTCCCCAGACTCTTCTTAACCGCCGCCGCAAGGATGGGCCAGATCTCTTGTTCGTACTCGAATTTTATCTCATTCTTTGTAGGATGGATATTCACGTCAATAGATTTGGGATCCACGGTAAAGACAAGGAAATAGCATGGATGAGTCCCTTGAGCAATGAGTGGTTCATAACAACTCATTATTGCCTTGTGGAAATAGGGATGACGCATATTCCGGCCATTCACTATCATATATTGCAACGGATTCCTTTTGCGGGCAAATTCCGGACGCGAGATATACCCTTCTATCTTCACTATGGGAGTATCGACTTCCACAGGAAGCAGCTGGCTTCCATTGAGCACATTTTTCCATATCTCCTCAATACGCTGCCGCATTGTGCCGGGTCGCAGCTCTATTTTCCTGCTTCCTGCATCTATGCTCATGCGAAGCCGATGATTGACAAGGGCGAGACGTTCGAACTCCCGCATAATGTTCGTGAGTTCCACGCTGTCGCTTCTGAGGAATTTACGGCGTGCCGGAACGTTATAAAACAACCTCTTTACTGAAATCACGGTTCCCACCTCACACGCATATGGCTCCTGAGACAATACCTTTGAACTTTCAATAACAATGTGCGTGCCTAAAGGATTTTCTGCCTTACGCGTCTTTATCTCAACTTCAGAGATTGCACAAATAGAGGGTAATGCTTCGCCACGGAATCCCATGGAATGAAGATTAAACAAATCATCGGCCGTTTTAATCTTTGATGTGGCATGACGCTCAAAGGCCATACGCGCATCCGTATCGCTCATGCCGGAGCCATTGTCGGCTACCTGAATCAATGTCTTGCCGGCATCACGCACTACAATGCTAATCTCAGTCGCACCCGCATCCACCGCATTCTCTACCAATTCTTTCACTACGGCCGCCGGTCGTTGGATCACCTCCCCTGCCGCTATCTGATTGGCTACAGAATCAGGCAACAATCGAATTATATCGCTCATTTATTCATCATATCCTTATATTCCGCCGGACTGATCGGAGTGCGTTTAACTACATCCGGTTCCTTAAACCATTCATCAAGAGCCTCCGGCACTTCTCCCAATTCATCTACCCATCGCAGGCTACTGCCATACCATTGGCGTTGAGGGCGCAACATTCCGAGCCATCTGAATCCGTCGAGATATTTCTGCGTCCGCTTGACTTCTCCTGCCGGTGTGACAGTACCTGTAACTTCGGGCCACATTTTAAGATGGCTCACTTTGCCGTCCTTGAAGTCTATATTGAGATATGAGCTTTCAGCATTAACGAGTTTGCTGAATGTCGAATCGTCCTCTTCGGGCATGAACACGACCTGCACATTACCATTTACTTCAGCGCGCCGTATCTTCTGATTCTCGAGCCATGCCTTTATCACTGATCCCGTGACTTGGTTATAGAAATCCTCATCAAGATGCTCAGCCAACATACCTCCGTCGGGCAATATAGCCCAATCCGGTGTGGAATCATTGAAATGCACATCTATCCTGTTACCTACCACTTGCCGCTCCTCGCTCCATACCACAGGCTTGCGTATCAGATGCAACAACGAATCATATTGCTCCATTATCATTGTGTCGGCTACTCCCTGCAAATCCTGGTTGAAGAAACGAGCCCGCCCTATTGCCTTTGCAACATGAAATTCCTTTGGCACCATGTACGCTGAGTCTCGACCCAGTTTATCTATCCTAAGTTTCGGAACGCTCGGCATCACAGCAGACGGTGTTTTTTCCATACCTTCTTCCCGGTCATCATTCCTCGGCTTATCCGTTGGTAATTCACCATGCATGATGGTATCTCCCTCTATTATAGTAAGCGTGTCTCCCTTATTGATTGATTCAGGTATTTTTATCGTATCTTTCAGTTCTGCCACAACGGAATCCTTGACTACAGGAAGTCCATAACCGGGTTTTGGGATTCTCGGATCCATCAGTTGCAATTCAACGTGCATATCAGCGGCAATGTCAAGTATACTCTTGAATTTAGCCAATCGCATTCTTGTAGCTTTGCTCCATCCATGCGCTAATGAATCGGGCCATACCATTTCTGTCCGGATAAAAGATAATATAGTGTCGGCACGTAGAAACAACGTATCGGGCCGTGAATATTCAATCAAGAGAGGATATTCCGTAGAGAATGCCAATTTTGTGCTGTCGTTATACTCGCCATATCCTCCGATAAGCTGCACTTTCCTTGCGGTGTCAGTAATAATCATCGGCTGGCGCACTTTCATTGGGTCGCGGAACATAAACGCTTTCGACAAACGTGAAGCCTTGTCATAGATAATGGAATCTCCTTCCAGCCAAGTCACTTTGTTGGTGCTGTCACGATGCGTTATCAAAGAGCGCGATGTAAGCTCGGCATGATCTGTCTGGGTGTCATACCATCCCCGGGTTGTCTCTATCGTATCCGTCGCGCCTTCTATGCGGGTCTTTGTATTGATTGTGGCGATGTGCGTATCGGTGTTATAATCAAGTTCCTCGGTTATCATCCGATAGCCGTCTTTATTATTCACGAGAACCACCTCGTTTCTGAATTTGGCCAATTTAGTGGCAGGAGAATATTCTCCATATATGGAATTGAGGGTATTTACGCCATCATCAAGCTGTCCTCCTATTGCATACCATCCTATTTCATTCTCCAGGTCATAATCCAGGCTATCCGTAATAAGTGTAACATCCCGGTTTTTCAATTCCACATTGTCACGTGAAGGGCCATCCACAAGCGTGGCGTGACGTTCCATACCATCATAATCAAGACGGTCGGCATATACAAAAAGAGTATCACCCTGCTCCATCCGCACATTGCCGAATGCAATCATGGAATTCTTCTCCGGGTAATAATATGCCGAATCGCAGAACATCCACATATTGCCATGCCGGAATTTCACCGACCCTTTCACTATCTGAAATTCCTCTATACTGTGCGCCGGCCGGAATAATGAATCTGCGTACTCTAGAAACACTTTATCGGTCTGATAGCGGTTTGCACCCGGAATCTCGGGTCGGATTGGCTCTTTAGGTTTAGGACGGGTATAGACTTCTTCAGCTTCTTTTTTATTCTGCTTTTGGGCATATGCACCCTGAAACCATCCTGACAATAGTCCCAATACTAAAAGCCCGACGAGAGCGACGACTATGCGACGGCTTTTTATCATGCCTTTAGGATAACCTATATTATTTTATCCAACCATCATACTGAAACTCGCATCCGTCCCAGCCTTCCGACACTTTGACATACGTGTCCTTAATTTTTTTCTCAACCCAGTCCTTGAGGATTTTTTGTTTGGCATTATGCTCATACATCTGCTTGATCATATTGAAATCCTCCGATAGATTGGCCTTGTGGCCGGGTTGGCGAGAAGTGAGCTTCACAATGGCCACTACCTCGCGGTTTTTCTTAGGATCCATCATGATGAATGCCTCCGAGACGTCGCCCGGCTGCATCAATTCTATCTTACGGGCTGCTTCAATGGGGAGGTCCTGCATTTCAAAGCGAGTGCTACGAGTCTTCTCGTTCATCATTATGCCTTTATTATTTTTGGTATCCTTGTCCTGAGACACGACCCTTGCGGCATCTTCAAATGAGAAATTGCCCCCTACTATCTCCTTTCGCAGCGAATCAAGACGGACGAGGGCGTCTTGAAGATCCTTGCTGCTAACTTTCGGCCGCAAAAGGATGTGGCGCACATTCACTTGATCCCCTCGCTTGGCAATCAACTGAATGATATGATATCCGAATTCGGTCTCCACAATTCTGGATACTTTCTTCGGGTCGTTAAGATTAAACGCAACATTTGAAAATTCAGGCACGAAATCCGCCCGGCCATGGAATCCGAGCTCACCACCCTGCATTGCCGATCCGTCTTCACTATAGGCGATTGCATAGGTGGAAAACTCCGCTTCGCCCTTGTTGATCCGGTCGGAATATTCGCGCAGCCGCGCTTTGATATCATCTATTTCCTGCTGCGGGATAACTGGATTTATGGTAATAATCTGAGCCTCTACCTGCATCGGAACATATGGAATACTATCCTCTGTCAATGTGTTGAAATATCGACGCACTTCCTGCGGAGTTCCTTTGACTCCCTTTGTAAGATTGCTCTGCACCTGCTCTACTATATAATTATTACGCATTGCGTCCATCATCTGAGTCCGAATCGCAGGCCATGGTTTGTGAAAATACTCCTCTACCTTTTCTCGCGACCCGAGATTCGATAATATATAATCCATCTGACGGTCCACCTGGGTGGCCACCTGATTCTCCGGCGCCTCTACAGTATCAATTTTTGCCTGATGAAGGTATAGCTTCTCAACCGCCATCCGCTCCGGAATTATGCAATACGGATCGCCGCCAAGGTTTACTCCCTCGCTGCGCAACTGTTGATATTGCTCCTCGATCTCCGACTTGAATATTGCCTCATCGCCTACTACCCAAGCCACTTCATCCACTACATTTTTCTTGATGGGGGCTGCCACTGCATATATGCCGGCTATCAATACCGCCGTAAGGGCGATGCTCATTGTAGTTTTATTCATCATTTTGTCTTTTTTCTCTTTTGACGGGCTTTAATTCCCCGGTGACCGGATCATAGATGCCTCCTTTTAGTCTTCCCTCCTCTATCTCCCGTGAATATAGAGCGGAGATTAATTTCTTCCGCAATTCACTTATATTGGAGTGACGCAACATCTCAGCAATTCGGGTGCGGGAATAGTCTTCAGGCATCTTGTCGCCGCTGCCTACATAGGCCGATATATGCAGCAAATAGACAGAACCTTCGTAATGCGTCTCAAAATCTTTTGTCGTGCGTAAAAAAGCATCCGGATCATAGAACCGATATGGAATCAATCCCGATATTTCATGCCACGGAAGCCAACGGTCGACGAAATATTCATATTGCATGGCTCTGCGTAAGCCCTGGCGCTCAAGATTCTCAATCGACGCGGCATCTCCACGACGCATCCATTCCCTGAGTTTTTCCACATTGCGTTCATCTTCAGAGACCTTGAGATAGATTCCTTTTACCAATGGTTCTTCAAGTCGCATACTATCGCCCGCCACCTTATAATAAGAATCGATCTGCCTTTTCTCCTCTGCGGCACTCTGGCGCACATCGAGGGTTGCAATGTATCGGGTAAGGATTAAATTATTACGATATTCATCCACCAATCGGTCGATCTCATCAAGATTTCCCATTCTGCGCTCGGCTATATCAGTAAGTACCTGACGCCTGATCCAGCTCTCTACGATGCTTTGCATCAAGGCTACGCTGTCTTCGGCCGATAGTCCGCGGGGAATCTCCTGGATCACATCATCGAGATGCAATACTGAATCGCCAACCGATACGACGACCTCCGAACTTTTCGAGGCCGCTACCCTCTTCCCACATCCGGCTTGAACCATGGATAATAAGGAAAGGCTCAGGAGCATCCATATCGCTTTACGCAATGTCATAAACTCGCTTATAGCCTACAAATTTACTAATTTTTTTCCAATCTTAAAAATCACTTTTCATTCATCATGCCTTCCGACACTCCGGCTCCTTTATTTTCTTAATGCAAAAGGCGGATTCCGAAGAGTCCGCCTTCCTATTTTCTTGTGAATACTTTGATGAAGGTACTATTTTCGCTTTACTGATTTGAGCACTTTCTCATCTACCTTCACCTTGTATTTTCTGCGCAATTCCTGCTCCCAGGCATCTTGGAATTCATTCTGATACGCACTTGTTACAAGGCCTTTTACGTCGCTCATCTCCTCAGGTTCGTTGAGAATACGCGCATTAAGCATGAAATAAACCGGATAGTTTGCAAGAGAGCTTTCTACCTTGGGACCTCCGAAAGCCACATGATCTACCATCGGATTGCCACCCTTGGATATCAGAATATTCTCTATTACCACCTTTCCTTTAAATTCTTTGCGGATGCTATCGGATAAAATCTGCGGATTTAGCTCCTTGGCTCGGGTCTTGACCACTTCGGCCACTGAGTCATTAGCGGCATGAATGAATATTCCCTTTACATGAGGCTCTTTCCATGCGAAATCTTTCTTATGGGTCTTGAAATACTGGTTCAGTCCCTCCGTATCTTTCGATGCACGGTCCCATACTTTTTTCACACTTACTTCATAGAGCAGGCTGCCATCCGTATATTCTTTCAGAAGATTCCGATAATCCGGCTCCTCACGGATGAGCCGGTCTTCTTCTGCTTCTGTCATAAGGCCGCTGAACCAGCTTTCTATATTGGTGTCGAAAATTTCTTTTGCCACCTCCGGATTTGGCTGACGAATTGTAGCGATAGATTTAAAGAAGTCAGAAGCCGGGCGGTTTTTACCATCAACAGTTGCGATTGGCTCTCCTGCAAGTGGTCCTGAAGTCCAATTCTGGAACAATGCTGTGTCAATGCCATTTTTGGCAATGTCCTCACGAATTTTTTCGAGAGTCTTGCTGTTCAGGTGTGCCTTGTGACGGGCTGCGAAAAGATTCGTCTGATGCTGCTGAACCAGCTTATAACGTTCATCCTGAGGATTAGTAATTCTTGCAATGGTTGCCCGCTTCATGTCTTTTAATTCGGGCACTTTCCTGCTGTCGATTTTATGAATTATATGATAACCGTAAGAAGTCTGGAATGGAAGGCTTATCTCGCCATCAGGAATGGCGAAGGCCACGGAATCAAACTCAGCCACCATCTCGCCGGCGCCGAACCATGGCAATTCACCATTTTTCATTGCTGAACCCTTATCTTCTGACTGGGTCTTTGCGATTTCCCCGAATTTCTCCGGGTTTGCCTTTACTGCAGCATATAAGCTATCGATGGTGTTTTTAACCACTTTAGGATCTTTCCCCTTGGTGAGGCGTAATATATGGGCCACCTTTACTTTTCCTCGTGCCGGACGACTCTTACCCCCTTTAAGGATATGATAGCCTACAGGGCTTTCTATTACTTCGGAGATTTCACCCGGTTTCAAGGCATAGGCCGTGGTCTCAAAACTGTAAGGATACTGCCCTGCTACAATATAACCCATCCGTCCGCCGTTTTTTGCACTCCCTTTGTCTTGCGAAAAGGCTGAAGCAAATTCTTCAAACTCACTTTCATTAGTGATTTCGCGACGGATACTGTCCATCCTCGTTTTCAATTCGAGATTTTTAGTGGCATCTTTCGTCTTGAAGAACATTATGTGTGAGGCCTCCACTTCTCTCTGTGAACGCTCATATGATTCCTCTACAAGTTTATTTAAATATGTAGAATCCGTAAGATACGGTGCGGCGAGATCGTGACGGTATTGTTCCATCTCCTTTATGAAACTCGGAAGCGTGTCGAGACCCTCGGCACGAGCATCCTCAACCTTCATTTTATATAGCTTGAACATCTCCAGATATTCCTCAAGAGTCTGAGGATTTATCTGTTGCTGACTGTTTTTGGAATAAAGATATTCAAATTCCGATTTGGGTACATCTACCCCATTGATAGTCATGATCACCGGATCTTTCGCGCATATTGCCATGGCAACTGCTAATATGCCGATCCCGGCCACTATTGGTTTTTTCATCCTTGTTATGTTTTGGAAACCATAATTTTCTCTCGGGGAATCCATATGTTCCCACCGACTCCTTTCCGAAGGAATTTCAAGGCCCATGCCGGGCAATCCTTTTGAATGGAATGCTCAATTATTTAAACGAAGGCTATGACAAAAAATTATTTATTTCCGCAACAGATTCATAATCTATCTTCAATTCCCTACGTCCGACATAAACTTCACCCTTACCAGCCTTATGTCGTCTTCATCATAGTCGCATCCGAGTTCCTGTATCGCTTTTTCAAGATTATCTTCCTCACATTCACGGAAATATCCTTCGATATCCTCTATCTGTTCGTCATCGAGGATTTCATGCACGAAGTATCCTATATCGATTCTTGTTCCTGCTTCAGCTATCAATTCCAGCTCCGTGAGCAGCTCTGAAAATTCGAGTCCCAGATTGTCGGCCAGCTCTTCAAGATTCACTTTTCTGTCGATGGCCTGGATAATCATTATCTTGGTGTTGCTCTTTTTCGGAATTGTGCGAACTCTGAAATCCATCGGGCGCACTATTTCGTTTTCCTCTACATATTTCTTTATTACCTCAAGAAATGGAGCGCCGAATTTTGCTGCCTTACCGACGCCAACACCCGGAATTGTGAGTAGTTCTTCTTTCGTAACGGGATAGGTTGTTGCCATGGCCTCAAGCGAATTATCCCTGAACACGAGATAAGACCCTATTTTATTTTTTCTCGCTATCTCATGACAGAGATTATAAAGGATGCAATACAATTCCATGTCGGAAGCACCACACCCCTTACCATGTGGAGCCTCGGGCTCAGCCTCAGTATAGTCAACGGGTTCCACCATTTCGAATTTGCCCGGGTTCCGCATGAATTCTCGTCCTGCATCGGTGAGCTTTAGAATACCATAATTCTCAAGGTCACGAGTCAGATAACCGGCCACAATTCCTTGATGCACCAATGTTGAGACTGCTTTTTCATCCATATCTCTCAGTGTGCCGTACTCCTCGAGCTCATCGTGTCCGTTCATGCGAATCTCATCGGTGGGGCGCCCTATCAGGATATTTATTATATATTCGTTGCGGTATAATTCTTCTACCGCCTTTACCGCTTCCAATACGCAAACCAGCTCCTCCGCGGCCTCAATCCTGCGTTTCGGGTGGCAGCAATTATCGCAATTCCCACAATTATCCTCGTCATAGACTTCTCCGAAATAATGAAGCAATATTTTGCGACGGCATACGGACGATTCTGCATAGGCCGCGGTTTCCATCAGTAATTGGTGTCCGATTTCCTGCTCCTGCACTGATTTGCTCTGCATCAGCTTATCGAGTTTCACAAGATCCTTATGGCTATAATACGTGATGCATTTACCCACTCCTCCATCGCGACCCGAACGCCCGGTCTCCTGGTAATAACCTTCCAGACTCTTAGGAATATCGTAATGAATCACAAACCTCACATCCGGCTTATCGATCCCCATTCCGAAGGCGATGGTAGCCACGATCACTTTGGATCGCTCCTGCAGAAACGCGTCTTGGTTTTCGGCGCGCTGCGCGGTATCCATTCCGGCGTGATACGGCAACGCGGAGATACCGTTTATTTTGAAAATCGCCGCCAGCTCTTCCACTTTCTTGCGGCTCAGGCAATATACGATGCCCGATTCGTAAGAGTGTTCTTTTATATAGCGTATAATATCGCGGTCGACATCCTTTGTCTTTGGGCGCACTTCGTAATAAAGGTTTGGCCGGTTGAAACTTGATTTGAATACTTTTGCATCAAGAATACCCAGATTCTTCTGGATGTCAAGCTGAACTTTCGGCGTCGCCGTGGCCGTCAGGGCAATCACAGGATAATTCCCTATCTCTGAAATCATGGGGCGTATCCGCCGGTATTCAGGCCGAAAATCATGACCCCATTCCGAGATACAATGAGCCTCATCCACTGCAAAAAAAGAAATTTTGATGCTTTTGAGAAACTCTATATTCTCTTCCTTTGATAAAGATTCAGGGGCTACATAGAGAATTTTTGTCTTGCCCGTGCGGATGTCGGACTTTACTTTTTCTGTCTCCTTCTTTGATAACGTGGAGTTAAGGAAATGAGCAATTCCTTCGTGATCGGCATATCCGCGCATGGCGTCAACTTGATTTTTCATCAAGGCGATAAGAGGCGAGATCACGATGGCTGTGCCTTCAAGCATTAAAGCCGGCAATTGATAACACAATGATTTGCCACCTCCGGTGGGCATCAACACGAAGACATCTCGTCCCGATACTAGCTCTTCTATTATTTCATATTGATTGGCCTTGAATGCATCGAATCCAAAATAATATTTCAGCGTATCGAAAATTTTTTCTTTGTGGTCCATTGGGGCAAATTCAGGGTTAGTTGCTCATCAATTACAAATTTAATAAAATTTAATTCAATTACCAAACTCTTATTCCGATTTTGGCAAATTTTGTTAATTTTTTTGTATAAAAAAGGCGAAGCCTAATGTCGAAATCCGGCATCAGGCTTCGATTATGGTTATTTTACAGGGGATTAATTTTCTGTGTAGTCGCCGAAATGGGCCTTATCAAGCTGTCGTCTTACAAAATCGGCATCCACTATGAATTTCTTCATCTTTCCGGAAGGGATGTCGTACATTGCATCTACCATTACTGTTTCCACAATGGAGCGGAGGCCACGGGCACCGAGCTTATATTCCACGGCCTTATCTACTATAAGGTCGAGAGCGTCGTCAGTAAATTCCAGATCCACGCCATCGAGTTTCAACAATTTGGTATATTGCCGTATGATAGCATTCTTCGGCTCCGTGAGAATACGCCTCAACGCGGGTTTGTCGAGGGCATCAAGACTTGTAAGAATCGGGAGACGCCCTATGATTTCAGGAATCATGCCAAATGATTTCAAATCCTGTGGCAATACATATCGCATCAGATGCTCGCGTTTCTGCTTGCTACGTTTCTCGTCATGGCCATATCCCACAACCTGCGTGTTCAATCTCGCGGCAATTTTTCGTTCGATACCATCAAATGCTCCGCCGCAGATGAAAAGAATATTCTTGGTATTGACCGGAATCATCTTCTGTTCCGGATGTTTACGCCCTCCCTGGGGAGGCACAAGAGCCACTGTTCCTTCAAGGAGCTTGAGGAGCCCTTGCTGCACCCCCTCTCCGCTTACATCGCGGGTGATGGATGGATTATCGCTCTTTCTGGCAATCTTATCGATCTCATCAATGAAGATTATTCCACGCTCCGCCCTCTCTACATCATAGTCGCACGCCTGAAGCAACCGGGTGAGCAACGACTCTATATCCTCACCCACATATCCGGCTTCCGTCAGAACCGTAGCATCTACTATCGTGAAAGGCACATCGAGCAATCTGGCTATGGATTTAGCAAGTAATGTCTTGCCCGTTCCGGTGGGACCGACAAGCACCACATTCGATTTTTCTATATCCACATCATCGCCTTGATCTTCTTGATTTATGCGCTTATAATGATTATATACAGCAACCGATAAGTATTTTTTAGCCTCTTCCTGACCAATCACATATTGATCGAGAAATTCTTTAATCTCCTTAGGCTTGGGGATATGGACCGCAGCCTTTTCGGCCTCTTTCCCGCTTTTCCCCTTACGGTTGGCCAGTTCCACATTACGGGCGTTGTCGATAAAATCAATGCATTCCGTGCAGAGATGCAATCCTTCTACCACCTTTACCAGAGGGTTGGCCTGAGTATCGTATGCTCCGCACATTCCGCAGCGCGGACCGCTTTCCTTTGCCATTTTTATCCTTTATATTAAGAGATATTCCCATCTCAGGGAATATCCCATTGTTTAACTCTATTTATCGGATATTCAATCCGGTAACTATTTAATCTTTCTTAGTCCTGTTTACCAGAACCTCATCGATCATTCCATATTCCTTTGCCTCGGCTGCAATCATCCAGTAATCGCGGTCGGAATCGGCTGCGACCTTGTCGAACGATTGCCCTGAATGAGATGAAATAATGCGGTAAAGTTCCTCCTTTAATTTAAGGATCTCGCGGGCAGTGATCTCGATATCTGAAGCCTGACCTTGTATTCCACCCATCGGCTGATGAATCATCACGCGCGAATGCGGCAATGCAAAACGCTTACCTTTCTGGCCTGCCACGAGCAACACAGCAGCCATCGAGGCGGCCATTCCCGTACAAATCGTCGATACATCAGAATTGATGATCTGCATTGTATCATAAATTCCCAATCCGGCATATACCGAGCCGCCGGGTGAATTTATATACAAAGATATATCTTTATCAGGATCCACAGAGTCCAGGTAAAGCAATTGGGCTTGAATGATATTGGCACTCTGATCCGTGACCTGCGTGCCGAGGAAGATTATCCTGTCCATCATCAGGCGGGAGAACACATCCATCTGAGTCACGTTTAACTGGCGTTCCTCAAGGATATAAGGGTTCATATAATCGGCAGTCGGTGTAAATACACCCTGTCGATTCATGGCCTTGGCATATGAGTCCAATGTATTCGAACTCATATTGAGATGGTTTACGGCATAGTTTCTAAAATCGTTTTTCATTCTCTGATAAAATTGTGGCGAAAGCCGTCGGGCGTCCGTCGAAATTTATTGATAATATTGACTTAGCGAGGCCCAACTTGCCTGTGCCCCGCTAAGCTATATTACATATAACAAATATCAGGCCAATTTTATCAAGCCTCTGTTGCTTCTGCTGAATCTCCTTTGAACAGTTGTTCAAATTCTTTTACCGACACTACCTTCTGATCGAGTGTTACAGCCGATTTCAGGTTGTTGAAGAATTTCATGTCGAAAGTATTGGCTTTGATGCGGTCAAGAGCTTTCTTGTCTTTCAAGATGTCTTCTGCAAAGCGATTGACTGCCTCATCCGATGCATTTGCCATACCATATTGTGCGAACTGCTGGCGTGCCATCATCTTCGCAGTATTGAGCATATCTTCATCGGATACCTCGATTCCGAGTTCCACGGCAAGAGCCTCTTTGGCAAGATCCCAAAGCAATTGTCGCTTCATGCCATTGTAAACCTCATCCACATTCTCCGGAGTAATATCATCGTGCTGCATCACCAGATATTCCTTTAGGATCTCATCGGGAAGAACACTATCTTTTACTTTCTCCACTATCGCATCCTTTGAATCCAATGTGAAGCGATAGTTCTCATCTGAGGCAAGTTGCGACTCAATCATCTTCTTCAGAGCCTCACGATAGGAAGCCTCGTCGGTGACTCCACCATTTTCCCCAAAGGTCTCCTTATAGAATTCCTCACCGAGCTCCGCGGGCTTCAGGACGATAATCTCCTTTATATCCATCCGGAAGTTATCTTTATAATTTTCGGTGTCTTTCTTATCGATATTCAGCATTGAGGAAAGCTCTGCCGGATTGCCGTTGCATGTGGCCCAAGGATTAAATACCACCTCATCGCCTACTTTCTTGCCTATAAACAGCTCTTTCTGCTCCGCACTCTTGAAATAATGCGGGGCTACGATGCCATTCTCCACAACTATGCCATCTTCCTTTATACTGCCATCGGGATTCAGCTCTGTGATCACTCCCTTTACAAGGGCAGTCTCATCCACTTCTTCGCCGGGAACCTGCTTACCCATCTGCTTACGCATTCCCTCATCCTGACGATCGATCATCTCATCGGTGATATCTATTTTATAATAAGGGATCGTAAGGCTCTTGTCGGCCTTTATGTCCATTTTAGGAGCAAGGCCAAGGCGGAATTTAAGGGTAAAGTTTGACTGTGACGGATCAAGGTTGTTGTCCTTATCGGGAATTGCATTGCCCAGCACAGGGAGGTTATTCTCCGTGATGTATTTGTAAAGTTCATCTCCCACTGCCTTTGTAATGGTGTCGTACTTCACGGCGGCTCCATATTTCTTGGCTATCACTCCTGCCGGTACATGGCCGGCGCGGAAGCCGGGCTCGCTGTGGGTCTTTCCTATTTTCTTCAGTTCTGCCTTTACTTGGGAGGCGTAATCATCTTCTACGACGTTGATGGTGATCAGACCATTCACATCGTCGATTTTTTCAAAATCTATCTTCATAACTTTCGTCTATTTTTTCTTGATTATGCCGGAGGCCGGTGTGGCCACCATTATTAAAACATCCGGAAGTCGCCCACGGACGATAAGACGGATATTTCAGTATGCAAAATTAACAATTTTTTCGTTACTTGAAAAATTCGCGCATCACCTTCACCATCGCTACCTGATCGGTTACGGCTCCTGTCTCTCTTGCTGAGTGCATCGCCCAGATGGGATTACCGACATCGACGCCCTCGAGGTCGAATTGACCGGAGGAGATATTCCCCAGAGTACTACCTCCTGCCACATCGCTGTGATTTACGAAATACTGGCATTCCACATCTGCTTTCCTGCATAGTTCCTTGAATATGGCTGATGCACGTGAATCAGTCATATACTTGCAGTTGGCGTTTATCTTGACAACCGGACCTCCTCCCATCACGGGATGATTCGTTGGATCATATTTTTCGTTGTAATTCGGATGCCATGCGTGGGCGTCGTCGGCCGAAATCATGAAGCTGTTGGCTATAGCTCTATAAATTGTCTCCTTCCCGTCGCCCAGTTTATCGCATATCCGCTCCATGATGTCGCGAAGCACGGGAGATGCTGCTCCTTGCTTGGTCCCGGAGCCGGTCTCTTCATTATCGAATATGGCCAGAACGCGGGTGGCCTGTGCATCCTCACGGTGTTCATCAAGCATAGCCTGCAATCCGGCATACGCCATAGAAAGGTCATCGATTCTTGCCGACTGGAAATATTCTCCGTTTACACCTACTATTGCCGCAGGCTCAGCCGGATATAAGCATAACTCGTAATCTATGATGTCTTCGGGGGCAACGCCTAACTCTCTTGCCACGAGAATCCTGACTATTCCTCCATGGCTTCGCTGCTCGGCGATTTCATCCTTAGTAAAATACCCCATCACCGGCAACATATCTTTCTGCACCGATAGATTATTCCCTTCATTCACCTGACGGTTGAAATGGATGGCGAGATGCGGAATCGTAGCCACAGGCACCTTAAGATCTACTGTCCTTTCAGCCGGATGCAGCCAGTCTTCACCTTTCAAAGCTACACGACCCGATATTGACAAAGGACGGTCGAACCAGGTATAGAGAATTCCTCCACCATATTTTTCCACATTTAGTTTCACTACTCCTCCCTCGCCGTAGATCTCGCAATTCGGCTTTAATTTGAAGCACGGACTGTCGCTATGGGCGGAGATGATGCGGAAACCATGGTCGCCAACTTTCCCTTTGCCTATTATGAACGCAAAAATAGCACTCCCATTTTTTGTGACATAGTATTTACCACCGGGTACGAGGTCCCAGCATTCGTTCTGACGAAGACGCTTGAAACCAACCTCATCGAGTTCCTGACGCATCGTCTTGACGGCCATGAAATTACACGTGGATTTATCAAGCCATCCCAACAAACTCCCCATTACATAATCTGTACTCATTGTCCTTTAGGGTTCTTGGTTTCGATTTTATTTTTTATTAGAATCTGAGAGGATTCAATGCTCTCAATGTATTGCATAGGGTTTGCGCCCAATATGCCGTAAAGTTTTCTCTGCATTCCGCATATGCGCCCTCGGCTTCTTCCCCTTCGCTTTCTTTAACGATAGCGATGAAATTATATAATGCCTGAAAGATGTCGGCAATCCCTTCCGAAATCGAAGCTGCAATAGGGGTATCGGAATATTTCATATCTTCTTCGAATGTCTCGAGATATGTATCGTCAGAGCCCATAAGCCTGGCGACGTTACGCCGCACGGTCTCATACCATTCCTCGCTTACAGCCGGGTTATAATACCCATAATCAGGCTCTCCCCATTCCGACGGATCGAACGATGAAAACTCAATATAGATTCTGGGCAAAAGATTGGTCATTGACACGATGAAATCACGTTTCTCCATCTCAAGGGCATACTCTACATTGTGACAATATTCAGCCGCAAGAGCTGTAATACCCAATATCCGGTTATTTATCTCTTTCGTCTCCATGATATAATTCATTATCTTGTATGTAGTCTATAACCTCTGAGGGCACTAAAAAGTTGACATTCTCCCCTTTCCGGATAAGTTCCCTGATGAGGGTTGAAGACACCTGTACTTGCGGCATATTCTCAATCAGCGTAACGCCGGAAGGCAATTCTTCTGTCACGGGATATCCGGGGCGGACATATATGACGACTCCGAACTCCCGGATTATCTTTTCGCTTTGGCGCCACTGCCCGAATATCTGCCAGTTGTCGCTACCTATTATTAAGCGGAATTTTTCGTCCGGGTATAGATCACGAAGAGTCGTAAGGGTCGTATAAGTATATGAAGGCAACGGCAATTGCATTTCTATGTCGCATACCTCCACATTGGCGCATCGTTCCGCCACCAGACGGCACATTGCTATCCTGTCGGCATCGGGAGCAGGCTTTCGGGAGTCAATTTTCAAGGGGTTCAGCCTGCTTGGCATCAACCATACCCGATCAAGCCCATGCCATTGCGACAGCATATTGGCGAGCATGGCATGCCCGACGTGGATTGGATCGAAACTACCCCCGAAAATTCCTGTCACCATAGTTATAGACCGGTAAAGTGTCGGACAAGGGATTCCACTTCTTTCACAGCTGCATCGAGATCATCGTTTACAACTCTCGCATCAAACCGGGGTGCGAAACTAAGTTCATATTCAGCTTTCTCAAGACGACGTTTTATGGAATCCTCATCGTCCGTAGCTCGTGTGCGCAATCGCTTTTCAAGCTCCTTGAGCGAGGGAGGCTCAAGAAATATTAATATGGCTTTATCTCCATATTTACGCTTCACATTTAGCGCACCGGCCACATCTATATCCATGATAAGGTTATGGCCGATGCCCGTGATTCTTTCCACTTCAGAAGTAAGGGTGCCATATTTAGTGCCTTTATAAACCTCTTCCCACTCAACAAATTGCCCTTTTTCGACTCGGTTGTCGAATTCTTCCGGCGAAAGAAAATAATATTCGCGTCCGTGTTGTTCTTCTCCACGGGGCCGTCGGCTGGTGGCAGAAATGGAAAATTGCAGCTTTAATTCCGGATGTGCCATCAGACGCCTGATCACAGTGGATTTTCCCGTGCCCGACGGAGCCGACAATATGATGATTTTTCCTCGTTCTTCCATCTTACAGCACATTCAGAACCTGTTCCTTTATCTGCTCCAACTCATCTTTCATCCGCACAACAATCTGCTGCATTCCGGCATGGTTGGATTTCGATCCGAGAGTATTTATCTCGCGACCCATCTCTTGAGCTATGAAGCCCAATTTCTTGCCACATCCTTTACCGGTAATATCCTCCGATCCTCCCATTGTCTCGAGAAAATAATGGAGGTGGGCACGCAGACGCGTCTTTTCCTCCGTGACATCTAATTTCTCAATATAGAATATCAATTCTTGTTCCAAGCGTCCCGCATCAAAATCTATAGAATCCAGACGTGTGAGTTGCTCATTTAATTTCGCCCTAATTCTCGGTACGCGCTCGTGTTCGTACACATCCACTTCTTCAAGCAGCCGGAACAATATTTCTATCTTAGAGATAAAAAAGTCATATAGTTTCCTTCCCTCAGCCAAGCGATAATCGCAGAGTGCATCGATGCTTGATTTGCGGGCAAGAGTGACNNAGAGCCGCGGCTACCGCCTCCTTGTCCTCATCGTCAAGAGTTGGCACAGTGGGTTTCAACACCTCAGGGAGTCGTAGCAATGTGGCATACCAGTCGGACGGCTCAGGAAGGTCATATTCCTTACTGATCTTTTCAATCTGAGATTTATAGGCTGCGATTGTACGCCCGTCGAGAATTGAAACGGATTGGCCGGATATCAGCTCTTCTGTGATACACATTTCGGCTTTCCCTCGCTCGAGGCGTTCCGTCACTCTTGCCCGCAAATCAAGCTCAAGCTCGCGCATATCCTGCGGAAGCCGTATCTGAAGATCAAGCTGCTTGCTATTCAGAGTCTTGATCTCCACGGTTATGTTCCGATGCGCCGTGCTGTCCGTGCCGCGCCCATATCCCGTCATCGAAAGTATCATCAGGTATTAATTCTTTTCGTGGTTATTTGTTGATGGCCTGTCAATGAATCTGAGCTTTGAAAATTATTTTCGGTCACACTCAAGAACAGACTCTTTTCCCCGCAAATTTCAATCCATAGGGAAACTTCACGATTTTTACAACCGTGATTAACAATGCAAATTTAGCCAATTTTAACCGTCCGTGCAACTATCCTCTTAAAAAATGGCTATTTCAATTCATTTTACCTGATTCAATGTCCATTTATTCCGTTACGTAATATCGGACAATGCGGCGAAGTCTGCTGCGGATTGTTCTCCATTTAGGAAAAATCGCATGAGGTCTGACCGGACTATAGCTTAATGTCATTATAATTAGGCTTGCCACGGCAATTATCAATAACCATCCATATATTTCTTTCATCGATACCACCATTGCCTGTATCTGCGTCCGGCTATATAATTCAGGTAGAGAAAGGCCGGAAATCCATGAATCAGTATGAGTGAACGCAGATCCTATCTGAGAAAGGTTCCTCACCATCGTATGATTGAACCACTCCCCGACAACAGCAGGGGCAAGCGTGGTGCCCATCACTGCTCCGGTAAAGCCATTTATAGTCAAGGCTTGAGGAAAAATCATAAAGGGTAACCCTCCCTGCACTATCGAAGTAAGGTAGACGATACTAATGATCACTGAAGCGAATCCACGGCAAAACAATGGTAAAAACAACATCTCTTTCTCCACCCCGTAATCAATCACGAAATAAAAATATGCAAGATAAAATGCCGCCATCGTAAAGGCAATCATAGCCATTGTCTTATACATCCATTTCTTTTTAGCGAAGGTGATATATGTCAATCCGCACCCGCAAATTATTCCGATAAGAACATACCAATTGAGGTCGATAATATTCGTATCATCGAATCCGAGTACTGCCGCCGCATAGCTATGTTCAAACACATGCTCCGTTGCAAGCAATATATTGAATACTATGTAAATTATAGTCGCCTTAATTACATTTTTATTTTTAAGTGCCTGAAAGCTCACGTATGGATGATGAAGGAATGTCATTCTCCATAAATTGAGACCCAGACAAGCTATCATTACGACAGTTGCACTCCAAATTTCCGCTGATTCCCACCAATCGTAATATCGGCCATATACGCATATGAAGGTAAAGCAAAGGAATGTTCCGCTCCACAGAGTGGCGCCAACCCAGTCTATTCCGAGCAGTGGGATGAACATCGGCCCTCTCACCGGACGTACAAGAATCAGCACCATTATCATCATCAATGCAAGGAGGCCTGCCATGATCCAATGCATATATTCCCATTCGAGATGAAAGTTGGTGTATATCGTCGCTATGCCGCTAAGTTGAATCACACTGTCTACAATAAGAAATACATAGCAGAAAAATACAGCCATATCACGCGTGGGAGTGATCCATAATTGAATTGTGGAATTACACGCAAATGTAGCCTGCATCCTGAACCAACCGGCCATAAAGCATATGCCGACAAGAATAGGAACGCTATCCGTATACGCACATATAAAATTCGACGCAATGAGCACAGCACCGCATACCAGTAACTGCGTACGGTTGGAATATCGGAACTTTATTCTGAACATTACACAGAAATTAATCGCCATTCCTACAAGAGATGCATATCCCGCCATCAGAATATCTTCTTGCATAAGAGCAGTTGTCCCAACCATATCCGTAGCTGCAGCCAGATAGACACCTCCGGAGAACTGTACTATCAGCACAAAAAATATGAACAGCCAGGGTTTGAGTGGTCTTGGTATAAAATTCGGCACATCCGGGATATCAAAACTCTCCCGGTAGGCATGATGATCGGCCATATCAATACTTCACATTACATTCCACATTCATTCCTGCCCTTAGCTTCGACATATCAGCGGGTCGGTTATCGGGGGTAAAATCTATTCGAACCGGAACCCTCTGGCGCACCTTAACGAAATTTCCGGCTGAATTATCCTGTGGCATTACCGACAAAGAGGCCCCGGTGGCTGTCGATATCGAAGCTACTTTCCCTTTGAACTTGACACCCGGAATGGCGTCTATCATTATCTCTACATCATATCCCGGACGGATATGTTTTAATTGCGTTTCTTTATAATTGGCTGCCACCCATGTATCGGAGGAATCCACCACATCAAGCAATGTCTGGCCGGGTTGAACGAGTTGACCGGTCTGTATTTCCTTACGCGATGTATAGCCATCGCATGGCGCGAGAACTACGCTGTAGCTAAGATTTAGTTCCGCTCTCTCGAGCATGGCGCGGGCGAACTCAATTCCGGCCTCTGACTGTTGGATGCGGCTGCGGTTCTCTTCCACAACGCTCGAGGAAGCGTTACGCTGTTGTATCAGTGTTTCATACCTTGATTTCTTTGCTTCATAATCCGTCTTGGCCATATCGTACTGCTGACGTGTCACTGCATCCTGTTCCAGAAGTCTTGCATATCTTTTCAGATCAGTGGCAGCCATATCCATCAATACTTTAGCTTCGCTTATTGTGGCTTCGCTTACAGCTACAATCGCCGTTGCAGAGCTTACGGTCTTACCTACTACTCCCATACCGGCAATCGCGCTCTCATATTCTGCGCGGGCACGGGCCACATCAAGCTTGAGATCGGAATCGTCGATTATTACCAATGTATCTCCTTTCCTTATCTGTTGGTATTCTTTGAACCGGATCTCCTTGATGTACCCCTGAACACGACTGTTTACGGGCACTATCTGTTGACGAACCTGAGCATTATCGGTGAATTCCACTTTTCCCGGATGCGCGAACTTGCCAATCACGAATACGGCAGTGGTGATCACGATTACAAGCGTGAATATATATGATAGTATTCTCTTACTGCGGTGAGTCATATCTTGCCTGATGTAAATAAAAGTTTATAATAATTGTAGATTATGTTTATCCTGGCATTCACCAGTTCTATATCGGCAGTGAGCCGTGCGTTTGCAGCATCGAGCATATCGGTAATCAGAGCCATGTCGTTAATATAGCGTGTATAAGTCACGTTATAATTGCTTTCTGCAAGTTCTATGCTCTTCTGCCTTGTTTTCAATGTCTCGTAAGCCTCCAGATAGCGCACATGATCTTTCCGGATTTCAAGTGAGATATTCTCTTCAATCGCGTCACGCTCCAGTTCGGCTTTACGGGTTGCAGCGCGCTGCTTGTCGATGGCTTTGCCGGTCTTATAAAGGGAGGATATATCGTATGAAACTCCGAGCCCGACATACCAATAACTAAGATTCCTGTTGATAGGCGGAACCTCCACCAAAATGGGGCCATCCATCGTCCATCCGGCCTTTATCCCGATATGAGGAAAGCGGCCGGCTTTTACGATTTCCTCGCTCTTGTGGCTGATGCGCACTCCTACCGAGGCTGATTTTAGGGAGGGTGAATTGATCATGGCTTCCTGACGCCACCAATCTTCTCCGTTTACCGGCAATATGGTCTCAAGCAGAGTTGAATCCGGCAGAACGGTCGTTCCTTCAGGCAGGCCGGCTGTTACGCAAAGATGGTAATTAAGTATTTCGAGTGTATTATCTATCTGAAGTAATTGCAATTCATAATTAGATAAAAGTAACTCGTATCTTGTTATGTCGTTTTGCAGAACCGTGCCCTGCTCATGTCGGGCCTGCATATCGCCGAGAACAATTCGGGCGAGCCTGCAATTACTTTCGACTACCTCTCTTATATTCCGGTATTTGTAAATATCAAGATAAAAGCCGGCGAGCTGAAACCGAATATTATCATTTTGCAATTCTGTTGCAAACCGAGCCGACGATGTCTTCAGTTCTGCCAATTCAATCCCCGTTTTTATGGCACCACCTGCATATAACGGTTGGTAAAGGGTGAGGCCAAGACCAGTGGCAAGATGCGGGATCGGCGCGGGCTGATAATCGGAGTAATCGCGTTTTGTGGTAAAGCCGTCGCCATTATACCCCACCGACATATTGGCGTTTAAATCCGGAAGTCGATTCGACTTTGCTAATTTTACATCTTTCGCCGCTTCAAGCTCGGCGGCATAATATGGGCGTAGGAGCACGCTATTGGATTCCGCGTATTGAAATATTTCCTCAAGAGTATATACCTTTGGAGAAGCAGAGCGCACAAATATCCCTATACCCGGCAATGCCACGAGCATTGCGAGCAATCGTAGTTTATTCATTAATTCGGAATTTAATCCTTATGTACTTTTGTTGATAGTGATTTATTAGGGGACTACAATGCCAGTCCTTTCACAAGGACTTATGCGGCATTCTTCATTTTCTTGAAGCGGTGCTTTTCCAATTCTCTTTGTATGCGTAATGGCAAACCATTATCCGGCAATTAATTGAAGAAAAAATATCCCTATGGTTTATTATTTTTATCTTTTTCCGGGTGCAAATTTAATTAATTTATTCTGATTTGCCAATTTTAAATGATGGACTGATATGTGCAGATTTGCAAGAGATCTACGATGGCGAGAATAATTCTATGTTAAAAAAGTATAATACATAATATTATTTACTTATATCCGTTTATTTTAAATCAATAACTATTAGTGCCTATGGATCGTAAATTATTACTCCTCTTGTTTATGACCTCCATCTTTACCAATGTATCCGGATTTGCAAAATCATTGTACATAAATTTTAAAGATGGATCTTCATATTCCATAGAGCTGTCGGATAATCTTGAATATTCATTCTCTGATGACTCCATGAACATTTCATCTCCGAGTTCACAGCTCTCTTATGGGATCGACAACATTTCTACAATTTCCTACTATCCTTTACCGGGTGCGGGAATAACATCTCCGGATGCCGAAAATGAGAATCCGTTGTTCTATTATACAGGCTCATCGATTACAATAAAAGCAGGAGCCGGCACAAATCTGTTCGAGATATACAACCCGGAGGGGAGAAGGTTGTTCTCAACTACTTTCACCGATTCCTATACCTTAGATCCGACGCCCTATATCTCCGGGGTCGCTATCATAACCGTAAATGGCAAACATTCTTTGAAAATACGAAAATGAAACGTTTAATCCATATCCTACTGGCGACAGTATTCTCCCTTTCAGCAACAGCTCAGATCTCATATGTCTACCGCAACGATTCCACGGCTCATAGGCTGAATCCCGAAGAAAAGTTCGCACATCACGCCACCCCAAAATCTTATGTTGTTATCGCCGGTGAGAATGTAATCCCTGTCGACCGGATTGATTCTGTCATGGCATTTAATGTGGATGTGCCACTCATAACCATAGATCTCCTCGATTATCCGGATGCGACAGAACTTTGGGATAAAGAGCTATATCTCAATGCAAGAGTCGAAATAAATGGCAATGGCTTAATTAGTGATCTTGAACCAACTGAAGCCCAGATCAGAGGACGCGGGAACACCACTTGGCAAATGCACAAAAAGCCCTACCGCATTAAATTCAAGAAGAAAATGCAGATTGGCAATTTGAATAAGGGTAAGAACCTTGTTCTGCTTGCAAACTATCTCGATCCGACTCTACTAAAAAATTCTCTATCGTTTGAAATTGCCCGTGCTCTCGGTGTGCCATATGTGAATCATTACATTCCTTGTCTTCTGCGCCTTAACGGACATGACAAAGGGGCATATCTTATGACCGAGAAAGTAGGGATAAACTCGGCATCCGTAGATATAGATGAAAAGAAAGGAATCCTCTTTGAGCTTAGTGCCGAGTTTGACGAGCCATACCAGTTCAAGTCAGGAGAATATCAACTTCCCGTAATGGTGAAGGATCCTGATTTCGATGAACTCTATGAGGATGATCCATCCATTACTCCGGAACAAAGGCTCGAAATGTGGAAAGCCGATTTTCTTAGAGCTGAAAACGATGTGGAAAACTATCGGCCGGAGAAGAGTTTTGATATCGAATCTTTTATTAATTATGTTCTTGTATTCGATATTACTCGAAATCAAGAAATTGGGCATCCAAAAAGTGTCTACATCCACAAAACGGACATCTCCCCCGATTCCCTTTTTCACTTCGGCCCTATTTGGGATTTTGACTACTCCTTCAATAATTATGATCTCATTGATGGGAAAGATGTTCCGGTCTCTCCGGAGAGTCCTCTTTGGCTTCACGCCTTCTTCAGAGATATTCTAAATTCTCCCGGAGTGAAGGCTAAATATCGCGAGCGTATGATTTATTTCGTGAAAGAAGTTTATCCCGGCATTCTCAACTGGATAGATAATTATGCACGGCTCGTCCGACCATCAGCCAAACTGAATGGCTCTCAATGGAAACGCGATGATTCGACATATACCCTTGTCTATTCCTCTTTCAATCATGAGCTTCATGTAAGTCGACTTAAAGATTGGCTCGAAAGGCGCATCGCATATCTATGCTCTACGAACAATATAACAGAGGAAGACTTAAAGTGACTTCTTCATAAAAGCCGACAGTACGTACCAAATAAAGATTGCGAAGGAAAATCCTTCGCAATCTTTATTTTACATATTTTCTATTTATCATTGCTTTTTTTGGACAGAGAAGCCGAATTTTCCGATAATTGGCCCGAGTTCATAATAATGGCCGTGGGAATACGCCATCAAGCCCGCTTTCTCAAGCATAAACCGCCCTGTAGCCTCATCTATCAGACGCGAATCCGCGCGGACATTAAGAACGTCGGCGATAAACATTGTATGAGAACCCAAGTTTATGGCACTTTTTACCCTGCATTCGATGCTGAGCGGACTTTGTTCGATTGTGGGTGAAGATACTTTCTCCCCGGGTAGTGGAATAAGCCCTGTCTCTTTCCATTTATTGTAATCCCGGCCCGAGCGGACACCGCACCAGTCGACTGAACGCGCTATATCGGCAGTGGTGAGATTTACGGTAAATTCCATTGTGCGCTCAAGGATCGGGTAAGAATAACGCTCCGGACGCACAGAGATATAAAGCATGGCCGGATCAGAACATATTGTTCCGATCCAAGCCACCGTTATCGCATTCCATTCCTCGGGCGTGGCTCCTACTGTCACCAGAGCTGCCGGCAATGGATATACCATTGTGCCGGGACGCCAAGAAATTTTTGTCATCTTATCTGATATGCTTTTATTTTACCCCCATGTCGGCAAGCAGCTGCTCAACATGCTTTTCAGCCTTAGCCACGGTTGCCTCATAGTTCTCTTTGCCTCCCATGTCTTCACGGACCTCAACATAGAATTTGATTTTAGGCTCTGTGCCCGACGGGCGTACAGATACCTTGTCGCCGGCTTCTGTGAAGAATTGAAGCACATTGGATGTGGTCGGGAAATCCATCTTTGTAATTTCCCCTGTCTTCAGATTCTTGCAATTGAGGTCGCTGTAATCCTTAATGCATGTCACCGGACTTCCGGCAAGCTCTTTCGGAGGATTGGCGCGGAAATTCTTCATCATCTCCACTATCTCTTCGGCACCGCTCTTTCCGGGGCGTACCACGCTTACTCCCTTTTCGTGTGAGAAGCCATATTTATCATAAATGTCTACGAGCACTTCATAAAGATTCATTCCTTTGTCGGCGGCCCATGCTGCGCACTCCGCCAATAGGGAATTGGCCGATACGGAATCCTTGTCTCTTACGAAAGTCTCAGCAAGGAAGCCATAGCTTTCCTCTCCTCCTCCCAAGAATCGCCCTACTCCTTCCATATTCCGCATCACGTCGGCAATCCATTTGAAGCCGGTAAAGCAATCGAAGCATCTTACATTATTTGCATCAGCAATACGCTTTATGGCTTCTGTCGTTACGATGGTCTTCACGATATACTCCGATCCATCCATCATCTTATTCTCTACATTCTTGGTGATGATGTAGTAATGAAGAATCATGTTGATCTGATTGCCGTTCACAAGCTGATACTCTCCCTTCTTGTCGCGGACCACGAGACCGATGCGGTCGGCATCCGGATCGGAGGCAAGAACGATGCTCGCGCCCGTCTTCTTAGCTACCTCTACAGCCATCGCCATCGCTTCCGGATTCTCCGGATTAGGGGAAACGACCGTCGGGAAATCTCCGCTCTGAACATCCTGCTCCGGAACATGAAGGACATTGTCGAAGCCCCATAGTTTAAGCGAGTCGAATACGAGGCGCAGTCCCGTGCCATGAATGGGAGTGTAGACAATCTTCATGTCACTGTGGCGCTTGTCGGCATCCGGACTTAGACTCAGCTTCTTTATATCGGCCAGATATGCATCGTCAATATCCTTGCCTACTATCTGAATCAACTCGGGATTCGGTGTGAACTTAATCTGATCTACCGACTTGATCTGATTCACATATTCTATTGTCTTGACATCATGCGGGGCTATCATCTGCGCGCCATCGCTCCAATATGCCTTGTACCCGTTATATTCTTTTGGATTATGGCTGGCAGTCACCATTACTCCGCTCTGACATCCGAGCTTACGTATGGCATAGCTTACTTCGGGGGTGGGGCATGGTCCATCAAACAGATATACCTTGAAGCCGTTGGCCGAGAATATGTCAGCTGTCAGCTCAGCGAATTTCCGGCTATTGTTTCTGACGTCATGTCCTACTGCAACACTAATCTGCGGAAGCTCTTTAAAGCAATCTTTCAAGTAATTGGCCAAACCTTGGGTGGCTGCTCCCACTGTGTAGCGGTTCATGCGGTTGGTGCCTGCACCCATAATGCCGCGTAGGCCACCTGTGCCGAATTCCAGATCACGGTAGAAGGCTTCTATCAGGGGCATCTTGTCTTCTGCTTCAAGAAGGGCCTTTACTTCTTTACGGGTCTCCTCATCATACTCCGGACCCATCCAGCGTTCTGCACGCCGGGTCACTTCCATCAATAAATTGTCGTTGCTCATAGCTTTGGGTTATCTTTTGTCACTCCCTGCATATCCGCTTGCTTCATTCGCTTGTCGGAATTTACGTGCTTATAATGCCGAGAATGCTCAGGGTTTTCTTATTATAACGCAAAACTTGATATAAATCCCTCGTCTACCCTACATTTTTTATAATATTTAGAGAATATTCCACTATTTAAATCAATTCAAAGCTGTCCGGTCACGGATTCAATCCATTTTTTCAATTCCAATAAAAATTGCAAGCGACCATGATGATAATCCACGATTCAAAAATTTTTATTATCTTTGTCTTTTCAAGCGGGAAATAAGCTGAATATGCCGGTTTCTAATATATGCTTATGGAAAATAAAGAAAATCTATATAACTATCATAATGACAGCGATGGCCGAAGGCCCTCGAAAAAAGCTGCCAGATTGAAACGCAACCGACGGATCGTAAAATGGATGTGGATCATATTCCTGTCTATCGGATTTGCGGTGGTGTTTTTAATGCTTTTGATTTATAACGGCGTCATCGGCTATATGCCTCCGATTGAGGAATTGGAAGATCCTCACGATAAACTCGCCTCACTTGTCTTTGCCTCCGACGGCACGGAAATGGGACGCTATTATTCCGGAGCCGGCAACCGTGTTTACACAGATTACAACGGTATCTCGCCATATGTGATCAATGCTCTTGTCGCCACTGAAGATGCTCGTTTCCGCGAGCATTCCGGTATAGATTTCAAGGCTCTCGGACGTACGATGGTGAAAACCCTTATGATGGGCGATAAATCTTCGGGAGGAGCATCCACCATTACCCAGCAACTTGCCAAACAGCTGTATTCCCAACCTTCCAATAATATCTTCAAGCGAGCTCTCCAGAAGCCTATTGAATGGATGATAGCGATAAAACTTGAAAGATTCTATACCAAGGACGAGATTGTCAATATGTATCTCAACCGGTTTGACTTCCTTAACAACGCTGTCGGGATAAAGACGGCCGCCAATGTATATTTCGGCAAAGAGCCGCGCGACCTTAATATTCAAGAGGCCGCTATGCTTGTCGGGATGCTCAAGAATCCGAGTTATTATAATCCTTTACGACACGAGGAGCGGACAATCAACCGACGCAACACCGTTTTCGAGCAGATGGTCAAGGCTGATTACCTCACTCAGGCAGAGGCCGATTCCCTCTCAAAACTCCCCCTCGGTCTGGATTATCATAAAGTGGATCATAAAGAAGGCATAGCGCCTTATCTGCGCGAGGAGATACGTCGCCTTATGACTGCAAAAAAACCTGAACGTCCTAAAGCCTCTGATTATTCCAGCAAAATGGCATATACCCTTGCGCTTGGGGTATACAATACTGATTCTACGCGCTGGGAAGAAAACCCGCTGTACGGATGGATTATCAAGAATCCGAAGCCCGACGGATCCTACTACAATTTATATACCGACGGACTACGCATATTTACCCCCATTGATGTAAGGATGCAGGGATATGCGGAGGAGGCTGTCAACGAACATCTCGGCGGATACCTTCAGCCAGCTTTCGAGAATGAAAAGCGTGGCTCACGCACCGGCCCTTACACCTCGAATCCCGGCGAATTGAGCTATGAGGGCGTTAAAAAACTTATCGACAATGCAATCCGTCAGACCGAACGCTACCGACTGATGAAACAAGCCGGCCATTCGCAGGAGGAAATCGACAAGGCATTCCATACTCCGTATACTATGGATATATTCGCTTATGTACGCGAGACAAAGACTGAGAACGGAAAATCCACTACACGGATTGTCCCCGGTACCAAGACCGTGACCATGACTCCCTACGACTCGCTTATGTATATGAAGACAATCCTGAGAACAGGACTTATGAGCATGGATGCCATCACCGGATATGTAAAGGCATATGTTGGTGGCCCCGACTTCTCCCATTTCCAATACGACATGGTGAGCCGCGGTAAACGCCAGATCGGTTCTACGGCCAAGCCCTTCCTCTATACGCTTGCCATGGAGCAGGATTATACTCCATGCTCGATGTTCTCCAATACTCAGCCCGTCTTCGGCAACTGGGCTCCACGAAATTCGAGTCGTGCACGCGTTGGAGAGATGGTCGACCTACGATGGGCGCTTACTAATTCAAACAACTGGATATCCGCCCGGCTTGTCAACGAGCTGACTCCCGGTGCACTCGCTAATAAAATGCGTCTTTTCGGCATAACGGGGCATATTGACCCCGTACTGCCGCTCTGCCTTGGCACAGTAGATGTGCCGGTTGGCCCGATGGTCGGTGCATTCTCTGCTTTCAGCAACAAGGGTATACGTGTAGATCCCGTTTTCGTCACCAGAATCGAGGATAATCAAGGAAACCTGATATATACGGCCATGCCTCACCGCACGGAGGTAATGAACGAAGATGCCTATTATAAGATTGTATCCATCCTGCTTAATGTAGTCGATAGCGGTACGGGTGCGAGCCTTCGCAGCCGTTACGGTATACGCGCCCAAATGGGAGGCAAGACCGGTACGACCAACTCCAACTCCGATTCTTGGTTCATGGCTTTCACTCCCGAACTCGTCACCGGTGTCTGGGTAGGTGGTGAAGAGCGTTATATCCACTTCAACTCGATGGCTTTCGGTCAGGGTGCCCGCGCCGCATTACCTATCTATGGCCTTTTCATGCAGAAGGTTTACGCTGATCCCAAACTCTCCTATTCGCAAGACACCAAATTTGAATTCCCCGATAACTTCCAGCCTTGCGCCGACGGGGAATATGGCGATTATTACGACCATGTGCAGGAAACTGCTGAAACTGCTGAAGGCGTTTTCGACTAAAGCATTCTTTTAACCGCTTGATAATTATTTACCTACATTATTACGAAAATTCTCCGTTTGCATAATTCGGAGAATTTTTGTAATTTTGTAGGCCAAAATTTAGTGGGATCGCGACCTGCTAAGACATAATTTGATATCATAATTACTGCAGTAGAAATGAAACAGAACATCCATCCTAAGGAGTACCGCGAGGTTTGCTTCAAAGATATGTCGAACGAGGAGACCTTCATCACCCGTTCCACAGTCGCTTCGCGTGAAACAATAGAGATCGACGGCAAGACCTATCCTTTGGTAAAACTTGAAATCACCAGCTCCTCTCACCCGTTCTTCACCGGTAAGCAGAAGCTCGTCGATACCGCCGGCCGCGTCGACAAATTCCGCAGCCGTTACGGAAATCGCAACAAGAAATAACAAGCAAGGATATTCGCCCGGAGATTATCCCATCCGGTAATTTTCCGACAGAGAAAATCTCTTTGGGCATAGGTCAAACTAAAAAAGACGCCTTCCGGCGTCTTTTTTTAATTCTTATAAGATTTATATGATTTATAAAATTTATAAGATTTATAAATCTTTTTGTCGGCTATAGGAAGAAAAGGATGATGAGCTGCGCCGCTATCACGCGCACAAACATCGTGAGCGGATATACCGTGGAATAGGCCACAGCCGGAGCATCATTGTTAGCCACCTTATTGCCATAGGCAAGGGCTGGAGGATCCGTGTACGTTCCGCTTAACATACCGCAGATGGTGAAATAGTTCATCTTATACTTAGCTCTTGCGATGATGCCAATCACGAGCAGGGGAATCAGCGTGATTATGAAGCCGTAGCCAACCCAAGTGGCTCCTTCCGGAGTAAAGACCGTGGCCGCGAAATCCTTACCTGCCGAAATGCCTACCGAGGCCAGGAATAGGCAGATGCCTATCTCACGCAGCAAAAGATTGGCCGAAGAATTGGTGTAGGTGACAAGATGAATTTTATTTCCATATGCGCTGAGCAGGATAGCCACCACGAGCGGTCCGCCGGCCAATCCGAGCTTCATCGGTACCGACATCCCCGGGAATTGCAGCGGAATGCTGCCTACTATGATTCCGAGGAAAATACCGATGAACATAGTGATGAGATTAGGCTCGTTAAGACGCTTCATTGAGTTTCCGAGTTTATGCGCAAGATTATTTATGTCGTCGATTTTTCCTACCACTGTGAGGCGGTCGCCCATCTGGAGACGGAGTCCGGCACGCGCCATAAGATCCACACCCGATCGGTTTACTCGCGTCACATTCAGCTGATAGGCATCATGAAGCCGCAGGGAACCTAACTTTACTCCATTATATTCGGTTTTAGTCACCAGGATTCGCCGCGATACTACCGGCCCCCGATCCATTTCCCATTTTTTCTCGACAATAGGCCCGAGGAATCGTGTAAATATTTCTTCATCGTGCTTGGAACAGACTATAAGGCAGAGATCTCCAAGACCCACTTCCGTCTTTGATGTCGGGATAATCACTTTTCCATCGGGCTTCTCGATACGCGACACCACATATGGCACTGAGACAAGCGTATGGAGCTTCATCATTGACAATCCTTCGATCAATTCATTGGTAACCCGGAATGTAGCGCGATGAGGGGCAAGCTCCGACATCTTTTGCTCCGATTCTATCTCATCTATTTCCTTCTCGGTATTGATACGGAATATTTTCTTTATCAATATCATGGAAATGATGATTCCGACGACTCCAAGAGGATAGGCAGCCGCATAACCCATCGACATATCCTGACTCACGTCATATCCATCGGCATTTACCTGAAGGAATGTTTGCTGCGCTGCTCCGAGGCCCGGAGTATTGGTCACTGCGCCACTCATTATTCCCACCATCTCGCCTATGGATGTACCGCCATCTGCACCGCCCTGGAGGAAATAGAGGGCCAATGTTATCACAACATTGAGGGATATACCGAGCATGGCGAGCATATTCATCTTAATGCCTCCCTCCTTGAACGAGGAGAAGAAGCCGGGGCCCACCTGCATGCCTATCGAGAAAATAAACAGGATCAAACCAAATTCCCGAAGAAAATGAAGCACACTGACATCGGCTGTATATCCGAAATGCCCCATCAGGATTCCAACGAAGAGTACGAATGTAACACCCAGTGAAACGCCGAATATTTTCAGCTTTCCGAGCCAGATACCACAATATATCACAAATGAATAGAGTAATATCGTGGCAGCGAGCGATGTATTATAAGGCCTCAGCAACTCAAGCAGCCATTCCATATCACATGATTTTCCTTACATCAGCTTCTTATAGCGGATACGATGCGGTGCTTCCACACCACCATCGCGCCGCTTTTTAAACTCCTCATAGTCGGAATAGTTGCCTTCGAAGAATGTAACCTTGCTGTCGCCCTCAAAAGCGAGGATATGAGTGGCAATCCGGTCGAGGAACCACCGGTCGTGGCTCACCACCACCGCGCACCCGGCGAAGTTTTCAAGGCCTTCTTCAAGAGCACGGAGTGTATTGACATCAATATCATTTGTAGGCTCATCAAGTAGCAGAACATTCCCCTCGCTCTTCAATGCCATGGCAAGATGTAGTCTGTTGCGCTCTCCTCCCGACAATACTCCTATCTTCTTCTCCTGATCGGCGCCGGTGAAATTAAATCGAGAGAGATAAGCGCGAGCATTTACATCGCGACCTCCCATCCTGAAACTCTCCACGCCTTGCGAGATAACTTCATAAACCGTCTTTTCCGGACCTAAATCTTTGTGCGTCTGATCCACATAGGCTATCTTAACCGTATCGCCCACCTCAAAAGATCCGCTATCTGGCTTCTCCAACCCCATTATAAGGCGGAACAATGTGGTCTTGCCTGCTCCGTTGGGTCCGATTACTCCTACTATACCATTGCTTGGTAACGAGAAATCCAGATCTGTAAAAAGAGCTTTGTCGTCGTATCCTTTGGCCAGGTGCGAAGCCTCTATCACCTTGTTGCCAAGGCGTGGCCCGTTGGGAATGTAGATTTCCAGACGCTCCTCGCGCTCTTTCTGATCTTCGTTAAGAAGGCGGTCGTAGCTCGAAAGGCGTGCTTTACCCTTGGCCTGTCGCGCCTTTGGAGCCATCCTAATCCATTCCAACTCCCTCTCAAGAGTCTTACGCCGTTTAGACGCCTGTTTCTCTTCCTGTGCCATCCGCTTGGTCTTCTGATCGAGCCATGAGGAATAATTACCCTTCCACGGAATCCCTTCTCCACGGTCGAGCTCCAGAATCCAGCCGGCCACGTGATCCAGGAAATAACGGTCGTGGGTTACGGCAATGAGGGTGCCCGGATATTGCTGCAGGTGTTGCTCAAGCCATTCAATGGATTCAGCATCAAGATGGTTGGTTGGCTCATCGAGAAGCAATATATCGGGTTGCTGCAAAAGCAGCCGGCATAAAGCCACACGACGCCGTTCACCTCCCGAAAGCACTGAAATCTTCTTATCATCCGGCGGGCATCGGAGTGCATCCATTGCGCGGTCGAGCTTATTATCGATGTTCCATGCATCGGTGGCATCCAGCTTATCCTGAATCTCCGCTTGCCGCTCTATGAGCTTATTCATCTTATCGGCATCCTCCAGCACTTCCGGATCGCAGAAAGCATTGTTCACTTCCTCGTATTCCTTCAAAAGATCCATGATGGGTTTTACACCTTCTTCCACGACCTCGCGTACCGTCTTATCGGGATCTAGCTGCGGATCCTGCTCCAGATAGCCCACGCTATAGCCCGGGGAAAATACCACATTCCCCTGATAGCTCTTGTCGATGCCGGCAATAATTTTCAACAACGTCGATTTTCCGGAGCCATTCAGACCGATTATGCCGATCTTAGCTCCATAGAAAAAGGAGAGATAGATATTTTTCAATATCTGCTTCTGCGGGGGCACCGTCTTGCTTACGCCCACCATCGAGAATATCACTTTCTTGTCGTCGGCCATCTTATTTTCCTTTTGTAATCACTCTGTATGAAGCTTTCACATTACCTCGCTCCATACTATGCAATTTATTGCGTATCATCTGCTTTCGGATCGGAGAGATATGATCTGTGTAAACCTCGCCCAGCAGATGATCGTACTCATGCTGGATTATGCGCGAGAGAAATCCAGTGAACTCCGCCGTATGCGGTTCAAATTTCTCATCCAGCCATTCAAGCCGGATATGCTCATGGCGCTTCACATTTTCAGAAAGACCCGGTAATGAAAGGCAGCCCTCCGACCTTACTACAGCTCCCTCATCCTCAATCACTTCCAGCTGCGGATTGATAATCACCATTTTTGAATCGCGGCATTCCGGAAAATCATCGCCCAAAGGGGAGCCATCGATCACGAACAATGCTATTGACTTTCCTATCTGCGGGGCGGCGAGTCCTACACCGTCGGAATTATACATCGTCTCAAACATATCCGAAATTAATTTTTCCAATCCCGGATAATCATTTTCTATATCCTCGGCTTCTTCACGCAGAATGGGATGCCCGTATATATATATAGGTAATATCATAATAGACTCAAATTAAGCAAAAAGTCAAGGCCATTCCAGCCCTCACTGCAACTTCCTATCTTATTGCGATTACTCTGCAAAATTACAAAAATTTCGGCATCCGCCCAAATCGGCTTCTTTCCTTCTACCTCCGGGAATCGAGCCATGCGGTGAGGATCAGCACAGCCGCCATCTCATCAGCCAATTCCTTACGTTGGCGGTCGCTACGTTTGAAACCGGCCGTGATCATATCCCGGTGAGCCTGCACCGATGTAAATCTCTCATCGACTAATTCCACAGGCACATTCGGCAATATCTTTGAAAGATGCTGGAGAAATGGCCGGATATATCTCATCGATTCCGACTCCTCACCGCTTACTGTCCGGGGATGGCCCACCAGTATACGGTCTACCGGCTCACGGCGACAATAATCAGAGATAAAAGCCTCAAGATCGCAAGTCCGTTGTGTCGGCAGCCCATTGGCTGCAATCTGCAACGTATCGGTCACGGCTACTCCGCAGCGTTTTCTGCCATAATCTATTGCCATTATCCTTCCCATACTGTCATAACGAATCCCCTCCCTATTAATTATCAATCCACTCCTATATTTGTCACACCAATAGTCACTCCTATAATTTGCAGCTGCTATCAATGACACCCCATAAGGCCGATTAATCAGATTATCGATTCGGGATTGGGAAGCCTTAGCATGGGAAAGGAGATAAACACCCAATCAGGCATTTATCTCCTTGGCATATTAAAGTTGTAACAATCTATCAGTCGATTTCTATATTATTTCTTGCCGAAATAACGCTCATAGAGTCCGGCAAAACCACGACCGTGACGTGCCTCATCCTTTGCCATCTCATGGACTGTATCATGAATGGCATCCAGCCCGGCTTCCTTTGCATTCTTGGCTATACGCATCTTGTCGGCATTAGCACCTGCCTCAGCGTGCATACGCTTCTCAAGGTTGGTTTTGGTATCCCATACATGGTCGCCCAATAGTTCCGCAAATTTGGAAGCATGTTCAGCTTCCTCCCAAGCGTACCGCTTGAAGGCATCAGCCACTTCCGGATATCCTTCACGGTCGGCCTGACGGGCCATAGCGAGATACATACCTACTTCAGTACATTCGCCCATGAAGTGATTGTTCAGATCCTTGATCATCTCCTCGCTCGTGCCTTTGGCTACTCCGATTGTGTGTTCGGTTACGAACTGGAGGGCTGAATCCTCGTTAAGTTCATTAAATTTGCTGCGGGGGGCGCCACACTGCGGGCACTTTTCGGGAGCTTCTTCACCTTCAGCGATGTATCCACATACGCTGCATATCCATTTCTTTGCCATTTATTTATCTTTTTATAAGGTTATACATTTGTTGAGAGGTTGACAATATTTTTATGTGCAATTCAACCTTTCTATATATTATAACAATCTTTCCAGTGATTTTTCATTTTAGAGTTCCAAAATTTTTCACCTCATGTTATATTTTTCTTTTATTCACGAGATCCGCATAAAAATCCGGCTTATAATTTTAATAATTTTTATTTAATCATATTGCATTATTCGGATATAATCATTAATTTTGCTACATATGTGCGACAAATGGATTCCTTCCGTGAAATCGGCATGCCGTTAACCCAATATTTCAACTGCAATAATCCAACATCAACGAAACGGCGGAACATCATATTGGCTTTCGCCGGCATTAATAACTCATTATGGAACATCTCACTACCGTAGTCGACTGGTCAAGGTGGCAATTCGCCCTGACGGCCATCTATCACTGGCTATTCGTGCCATTGACTTTGGGTTTATCCGTGATTGTGGCCATCATGGAATCTTTCTACCTGAAGACAAAAAACGAGAATTGGCTAAAAATCACCAAATTCTGGATGACTCTTTTTGGCATTAACTTCGCAATAGGAGTAGCCACCGGCCTTATCCTTGAATTCGAGTTCGGCACCAACTGGAGCAACTACTCTTGGTTTGTAGGAGATATTTTCGGAGCGCCCCTCGCTATTGAGGGTCTCCTCGCATTCTTCCTCGAAGCCACATTCGGAGCCGTGATGTTCTTCGGTTGGAATAAGGTTAGTCCTAAATTCCATCTCGCCTCCACATGGCTTACGGCGATAGGAGCCTCAATTTCCGCCTTATGGATTCTTGTGGCCAATGCATGGATGCAGTATCCTGTGGGCATGGAATTCGACCCGGCCCAGATGCGCAATGTGATGGATAATTTCTGGGCTTTATTCTCCGGAATAGCAGTCAATAAATTCTTCCATTCCGTATTCAGCGGCTGGGCTTTGGCCGGAATATTCGTGATCGGAGTAAGCTGTTATCTCCTGTGGAAACAGCGCAACAAAGAATTTTCTATCCTTTCAATAAAGGTGGGCGCATGGTTCGGGCTCATCGGACTGCTCCTTACGATGTACACCGGCGACGGATCCGCTGTGCAGGTGGCCCGTCATCAGCCAATGAAGCTCGCTGCCATGGAAGGCCTGTATCATGGAGAAGTGGGACAAGGGCTCACAGCCATCGGCATTGTGAATCCCGCAAAGGAATGGAACAACGACGAGCCTGAATATCTATTTAATGTCAATATCCCCCACGGGCTCTCTATTCTTGCACGCCATCAATGGAATGCATTTGTGCCCGGCATCACCGACATCATCAATGGCGTTGACATTGACGCCAACGGCGACACCATCAATACCGTCTCATATCAGGAGCGTATAGAGCGGGGTAAGATTGCTCAGAAAGCACTCGCCGATTATGGAGCTGCCCGGCAGGCAAAAGATCAAGCAGCCATGACCATGGCACTTGACAGCCTTAACAAGAATTATCCCTATTTCGGATATGCTTATTTCAATTCTGTGGAAGAAGCCATTCCGCCTGTAGGCCTTACTTTCACGATGTTCCGGGTCATGGTTGCGCTCGGGTCTTATTTCCTGGCCTTCTTTGTGCTCACCCTTATTCTTGTATACTGGAACAATCTGATCGACCGCAGCCGCTGGTTCTATCTTCTGGCCATGCTTTCAGTGCCGTTCATGTGGATATGCTCGGAGGCAGGATGGTGTGTGGCCGAAGTCGGCAGGCAGCCCTGGACAGTGCAGGATCTTCTCCCCACTATGGCCGCAATCTCCGATATTCCCTCCGGCTCAGTTATCCTTACTTTCTGGCTCTTTGCAGCCGTATTCACAATCCTCCTTATTGCTGAAGTGAGCATCATGTGCCGCTTCATATACAAGGAAAGTATGTCTAATATGTTGAGTAACACCAACGCCTAATAAAGTATACACATGACTCTGGAATATCTGCAAAACTATTGGTGGCTGTTAATCTCCGTGCTCGGAGGCATTCTCGTTTTCCTGCTTTTCGTTCAGGGCGGCCAGTCGATGATCCTCTCACTCGGCACTACCGAGCGGCGTCGCAACATACTTCTGTCGGCAATGGGTAGTAAATGGGAGCTGACATTCACCACGCTCGTAGTATTCGGTGGCGCTATGTTCGCATCCTTCCCACTTTATTATTCCACCAGCTTCGGTGGAGCCTACTGGCTATGGATTCTCATTCTTTTTAGCTTCGTGGTCCAGGCTGTAAGCTATGAATACCGCCGCAAGAAAGGCAACATCTACGGTACGCGCACCTATGACGTGTTCCTTATGGCCAATGGTCTTGTAGGATGCGTATTGCTCGGAGTGGCAGTATCGATGTTCTTCTTCGGTGGTGATTTCACCGTTACACGATCCAACCTCCTCAATCCCGGAGCCCCGGTGATCTCAAAATGGGGTTCGGCCCACGGCTTTGAAGCTATCTTCAACTGGAAAAATCTGATTCTCGGAGTTGCTGTATTCTTCCTTGCTCGGATGCAGGCTTGCTTCTATCTGATGACCCGCTTGGAAGATGAACCAGAACTAATGAAAACCCTGAAAGCCAAGGCATTTATTAATGGTTGCATTTTCGTTGTAGCCTTTCTCGCTTTCCTTGGCGTACTTCTAACTTCTACAGGCTATACGGTAGTTTCCGAGGATGGGATGACGGTGAATGTCTCTGAAACTCCATATAAATATTTCCATAATTATATCGACCTCTGGTGGGCTCTCATATCACTGCTGGTCGGAGTGGTTCTGGTGCTATACGGACTTATCCGCGGCAGTTTCGATTCCAAGTTCACTGCGGCTATATGGTTTACTGGATTCGGGACATTCTTTGCCGTGATTTCATTGTTCTGGGTAGCCGGATACAACGACACCGCCTTCCTCCCCTCTTTGACCGATGAGATGAGCTCTCTTACTATCCGCAATGCCTCGTCATCCGAATTTACCCTCAAGACCATGAGCTGGGTTTCGCTGGTGATTCCATTTGTGCTGGCATATATTGCCTACGTATGGAGGTCGATGGATACAAAGAAAATCAACCCATCCGAGACTCATTAATACTCCCGGACTTCGGCTTCTGTATTTGCAATAATAATAAGACTCCGAGGCCCTGCAATAATGCTGACATGAAAGAAGATAATTCATCCTCCCTCAAGGATCTGTTCCTCACCTTCTTCAAGATAGGAGCTTTCACCTTCGGGGGAGGATGGGCCATGATATCAATCATAGAACGTGAGATTGTCGACAAGCACCATTGGATAGAGCGTGACGATTTCCTTGATCTTTTAGCCGTGGCACAATCGCTGCCCGGAATTCTAGCCGTAAATATCGCCACGGCTATCGGCGATAAGGTAAAAGGGGGCAATGGATCAGTAATCGCTTCGCTTGGAACCATCCTCCCCTCCTTTCTCATCATCCTCGCAATCGCCATATTCCTGACCCCGGACCTCATCAAAAACAATAGGATTCTATCAGCAATCTTCATGGGTATCCGGCCTGCAGTAGTAGCCCTGATAATAGCTCCTGTCCTCTCAAGCGCGAAGGCTGCAAAACTATCGTGGGCCACGGCATGGATACCATTCGTCGTTGCCCTTATGATTTCTCTCAACATAGGCGTTGCATCCTCTCCTATTCTGTACATTATTCTGGGAGGCCTCATAGGGTTTCTTGTATGGTGGATACCGAGAAAATTTAATAATCCTCCTCACGCCCATTAAACATGAGTATATATCTAAAAATGATATGGGCCTATATAAAAATAGGCATATTTGGATTTGGAGGTGGGTATGCCATGCTCTCTCTTGTGGAAAAGTCAGTAGTGGAGCCTGGATGGATATCTGAGCAGATGTTTACCGATATTGTCGCTATATCACAAATGACTCCCGGGCCCATCGGAATCAATTCCGCCACCTACATAGGCTTTGTAGCTCCCGGCACGGTCGACCCTTCTCTACAAGGAATCGGATATGGCATATTAGGCTCCATAATATGTACATTAGCCGTTACTGTCCCGAGTTTTTTCCTCGTGCTCTATGCCTCGCATTTTATTCGTCGTCATCACGAAAGCGGGGCCATCAAGGCTATCTTCTCGGGGCTGCGTCCTGTGGTGGTGGGGCTTATAGCCTCTGCGGCTATCCTGCTGATGAATGCGGCTAACTTCAATCCGGATGGCAACACTCGCCAGTTGTGTTGCTCAATCGCCATATGCGCCGCCGCATTCTGCCTCGTATGGTTTCCGTTCAAATGGAAAAATAAAAAAATAAAGCTACATCCCATCCTGGTTATAATATTGGCAGGCCTCGCAGGGTTAATCTTATATTACTGAACACCCGCAGAGGGATAGAATGAATGAACAACAACAATACATCTCAATCCTACGAGGAGGCTCTCGAATGGCTTTTCGGGCAGTTGCCAATGTTTTCACGCATCGGAGCCGCCGCTTATAAACCCGGGCTCGAACGCTGTAACGCTTTGGCCCTTCAATTTGGAAATCCGGAACGCAAATTCAAATCGATTCACATTGCCGGCACGAATGGCAAAGGGAGTACTTCAAGCCTGATTGCAGCCACATTGCAGGCAGAGGGATATAAAACTGCTTTGTATACTTCTCCACATCTTGTCGACTTCCGCGAGAGAATCCGCATTAACGGGAAGATGATTCCAAAGCAACGTGTGATGCGTTTTATAAACGATTGGCGGATGCAAGCTGACTCCTGGTCCGACAAACCCTCCTTCTTTGAGCTTACAATGATGATGGCGTTCTGCTGGTTTGCAGAGGAAAACGTGGATTATGCCGTGATTGAAGTGGGCATGGGCGGTCGCCTTGACAGCACAAACATCATCACCCCCGAATTATGTGTGATTACTAATATATCTAAAGATCATACACAATTTTTGGGAGATACCCTCGAAAAGATTGCAATGGAAAAGGCCGGTATCATCAAGGCTGGAGTGCCGGTGGTGATCGGAGAGGCTGAAGGGGATGTAGAAAAGGTGTTCAGGCTTAAAGCTGCGGAGATGAATGCTCCTTTGCGTGAGGCATATAATGAAACGGATAATGCCGCAAATGAAGCTCTGACAACTACCCTCCACGGAGATTACCAGCGCAAGAATGTGAACACTGCCAGGATTGCGATAGAAGAATTGCGCAGCATCGGCATCACTATATCCGACAAGGCCCTGCACAGAGGTTTCGCAGAGGTTGAAAACCTCACGGGATTCCGTGGCAGATGGACCGTCGTAAGCAAAAAGCCGCTTACCATCTGCGACACAGGCCACAATGAGGCCGGCTTGAGTTACAATATGGCGCAATTAAGACGCCTCCTCAACGACCGGCCCGACGGGAAACTGAGGATTGTACTCGGTTTTGTGGCTGATAAGGATGTGGAGCATATACTCCCCTATTTCCCGGAGGATGCCGAATATTATCTCACTCAGGCACAGATTCCCCGCGCATTGCCGGTGGAAAAATTAGCGGAGATGGCCGAATCGCGCTCTTGGCTGTGCCACCCCTATCCTACGGTGAAGGAAGCATATAAGGCTGCAAAGGAAGATGCCTCGGCTAAAGATGTGATTTTTGTTGGCGGGTCTACTTTCATCGTTGCCGATTTCCTCGCTTTCATTGACTCTGAAAAATAACACTATGGAATTTATTACCGACATATTCGACCAGATATTCTCTAAGGAGGTAAATTTCGTAAATACCGTCTTCCGGCTGGTGCTAAGTATGGTATTGGGAATGATAGTCGGAGCCGAGCGTAAGCGCAAAGGCCAGATTGCCGGCATCCGCACCTTCGCCCTCATCTCTATGGGCTCCTGCCTGGCGATGCTGCTCTCGATATATGTGCCGCAGGTGTATCTCGGCCTAAAAAACGGTGACCCTGCGCGTATCGCCGCCCAGGTGATCACGGGCATCGGCTTCCTCGGTGGCGGCGCGATGATTCATAT
>DAAI01000009.1:143812-144652 GCA_001701105.1 Bacteroidales bacterium GP1
ATGTATATGTGTTCGCTCGCAGCCACTATCCTTATCCTGCTTACCCTTGTGGCTTTCGAAAGGTATGAAAAGCGAAGAAAGCTGGGACAGGAATCCAAAGTACTGTCACTCACGGTAAAAGGCATAATAAGCGATATAAACGGATATCGGGAAATGCTTAAAGAGAATGGAGTGCATTTATCCACATACTATATCAATTACGATTACGATAAAGATATTACGGAATTGAATCTGGTAGTCCTTGTCCATGCCTATACCAATCTCCTGCCCTTGATGTCGAAGATTGCATCGATCAACCAGACAAAAACCCTCACTCTATCCAGTCAAATCGATATTTAATGCCCCTTTCCATTTTTTTATCTTCTCATAGTTGAATCGGATTTTTATAACAATTTCAGTGTATATAACTGGTATTCAGAGTTAATTCTGTTATTTCGTATCAGGGAAACAATACTTGCCATTCATAACGAATCAGAATATTATTATATACTGCAACAAGCTGTTACAGTTATTGAATCCGTCAGAAGCAAAGATGCGAGTGCAATCGTAAGAACTTCTAATGAAATGCACTGGAGATAGGCCAGCTATTGTATGAACATAAGCTCGATAGCAAACATGGCGATGGCGTTGTAAAAAGACTGTCCTTAGAATTGAAATCTATGTATCCTAAAATGGGGATGTCGGTTACTAATCTGCGGGATATGAAGCTTTACTACGTACGATTCAAAGGTGACGGCTTCACTACCCAAGAAATAGCTTGGATTGAGGCATACCATGAAAATTAATTAGAAAATTATTTAGTCATTTTCACCTTGTAAAAGTGGGATTATTTTGGTAATT
>DAAI01000059.1:0-487 GCA_001701105.1 Bacteroidales bacterium GP1
AGATGAGCCGGAGAACATATTTGCGAGCCAGCTGCGCATCCGTCCCATTTTCCCGTTTCCGGGTTTTGTCTCGGCCTCTGCATGGGCATTTGAGCCTTTATGAGTGGAGTCGTCCGGAGAATTGGGCTCTCCGGTTACGGGGATGTGCATCGTTTCGGGCAGGGAAAGGTTTTCAATGTCGGAGCCGGAAGCGCCGGCATATAGGATTGAGGCTGCTTGAATCACCTCAGCCGCCGGAATCCGCGGATCGGCTATCGAGATATAGGCCGGGAGCTGCCCGCGTCGTACAGGCAGGCCGGTTTTTGAGCGCAGAAGGTCGAGCATGCCGTTGAGGTTAGCTCCTCCGCCGACGCAGATGATGCCTCCCGGGAGGGAACTTTCCTTTAATTCGGCGTACGATATCTGCTCGATGATATTGGCAACAATCTCTTCAGCACGAGCGATTACTATATTGGCAACATCGGCCATCCGGATGCCGCCGATGCTG
>DAAI01000059.1:509-41909 GCA_001701105.1 Bacteroidales bacterium GP1
TTGCCGGAGGTGGTCTTTAGATCCTCGGCTCGTTCTTCAAGAAGATTGAGGCTGATGAGGTCGCGGGTGATATTGCGGCCCCCCATAGGCAGGGTGACGAAGTAAACGAGGTGACCATCTTTGTAGATGCTCACTGTAGTTGTCTCGGCTCCCATGTCGACAAGCATGCACCCTTGCCGTTTTTCTTCGGAGGAGAGCACGGTCTGGGCAGTGGCGAGGGCCGTTACGATGAAGCCGTCGATCTGGATGCCCGTCTTTTCGGTGAGGGTGCGGGTAAGGTTACGCCGCATTTCAGGGCGGCAGACGATAAGGTCGAATGTTGCGGAGATACTGTTGCCCACGGCTCCTTTTGGCGAGGCGGTCTCATATTTTCCGATAAGGTAGGTGCGTGGGATGGCATCTACCACGGTCAGGGAAGAATCAATGGCCGTCTGGAGAGCCTGCTGCCGCAGCCTGCTGAGGATGTCGTCGGTGATTTCCGTGTCAAGGGGGAGCGACAGGGAGACGGTGGTGGATATGCTTCTCAGCGAGCGTCCGGAGAGTCCGACGAAAAGGCCGCTGATCTGACGCGGGGAGATGGAGGGTTTTTTCTGGAGGCGGTCGATGATGCGGGCCACTCGGATTGATGTTTCCTCGAGATTCTGCACCATTCCGTACCTCACTCCTTCCACTCCACGCTCATGCTCTGAAGCTATTACCTTCAAGGTGCCGTCGCCGAGCATCTTACCGACCACGGCCATTATCTTGGAGCTGCTCACCTCGATAGCAGCAACATATCTTTCCTTGTTCATTATTAGGGTATGGTATCTGTTTGCGTTTGTGTCGGTGCGGCATTCTCCACGGTGGGGAGGGTAGCCTCCTCAAGGTCGACTTCTTCAAAGGGAAGTTCGGCCACATTAAGGTGGCTCTTGTCGCGGCGGGTGGCCACGACCTGTCCGCGGTATTTCACCGAGATGGTATCATAATGTTGCCACCCTTTATAGGGCATTATATTATGGTAGAAAGCCCGGAGGGCGTCTCTTTTCTGCGAAAGGCGGCTGGTGTCGCCGAAATTCACGATATGTCCCGTGATGCGCGGCACGATAAGAAGATCGTTGGGGCCTTGTGCAAGCACCATGGCCGTGATGCCGGAAAGCATGGGGTCGTCGTTGATGAAGCGGACAAGCGGCCATACATCCTTTGGCTGGAAATTCTTATTGAAGTTTCCGCTTACTATAGGAACATCGTTGAAGAACTCCGCATTCGTGGAGATATGCTTGCCGTCCTTGTTCACATAGTAGGATTTATTTCCTGCAAAAACCCTCATCACCGGCACCATCGGGGTAACCCGAATCCGCATATCTCCGTCGGCCATAACCATGCAGGTTACATTCTCGAACATATTCAGGCGGTTGAGGAAACGTTCAACGCTCCTTGTATCCACCTGATTTACGGGAATGCCGATTATCTTACCGGGATATTTCCGTAGTTCGTCGGCCACACCTTTCTTCACGACTGAATCAATGGGAGCGGGAGCGTCGACCACGATCTCGATGGCACGGCAGCTATGCCGCGACGCTTCGCCTCGGGCCCATACCGTGATCCATCCGCAATATGCCAGAAGGGCGATGAGAACACTCCATTTCAATATCTTAATCCAGTTCATGCCGGGAGAATCAATTTACTCACATGGCCGCACCTTTGATTCAAGGATACGGTCTATCTCGGGGAGTAGCCGGTCGATGTCGGCAGCCCCGAGTGTCAATAGAATGTCAAAGTTACTATTTTTTATCAGATTCAACAAATCTTTTCTCTCACAATACGTTTTTTGTGGTCCTTTTACTGCGTCAAGGATAGTATGGGAGGATATTCCGGGGATCGGAAGCTCACGCGCCGGATATATCTCGGGCATGATAAGGGTGTCGGCCTCGGAGAGCGCAGCAGCGAAGTCGGGGGCGAAGTCGCGCGTGCGGGAATAGAGGTGAGGCTGGAACACTACGGTGATCGCACGCCCGGGATAGAGTTTCCTCACCGATCTTATCGAGGCTTTTATTTCGTTGGGCGAATGAGCGTAATCGTCGATTAGGATGGTATCGCCGGGCCCTTTGCTTCCCGAACGCCAGATTTCAAACCGGCGTTTGGCTCCCATGAAGGTGGACAGACCTTTTCTCACATCGTCGGGGGTCGCGCCGGCTATTAAGGCTGCGGCCNNTTCGCCCCCGACTTCGCTGCCGCGGCCGCAACGGCATTGTCGATATTAATCTCTACGGGCACTCCCGGAATCAGATTCTCTATCCTGAGGCCTTCGGGGCCGGCAAGAGTGAAGGTAAGCGTGCCTTCACCGTAGTGGATGTCCTCGGCGTGCCAGTCGCCTTCATTGGCACCGCTATAGGTCATTACCTTCACCCCTGGAGTGACCTCGGGCTTGAATTTTAGACCAGTGTGCACGAGCAACGCACCGTCGGGCCGGATGAGGGACGTGAATTTGGAGAAAGCCTCCAGATAATGTTCCTCGTCGCCGTAGATGTCAAGATGATCAGGATCGGTGGATGTCACCACGGCAATCCAAGGATGAAGATGATGAAACGAGCGGTCGTATTCATCGGCCTCAATCACGGTGATGGGGGAGTCCTCATGCAAAACAAGATTGGAATCGACATTGCGGAGAATTCCTCCGAGGAAGGCTGTACATCCCTTGTCTGATTGGCGCAGGATGTTGGCAATCATCGAGGAAGTGGTGGTCTTGCCATGGGATCCGGCCACGCATATGGCGTCCGTATCATGCGTGATTCTGCCAAGCAGGGCCGCGCGTTTTACAATTGTGAATCCATTTTCACGAAACCATGTGAGGATGCGGTTGTCGGCAGGGATGGCTGGAGTGTAGACGACGAGGGTGTCGTCAGGATTCCGGTAGGGGAGGGGAATCTCATTCTCATCGTCAATGTCGGTAAACACCAGTCCTTCCTTTTGTAATGCCGCCGTAAGGTCGGACGGAGCACGGTCGTATCCGGCCACCTCCGCGCCATGCGCCAGATAATAGCGTACCAGATTGGCCATGCCTATGCCTCCGGCTCCAATGAAATATAATTTATTCTCCACTCTTTTCAGATAATATTTTTACAACCTCATCCACAATCTTCTCATCGGAGTCGGGGAGGGCGAGTTTCTTTATATTCCGGCTCATGGAAGCGAGTCGGTCGTTATCGGAAATCGTATTAATAACCGTCTCCACGAGCTTTTCTCGGCATTGAGCATCCGGGATAAGAATGGCTGCTCCCTTATCGCTGAGGGCTCTGGCATTCTTTGTCTGATGATCTTCCGCCACATTGGGAGAAGGCACAAGGATTGCAGGCTTCCCTAATATCTCAAGTTCAGAAATCGTACCGGCTCCTGCACGCGACACCACGAGATCGGCCGCGGCGTAGGCAGAGGGCATATCGGAAATGAATTTTGTAGCCACCACTCCTTTCATCCCTTTTACGGCTTCCAAGGCGCGGTTGCCGAAGGATTTGCCTGTCTGCCAGATTACTTGTATCCCCTTCTCGTTGAGGCTCCGGATTCCACTCTCAAGCGTCTCATTAAGGGTAAGCGCGCCGAGGCTTCCTCCCACCACCAGCAGAGTCGGCAGATCGGGATTCAGGCCAAAACTCTCGCGGGCTTTTCCGGGGGAGAGACGACGCTCGGAAAGATCGCGGCGCACGGGATTGCCCGTGAGCACGAGCTTCTCTTCAGGGAAAAACCGCTCCATTCCGGGATATGCCACGCAGATTTTTTTGGCCTTTGCAGCCAGCAGCTTGTTGGTAACTCCGGCATAAGAATTCTGCTCTTGCACCAGAGTTGGTATTCCGGCTCTCTGCGCTGCCTTCAATGTGGGTCCGGAGCAGTAGCCCCCGACGCCGATCACGATGTCTGGCTTGAAATCCTTCACTATGTCGCGGGCCATTGCAAGGCTCCTCCGGAGCTTGATGAGCACTCCGAGATTGCGCCAGATTCTTTTGCGGTCGAAGCCGGCCACGGGAAGTCCCTTTATGGGGTAGCCGGCATCCGGAATGCGTTCCATCTCCATACGGTTGTCGGCACCCACGAAGAGAATCTCGGCGTCGAGCCGTCGGCGGCAGGCATTCGCTATCGAGAGGGCCGGAAAGATATGGCCTCCCGTGCCTCCGCCGCTGATGAGTATTCTGGGTTTTCTTTTTTCCATATCTTTTTATTTTGACTCCGTGGCACTGAAATTGGCACTCTGCATATCTTCGGGCAGAGCGTCAAGCTCGGCCGTGACAGCTTTGCCATCGGATGTATATGCGGCATAGCGGCTCACGGAGAGCATTATTCCCAGGGCTGCCGACATAACGAGAATTGAAGTTCCTCCCTTTGAGATGAAGGGGAGCGGCATTCGCGTGAGAGCGCGCGTCTCCCNNGAGCGGCTGGCCCGAAACGGGGAACAAGCCTGTGACTATGGCCATATGGACCAGGGCCTGGAACACTATCATCACCGCGCATCCCATAATCAGGAATGCAGGCAAAGCGCGGGAGCATTTGAAAGCAATGCGGCCTGCCCGGGTGAGCAAGAGTATGAACAGTAGTAACACTGCAATTCCGCCGGCAAGCCCGGTATCCTCCACTATGATGGAATAAATATAATCGGAATAAGCCAGAGGGAGACGCGCGCTCTCACGCGAATTTCCGGGACCCTGCCCTATCACTTTTGAATTGGCCTGCGAGATCTTAGCGTAGAACACCTGACGGTTCTCATCCGTGATGGAATCCTCGGGGTGCACTCCACGCAAGAAGCTCTTGATACGGTTCTTTCGGGTCGCGCTACGGTCGATATTAGGGGTTTTGGGGGTTATTATTTCAGACGCTACGCCGTTGTCGGCCGAGGCAAGCAATTGTTGCTCCTGTTTCACTGCATCGAAGTCGGAGCTGCCGGAGGCTCCGGCGTTGCGGATCATGAAGAATCCGCCGGCCCCTATCGCATAGGCTATCAGCACATATGCCATCTTTTTGATGGGGATTCCGCCGATAAGCATCATGGCAAGACTTACGCACATGAGCAGCAACATATTTGTCATGCCGTTCTTGAACAGACAAGCGCTGAACACCACCACCACCGTCGCGGCCGTGATGATTCCTTTGTTGGTCACTCCTCCGGGGCGCTGGTTCTTGCCGAGGATGCACGCCAGGAGTCCTACCACGGCGAGCTTCACAATCTCGGCGGGCTGAATTGTCATTCCGGCAATCTTGATGGCTCTCTGCGCACCGTTGATCTCCACTCCCATCTTCATCGATACGAGCAGCAATCCGAGGGAGACAATGGCGAAGAGCCAGGAAAACCGGCTGATTATCACATATGGAGTGCGTTGCAGCCACAATACGATTACGAGCCCCATCACGAGGAAAATGCCGTGACGGATCAAGGGATAATAGACATTCGTAAGTTTTACCTCTGTGCTCGATGCGCTGAAGAGCTCGATGACACTCACCATGAGGAGCATCAGGTAAATTCCCCAGAGATAAGGATCCGGCCGTCGCACTGTGGACATCGGTTTCTCCGACGGATTTTTCTGCGCCGGTGCGGAGTTATCCGCTTTCCGTCCGCGTGATCCGGATGCCACAGGCTTGCCATCGACAGTTTCCCGAATTTCTAAATTATCATAGATTGGTTCGTCCATTGGATAGAGTTGTGGTAGGAATTTGAATTATTTTATCAATTTTCTTACAGCTGCTTTAAATTGGTCGCCCCGGTCCTCATAGCTTTTGAAAAGGTCGAAGCTGGCGCAACAAGGGGAGAGGAGCACAACATCCCCGTCGCCGGCGATTCTCGCGCATTCGGCCATAGCCTCCTCAAGCGAATGGGTATCGGAAATCTCCGGCACTTTGCCGGTGAAGAAATCAAGCAGCTTGGCATTGTCTTTGCCCATGCATACAATCGCCTTTACTTTATCTCGTACGAGCGGCTCAATCTCCGAATAATCGTTGCCTTTGTCTTTACCGCCGAGAATCAGCACAGTCGGCTCTGTCATGCTTTCGAGGGCATACCATGTGGAGTTGACATTTGTGGCCTTAGAATCGTTGATGTAGCGGACGCCGTCGATTGTGGCCACATATTCCAGACGGTGCTCCACGGCCTCGAAATCTTCAAGCGAGCGGCGGATTGTCTCGTTGCGGACATTCAGCAGTGACGCAGATAGTCCTGCCGCCATCGAGTTGTAGAGGTTATGCAGTCCCGGCAATGCAAGGCGGTCGCGCGGAATCTCCCAGACGTCTTCGGGTGTGGAGAAATGCACTATTCCGTCCTCCACCCATGCCGCCGAACCCTCCTCCCGGTGCTCGCCGAAAGGGAGCTGCATCGCTTCGGTGTGAATAGCGCGGATCTGTGCCTTTACCACAGGGTCGTCCTGCCAATAGATGAAATAATCATCGGGAGTCTGATTGCGCAGGATGCGGAATTTAGCTGCCACATAATTCTCCATCTTGTGGTCGTAACGATCCATATGGTCGGGGGTGATATTCATTATTACGGCCACATCTGCTTTAAAATCATACATATTCTCGAGCTGGAATGATGACAGCTCGATTACGTAGACATCATGTTCGCCATGTGCCACCTGCAATGCAAGGCTTTTACCCACATTTCCGGCCAATCCCACATCAAGCCCTGCATTGCGCAGAATATGATAGGTGAGGAGGGTCGTGGTGGTTTTGCCGTTGCTGCCGGTGATGCACACCATCTTGGCGTCCGTATAACGCCCTGCAAATTCTATTTCCGAAAGGATGGGCACGCCGCGCTCCGCCAGCTCCCTTACCAGAGGAGCAGTGGGGGGGATGCCGGGGCTTTTCACCACTATATCGGCCTGAAGGATGCGCTCCCGGCTGTGGCCCCCTTCCTCAAATTCAATTTCTTCCTCAAGGAGCAGCCCGCGGTGAGGCTCGGAGATGGTGCCCATGTCGCTAAGGAACACATCAAATCCTTTGACTTTGCCAAGCACGGCCGCGCCGGCGCCGCTTTCGCCTCCTCCGAGGACTACGAGGAATTGTCGGTTATCTTTATCCACAGAATGATTCATTATTATCTTATTTTTAGTGTGACGAAAGTCAGGGCAGCCAGAAGAATGCTGACAATCCAGAACCGGGTCACGATCTTTGATTCCTGTATCGGCTGGGCAGGGTGATTCCATAGCACATGCGCGCCCTTCACGGCTTCTTTCTGGAAATGGTGGTGGAGGGGAGTCATCTTGAAGATCCTGCGTCCCTCGCCATATTTTTTCTTGGTATATTTGTAGTAGCCTACCTGCATCATCACCGAGACGTCTTCAAGGAAGAATACGAGGCAGAGCAATGGAATCAGCAGTTCCTTGCGTATCAGGATTGCGAACACTGCAAGGATTCCGCCGAGACACAGGCTTCCCGTATCTCCCATGAATACCTGGGCCGGATAGGCATTATACCATAAGAAGCCCACCAACGCTCCGATAAATGCACCGGCAAACACCACAAGCTCTTCCGAACCGGGGATATACATTATATTCAGATAGCTTGAATAAATCACGTTGCCTCCGAGATATGCCATGATTAGCAGTGCCGCCCCTATTATGGCCGATGTCCCGGCGCACAGGCCGTCGATTCCGTCGGTGAGGTTCGCGCCGTTGCTCACAGCTGTCACAACAAGGATCACCACTATCACAAACACTATCCATCCCGCCGTCTTTGCCGTCTCCTCATTGCCGATATGCGATGTGAGCCATTGATAATTGAAGTTATTGTTCTTCACGAAGGGAATAGTGGTCTGAGGGCTTTTTATCTCCTCGGTCGAAACGGTAATGACGCGCTCATTCGAGGGGATGGTGACAATCTCGAAGTTCTCGCTCATCACTATGCTGGGGGAGAGCCACATCGTTAGCCCTACCACAAGGCCGAGAGCCACTTGTCCTATCACCTTATATTTCCCCTGCAGTCCGTCCTTATTATGGAATTTGAGCTTGCGGTAATCGTCAAGAAAGCCTATGGCTCCCATCCATATTGTGGCCACTAACATGAGGATGAGGTAAATATTGGTCAGATTGCCGAAAAGAAGGCATGGTATGAGTATCGACAATATGATGATTATACCTCCCATTGTCGGCGTGCCTTTCTTCTGCATCTGCCCTTCGAGTCCGAGATTCCTTACGTCTTCTCCGATCTGCAACTTCCGGAGATGATGTATTATCCTATTGCCGAAAATGAGAGCCATCATCAATGCCACTGCAAATGATATGCCTGCTCGGAAGGAGATATACCCCATCAGATTATGTCCGGGAAACTGGAAATCACCGAGCGATTCTAACAGCCAATAGAGCATGGTTCGGGGGATTAAATTGATTCAAATGCTTTTGCAACTTCTTCACGGTCGTCGAAATGATGGCGCACCCCTTTCACTTCCTGATATGGCTCATGACCTTTGCCGGCCACGAGCACGACGCCATCGGGAATCGAAAGAGCTATTGCAGTCCGGATAGCCTCCCTTCGGTCGGCGATGCAAAGGGTACGCGCTGCCTCCTGCTTAGTGAGCCCAGCTTTCATGTCGGCTATGATGGCTTCGGGTTCTTCATCGCGAGGATTATCACTCGTAAGGATCAGGCGATCCGACCGGCAGGCCGCTTCACTCGCCATCATCGGGCGTTTGCCGTGATCGCGGTTGCCTCCCGCTCCGACCACGGTGGTGATCTTGCCATCGGGTCCGATCACGTCGCGGATTGTGTCGAGAACATTGACAAGGGCATCCGGCGTATGGGCATAGTCGACGATTGCCGTTACTCCCTGGGGCCCTCGGAATGTCTGGAATCGGCCGGCCACAGGCACAAGGCGACTCATGTTGACAATCACCTCCTCCTCCGGGAAGCCTGTAAGAATGGATGCTCCGAACACGGCCGTAAGATTATAGGCGTTGAACCGGCCGGTGAAGCCGACTTCCACATCGCGGCCGTTGAGCTGAAGCAGAGTGCCGTCAAGGCGGGTCTCAAGAATTCGGCAGCGGAAATCCGCATCGCCGCGCAGGGAATAGGTATAAACTCTGGCGCGGGTGTTCTGTGTCATATAAAGCCCCGATTTGTCATCCACATTCACGAGGGCGAAAGCATCTTCGGGAAGGGCGTCGAAGAACATTTTCTTGGCGTTACGGTAGTTCTCCACTGTGCCGTGATAATCGAGATGGTCCCGCGTAAGGTTGGAGAACACTCCTCCAGCAAATTTCAATCCGGCGATTCGCTTCTGCTGGGTGGAATGGCTGGAGACTTCCATAAAAGCGTAATCACAACCAGTGGCCACCATCTCAGCAAGGAGTTTGTTGAGGGTTATCGGATCGGGGGTGGTATGGGTGGTGGGGATTGCCTTGCCATCGATATAGTTGCATACCGTGGAGAGTAGACCGGCTTTATATCCCTCAAGTCGGGCCATCTCATAAAGGAGAGTGGCAGTGGTAGTCTTGCCGTTGGTGCCGGTGACTCCCACAAGTTTCAAGGCTTCCGAAGGATGGCCGAACCAAGCGGATGCAAGATGACCAAGCGCGTCGGCAGTATCGGCCACACGGATATATGTTATTCCTTTTATCATCCGGGCCGGGAAATCCTCGCATACGATTGCCGCCACGTGGGCCGAGGCAACCATGGGAATATATTTATGGCCGTCGGTCGTGACACCACGCACAGCTACAAACATCCCGTCTTTCTCCACTTTCCTCGAATCGCTTTCAAGAGAAAGGATATTCCTATCAGTGTCGCCGATGATCTCAAGCGGCTTGATGTCGCTGATCAGGCGCGATAATTTCATAGTCATCTTTATCAGTATTTCTATCTATAATTTCAAAAATAGCTTAACGGTACATCCTCTGTCGATGGGTGTGCCGGGTGCAATCGATTGTGCGGAAACATGCCCCGCGCCGGAGAGCCGGACGTTGATACCCTTATTCTCGAGTATCCTCAACGCCGAAGGGGCGTCATAGCCTTTTAAGTCGGGCATCGTCTCGCTGCCGTTGTGAGAGCTGGTGAAGAGTCGGCTAACAGCCCTTACTCCAGTGGCATACGCAAGTCCTTCGCTTGAATTGCCCGTCGATCCCGCCACTATCGGTTGCGAATGCACGCGTTCATGGGCATAGCTTGAGGAGTTTCCGAACATTCCCCGGGAATACATCTTGACTGCCATATTTTTTACCACCTGCCCTGAAGTGCGGTTGGCTGAATTTCCTGCGCTACCGAGCACAAGGGCGATGCAACTGTATTTAGGCTTGTCGTAAGGGAAGAATCCTGCAAAGGCGTATCTTCGCTTCGCCGTGTTGTATTGCCCTTTCTCCACAGGGTAGGCTGTGCCGGTTTTTCCGGCCACCTCGACACGGTCGTCGCGTACGAGCCTCGCCGTGCCGTGTTCACCCCATACCACCTCGCGGATGCACTCGCGCACTTTAGCTGCCGTCTCCGGGCTGCAGATGGACGGCCGTATATAATCAATAGGCATGACTGTCTCAACTCCGTCTTCATCGATAAGGCTACGCACAAGGTGCGGCCTTACATATTTGCCATCGTTGGCAATGGCATTGTAGACCGACAGGGTAAATAATGGAGGCAACTCCGTGTTATAACCATATGCCTGGCGGGCGAGGTCAAGATGTCGTGCGGTCATGGTGATGTTATTGCCCTTTGAATCCTTGTCCACGAGTCTGCGGATGCGTGGAGGTTGCTCCCCGCCGATGCCGGAGCGCATTGGGGCTCGAAGAAGCCAAGACCGGCGAGGCGATCGTGCCATTTCTCGGGATTTTGAGCATAGCCCCGGAATATCACGCGCGATATGCCCGTATTGGAGGATTGCTCTATCACTTGCTTCATGTTCTTCGGGCCGGAGCCATGCGGGTCGTTTGTCCGCATGAAAGGGGAGCAGTCGACCATATCCGTAACGCGGTGGACAAGGCCATCCTCAAAAGCAATCATAAGCGAGATGGGTTTCATTACAGAACCCGGCTCGAAGGGGAGAACCGCGCGATTTAACGCCTCGCCATATGTGCCGTTATCCAGCTTTTCAATATTCGAGATGGCTTTGATTTCTCCTGTCTTGACTTCCATAAGTACCGCTGTGCCCCATTCGGCGTTGGCTTCTGCGCAAACCTTGTGAAGCTCTTCTTCAAGCATGTCCTGAAGGTCGATGTCGATTGTGGTGCGGATGTTATATCCACGGCGCGGCGGCGTGTCAACCCAGTTGGTTATCCCGGTGGTAAGAGCTACCTTCTTGGCCTTTCCGGGCACTCCGTACAGAAGCGAATCAAGGAACATCTCCAGCCCCGAATAGCCGTGAATCTCCCCGGATTTTGCGTTTTCATTAACCCGGCCGATGCTTCGGAATGCCATTTTTCCATATGGATAAACCCGACGGTTCTTCATCACTTTATAGATAGGATTGTTGGATGATTTCACCCATCTTTTAAAGAAAGGAAAGTTGCGGATGGTCTTGAAGTCGTCAAGGGTGCCTTTCTGAACGACGCGCACAGCGCGCCCCCGGCGGTTAGGCTCTTTATCGAATTCATGCTTAAGGCGCGTATGCCAGCTGTATTTCGCAAATGAATCGGGATGCTGGCGGAGGTATTTTGAGCGGGGATAATAATAATCGAGCGAGTCGGCGAGCGAGTCTATTTCCGCTTTAGGTATTCTCGACATACCGGCAATGCGGTTATGCCGAAAATCGATAAGGACATCGTATACCTGAAGGTTGCAGGCAAGGATATTACCATTGTCTGCAAGAAGGTTGCCCCGTTCCGGTGGAATCACTTTCACCTTAGAAAGCTCCCTTTCGGCGCGTGCGTTCCATGCGGCAGCCTCCACAACGGTGGTATCTATGAGCTTCATCACGATACCAATACCCAATATTATGAAAAGCACCACGACTACTCCGTAGCGTATGAGGATATTTTTCTTATTGTTTTGTTTCATGCGGGTCATTTCTTGTCAATGGTGGTGGAGAGATGATAAGGGGGTTGCTCTTGAAATTCGAGGGGGAGGCCATGTTCGTGCACCATACGTCTCATTTCAGTCTCCCTGATGAGGCTCATATAGGCGGATTTCTCAGTAAGCATCCGGCTTTCCGCACGGCTCAGTTCCGCCGTAAGGGTTTGAATCTCAGTCATCCTTGTCTTTGTCTTGTAGCGTAATCCCATCAATGCAAGCACGACGACAACAATCACCATAAGGATCCATGCATTTGCACGGAAGAAATCGACGGATATGGATTGCCCATATCGGAATTCTTCGACAACGCTGTGCGATTTATTGCCCTTTTTGGCTTTAGTCGCCTGCTTGGATTTCTTTTTTTCTCTTACTGCCATAGTCGTCATTTTTTTGGTGATAATTCCGCCACACGCAGTTTCGCGCTTCTTGAACGTGGATTGAGTTCCACTTCCTCTGCCGAAGGAGTGACAGGGGAACGGGTGATCAATTTCCACGGAGTTGTGGCCACGCCGTAAAAGTCGCGTTCCACATTTCCATCGAGATTGCCCGACCGCATGAAGTTTTTCACAAGTCGATCCTCGATGCTGTGATATGTGATAATGGCCAGACGCCCTCCCGGCTTTAATACCTTCAATGAATTAAGCAGGAGTGCTTTGAGCGATTCGAGTTCGTCATTGACTGTGATGCGTATTGCTTGGAATGCCTGCGAAAGGTCTTTTTTCAATGTTTTAGGGTTCAGGACGGGGGTTATGACATCTGCAAGTCTTCCGGTGGTAAGCACTGGTTGTGTGGTTCTGGCCGCCGTGATGGCCTTGGCGATGGCAGCCGGATGTTTGAGATCGGTATAAGTGCGGAAGATTGTTTCCAGTTGCTTGTCGGAGGCATTGGCAATATATTCGGCGGCCGTTAACCGGCCGTTTCTGTTCATGCGCATATCGAGAGGTGCATCTTCCCGGAAAGTAAAACCTCGCTCTGCGTTATCGAAATGATGGAAAGATACGCCGAGGTCGGCAAGGATTCCGTCGGCGCCTTGTTTTTCATCAATGGTATTTTCGGCCGGTAAAGGGAGCACGCCATAATAGGTGAGGAAATTTGGGATATATCGATAGTCGGAATGTACAAATGTAAATCGTGGATCGTCGGGTGCATTTTGTAAAGCGTCCAGATCCCGATCAAAGCCATAGAGATGCCCCGATAAATCGAGGGCCTGCAGAATGGCACGCGAATGGCCGCCACCCCCAAAGGTAGCATCTACATATGTACCTGAAGAATTGATGTTTAATAGGTCGATGGTTTCAGGTAATAAAGCAGGCTTATGATATATTTCCCCTTCCATTCCGATGTAAGTTGCAACTATTCTTATTTCCGGGTGTAAAGTTAGTTATTTTTTGTAAACAATTTACATTTTGGAATAGGTAATTTTTCACAATTTGCGGAAAAAGTTATCAACACCCTAATTCAAGTAGAGGATATGAGCTCGGATTCACAAAAAAATAATCGGAAAATTTCACGGAAGTGTAATGGATTCATGAATAAATTTGATTCTGAAGTGGGTTAAAATACAAAATATTTAATGTAAATAGATATAATCCAAATAGATAACCAGCCTTCATAATCTTGAGAAATAGTAGCCAAAAAAGTCCAAGGCCATCTAAAAAGGGCAATAAATTGCGTTTTGAATAATTGGAAAGGATTTTGTAAATTTGTAAGTGAAAAAATAGCAGAGTGCAGGGAGGAGGATATTGAGCTGAACGATCCCTGCAAATTATAAGAAGATGTAATGAAGGGAAAAATTGAATTTGAGGCCGACGGAATTGAAATGCCGGATTTCGACAAGAGGAAGGTTTCTGAGTGGATCAGGAGCGTGGCTCGTGATCACGGATATGATATAAAGCGCCTCAGTTATTTATTCCTGAATGATGAAAAAATGCTTGAGGCAAATAATAAGTACCTCGGGCATGACTATTACACCGATGTGATTACATTCGACTACACCCGTCCGGAGATACTGTGTGGCGAAATACTCATTTCTCTTGACACGGTAAAAAGCAATGCCGAGCTGATGGATGAAGAATATGGCCGCGAATTATTAAGAGTCGTGATTCATGGAGTGCTTCATTTATGTGGCATCAATGACAAGGGTGAAGGGGAAAGAGAAATCATGGAAGCTGAGGAGAATAAGGCACTCCGTAAATGGGAAGGTGAATTATCAGCCGGATATAAAAATTGAGAATATAAAATGCGTTACGACTACGATGTAATAATAGTGGGAGCCGGTCATGCCGGCTGCGAAGCTGCGATGGCGAGTGCCAGGTTAGGTGCACGGACCTTATTAGTAACGCTCGATATGAACCGGATAGCCCAGATGTCGTGCAACCCGGCTGTAGGAGGCATAGCAAAGGGTCAAATTGTCAGGGAAATTGACGCATTAGGGGGGATGATGGGAATAGTGGCCGATAAAACAGCCATTCAATTCCGGATGTTGAATCGCTCGAAAGGTCCCGCCGTATGGTCGCCGAGAGTCCAGTCCGATAGAGTGAAATATATTGAGGAATGGAGAAGAATACTGGAAACGACTCCAAATCTCGAAATATTTCAAGACAATGTCACAAGCCTTATTCTCGAGCCGGTAGAAGCCCCGGATGCGTCCGAAAAGAAATGGATCGTGAAGGGGGTAACGACAAACCTCGGTATCCGCTTCTATGCTCCAAAAGTAATCCTTACCACAGGTACATTCCTCAACGGAATGATGCATTTCGGAGCCACAAAAATCGAGGGCGGAAGGATTTCTGAATTTGCGAGTGTCGGAATCACGGAGCAACTGAAAGAGATCGGTATGAGAACCGATAGAATGAAAACCGGGACTCCGGCACGTATAGATGGCCGCTCAATAGATTATTCATTAGCCGAAAAGCAGGAAGGAGATAATGAGGAGTGGGAAAAATTCAGTTTTCTCCCCGAAATAAAGAGGCAGCTCCGTCAGCGCCCTTGCTGGATAGTGAGGACTAACGCAGAGGCTCATCTCGAAATCACAGCCCATCTCGATGAATCGCCGATGTATAATGGTCAGATAGAAAGTATCGGGCCTCGTTATTGTCCGAGTATAGAGACTAAGCTCGTGACCTTCCCGGATCGTGATTCTCATCAATTATTTCTTGAGCCGGAAGGAGAGGAGACTCAGGAGTATTACATAAATGGATTCAGTAGCTCCATGCCCTGGCAAGTGCAGGCTGCAGCCCTTGAAAAAATACCGGCACTAAGGAATGTTCATATCTACCGTCCGGGATATGCGATAGAGTACGACTTTTTCGATCCGACACAGTTGACACATTCATTGGAAACAAAGATGGTTTCCGGTTTATATATGGCAGGTCAGATCAATGGAACTACAGGATATGAAGAAGCAGCCGCGCAAGGATTGTTGGCCGGAATCAATGCGGCAAGAAGCGTGGTCGGTAAGGATCCGGTAATACTCAACCGTGACGAAGCATATATAGGCGTTCTGATAGATGATCTTGTTACTAAAGGAGTCGATGAACCCTATAGGATGTTTACATCTCGTGCTGAATATCGAATATTGTTACGTCAGGATAATGCCGATGTCCGGCTCACTCCGTTAGGTTATGAGATAGGCTTGGCGGATAAGCATAGATACGCTCTTTTAGAAGAAAAGATAAAAAGCCGCGACGCATTATTGCAATGGGCTGAATCAACCTCCGTAAAGCCTACGGAAGAAATCAACAGATGGCTCGAGGAGGCCGGCACAAAACCATTGGCACATTCAACTAAGATAAGTGATCTGGTTAGGCGCCCTCAGATTTCCTTTAATAAATTGAAGGAGATTCTCGGAGATGATTATGTTAAAATAATCGACAACGCCGATCTTCAAGGAAGAGGGAGAAATGAAGAAATAGTGCAGGCAGCTGAAATAATATTAAAGTATTCCGGTTATATTGATCGCGAGAAAGAAATAGCCCGGAAGCAAAGTCGGCTGGAGAATGTTAAGATTCCGGAGGGGTTTGATTATACAGAAAAGGAAGCATTGTCTACTGAAGCGAGGGAGAAACTTGCGAAAATCAGGCCCGCCACGATAGGACAGGCATCAAGGATTCCCGGAGTATCGCCGGCCGACATCAATATACTTCTGATATTGTTAGGCAGATAATAGAATTGTTCCACGTGGAACATTATCCATTGAATTGTTAAGAACTATAATAAATTAGAGCTATGGAAGTAGTGGATTTGAAAGAGAGGATCAGATGTATACCGGATTTTCCGACAAAGGGAATCATGTTTCGTGATCTCACGACATTGCTGAAAGACGGAGAGGCGCTCCATGTGATGAGTGAGGCTCTCGCTGATCTCTACAAAGAGAAAGGGATTACTAAAGTCGTGGGAATCGAAAGCCGTGGATTTATCGGGGGTAGCATTCTGGCTTATAAGCTGAAATGTGGGTTCGTTCCGGCCCGTAAACCCGGGAAACTTCCGGCGGTTACTGTAAAGAAGTCGTATGCGAAAGAGTATGGTGTCGATACCATCGAGATACATAGCGATGCGATTAACGAAAACGATATCGTGCTTCTGCACGATGATTTGCTTGCCACCGGAGGGACGATGAGGGCTTGTTATGATCTCGTGATGTCGATGAATCCGAAAAAGGTATATGTTAATTTCGTCGTTGAATTGGAAGCGTTGAAAGGAAGGGAGAATCTGCCTGCTGATTGTGAGGTGACATCTCTTCTTAAATTCTGATAAATTTGAAAGAAATAGAGAACACATCCGACGATAGACGTATCGTAAATAACTATGATGCTTCCGATGAATCCGGCAAAGATTTGTCGGAAGTTTCCATAATGCCAACGCGCTCCGGTGTGGAGGAGATACTGGCCGGAACGGGTAGGAATATCGATGAAATCGGGGGTTTCGATGTGGAAATTTCTGAAAGCAGGAGCCGGGAAGATTTGTTGAACAATCGTCCCGGACCGAAGCTGCGTGAAAAGATTCTTAACCTTCCCGACCTTCCGGGGGTGTATATGTATATCGATAAGCGCGGAAGGGTGATATATGTAGGGAAGGCTAAAAGATTGAAACGCCGGGTTTCGAGTTATTTCAATCGTCACCATGACTCCACGCGAACCAATTTATTGGTGCGCAATATAGCCGACCTGCGCTTTATCGTAGTGCATAGCGAGGAGGATGCCCTTCATCTGGAAAATGCCATGATAAAGGAGTATCAGCCTCATTATAATGTGCTCTTGAAGGATGATAAATCGTATCCCTGGATTGTAGTCACCAAGGAGCTTTATCCGCGTATTTTTATGACCCGCGAGAAAGGATTGCAGGGCAGATATTACGGTCCGTACAGCAATGTGCAGTCGGCCAAGACGGTGCTCGATCTTATCCGGGAGGTGTATCCGCTGCGTAGTTGCCGGCATCCCCTTGATGAGCGGAGCATTGCCCGTAATAAATATTCATTGTGTCTCGACTATCATCTTAAGAAATGCTCCGGGCCTTGCAAGGCACTTGTAAGCCCGGAAGAATATGGGCGTTACATAGGGCGAGTGCGTCAGATCTTGAACGGAGAGACTGTGGAGCTGGAGAATGTATTGCTTGAGGAGATGGAGCGGCTAAGCGGAGAATGGAAATTTGAGGAGGCCCAAAGCGTAAAGGAGCGTTATGATTCGGTAAGGAAATATAATGCCAAAAGCGTGATAGGAGAAAGGACGACCATGGAGGTTGATCTCTTCGCCTATGTTGAGAACGACGACCGGGCGTTCGTGAATTTCATGCATCTTCACCGTGGGGCCGTGACCCAGAGCATAAATCTCGAATTTGTCAGGCATAAGCTGGAAGTGACCAAGGAAGAGATATTGTCGCGCGCCATAGCGGAGACGGCCCATAGGTTTAATCGAGATTTCAAGACGGTGATAGTTCCATTTATGCCGGATGTAGAATTTGCGGGGGTGACTTTCGTGATTCCTCAGCGCGGAGAAAAAAGGAAAGTGCTTGAAGTGGGTATTAAAAATGCGATGCAGTATATGAAAGACCGCGAAAAGCAAGCCGAGGCGATGAATCCGGAGAGGGGTACTGACCTGTTGATGGCCAGGATGAAAAGCGATTTCCGGCTCGATTCAGAGCCGCGACACATAGAATGCTTCGATAATTCCAACATTCAGGGCACGAATCCGGTGGCAAGTTGCGTAGTGTTTCGCGACGGTAAGCCGTCAAAGCGCGATTATCGTCATTTTATCATCAAGACAGTGGAGGGCCCAGATGATTTTGCCTCGATGAAAGAGGTGTTGCATCGTCGGTATACGCGCATGATGGCCGAAGGAGAGGCATTGCCGCAATTAGTTGTGGTCGATGGAGGAAAAGGGCAGCTTAGCGCGGCAGTGGAAGCCTTCGATGAGATGGGTATCCGGGGGGAGGTGGCGTTGGTGGGAATTGCCAAACGCCTTGAGGAGATTTATTTTCCCGGCGATTCTCTGCCCCTATTTCTCGATAAGAAATCTCCGAGTCTGCGGGTGATACAAGCCCTGCGGGACGAGGCCCATCGGTTCGGCATCACTCATCATCGCAACAGGCGGTCGAAATCTCAAATCTCCAGCGAATTCGACGGTATTAAAGGAATAGGACCGGCCACGGCTTCAACCTTAATGAAGCACTTCAAGAGCCTTAAGAAAGTAAAGGAGGCATCATTGGAAGAGATTGCATATGTGATAGGAAAGTCGAAAGGTGAAATAATTTACAATCATTTCCACTGCTGACAAGGCTCCAATGAACTCTTATGCCGAAAGATGTGTTTTCGTTTTATAAGCAGAATGGTTATGAAAACGAAAAAAAATCTTGAAGACGCAATAAAAAGTGGCGATAAATCGCGAGTAAGAGAAATAATCCTGACGCAGCTTGAAAAGCATGCGGGCGACCGGGAAGCGCTTGAGATGGTTATGATGGCAGTCAATAGCGATGCAGGCATCTATGATCATGATGATGGGGCTTTCAGGGTTCTGGAGCGAGATTCATGGAGCGGGGCATATGCCGATGAACTCAAGGAGGCTTTGAAGCGCAATTTCAGCCTCCGCGGACTCCGCCTCTATGTGGATGTTACCACCGAGCTTGCCACCAACGCAGAGGCGCGAAGGCATGGTGAAGAAATCGACCGTCTGGCTATCGTGGAAGTGAATGAGAAAATCGAGGATATCGAGGATGCACAAGTCTTAGAGAATAAGCCATCCGAGACCCGAGATGTACCTATTAACACGGAAACTCCGAAATCCGGTAAAACCTCTCAATCCAAGATAATAGCCTACATATTGATGATAGCCGGCGCGGCAGCGGCTATAGTAGGGCTCTGCGTGTCGCTCAAGCTGCTCATGGGACTGGGGATTATAATAATCCTCCTCGGGTCGGCTGTAGGGTATCTCGCCATTGCAGGAGGAAATTCAAAATAAACCCATATTACATATCAATTCGCCCGTCGACCTTAATTTTGAAAGTGCCGGCGGGCATCTTTATTCAACAGCCAGATAAGCGGAACATATTTATATCACTGATAATTAAATTTTGTATTTTGGCCGGATAGTTGTAATTTTGACCCCTGATTCCGATAAGGATGCCTACATTATTTCGACATCAATCAGCCTATATTATGAAAAATAGATTATCAAAAAAGATTTTTGGTATCGTATATGGTGTGCTATTATCATCATTAGTAGCATCTTACGCTATTATGCCCGCTTTAGCTTCCAGCCCGTTTACGCGAATCGCCACAAGCGACAGGGGCGACGGAACGTATAATAATCCGGTGATATTCGGAGACTTCCCCGATCCTGACGTAATCCGGGTGGACGATACATACTATATGATAACCACCACGATGCACATCTTCCCGGGAGCTACGATTCTAAAGTCGAAAGACCTTGTCAATTGGGAATATTGCGCGAATCCGCTGGAACGTCTTGAGGCAACCGACCCCTATGATCTTGCAAACGGAAAGAGCCGTTATGGCCACGGCCAGTGGGCCACCTCTATGCAGTGGCACGACGGTAAGTTTTATGTCCTGTTCCTGACTCTTGAAGAGGGAGGCTATCTGCTCACTGCCACAAATCCTGAAGGACCATGGACAAAGACAAAGCTGAAACAGGGATATTACGACTGCGGCCTGATGTTTGAAGGGAATAAGAAGTATGTGGCCTATGGAATTAATGAAATCCATATCGCAGAGCTGGATGACAAATTCAACCCCATTCAGGACAAAGTTGTGACTAAAGGCACGCTCGATTCCGGAATGGAGGGGTGCCGTCTTTATAAAATAAACGGATATTATTATATCTATGCCACTTATCCCGGCTGGCCGGGGCGCCAGACAATCCATCGGTCGCAGAATATATGGGGTCCTTATGAGGAGAAGATGGTGCTTGCCGATGGCACGGCCACGCATCAGGGTGCGCTTGTAGAGACGAAGAGCGGCGACTGGTGGACTATCCTGTTCCGCGATAACGGTCCGTTGGGGCGTATGCCTTTCCTTTTGCCGGTGAAATGGGAAGGGGGATGGCCCGTGATCGGCACCAATGGTACGGCCGGGGATCATTATACCAAGCCCGTAGCCGGAACAGAACCCAAAGGATTGCCTACGAATGATCCTTTCCGGGAGGTGACTCTGGGCTTGCAATGGGGCTGGAATCATAATTCCGACCGGTTACGATGGTCGCTCACCGAGCGGCCCGGATGGCTCCGCCTACGCACTCCAAACATCACCACCAATCCCTATGAGGCGCGTAATACCCTTACCCAGCGGGTGCTGGCGTATCATAACGACAAGGGTGCTTCCTATGGTACGGTTGCTATTGACATATCCCATATGGCCGATGGCGACATCTGCGGATTCGGCCTGTTTCAAGACCCGCTCGCTTTCATCGGAGTCAAGATGAATGGCACAAGCAAGCATATCGTCTATTATTCATCCTCCCTGACTTCAAAGACGGGCAAAGTGGAGCAATCAGGACCGTCCTTAAACGGAGATATTATCTATCTGCGAGCCGTGCCGGAGTTTTCCACGGGTAAAGCAAAATTCTATTACAGCCTTGATAATTCCACTTACACCCGCTTCGGACCCGATTTCAAGATGGAATACGATCTATCGGTATTTACCGGTAACAAATTCTCCATATTTAACTACGCCACGAAAGCTCTTGGGGGATATGTAGATGTCGACTGGTTCTCGACCGAGCCGGAGTTTACGGAAGAAAAGTTCTATTCCGAGCCCTTCACGGGTCATGATAAAGATGCCTTGACTGCCACAGCCCTCTCCACCGATCTTGGTACGGACCCCTTCACCATGCTTACCGGAGATACACGCACCGTCTCAGTAAAGGCAGCCTTCGCCGACGGCCATACCGAAGACGTCACGACTGCCATTACCGCTGCATCCTCCACTCCTTCCGCCGTCCTTGAGCGCGGGCGTCTGTCGGCCCTACAGGATGGTTTTTCTAACATCACCCTCAAATTTACCGATCCGCTCGGAGGAAAATGCAGCGCCACCGTGAAAGTGGAATCCACGATGTTCCCTCTTGTGGAGGGTCTGTTCAATCCGTGTATCTGGGAAAATGGCTGGTTCAATCCGGATACTCATGAGGTAAAGGTCGGCACATATGGATTTGCAGGCTGGGAATATGGCGCCGGCATCAATATCTCTGACTATAAATATTGCGTGGCCAAGCTGGGAGGACCTGATACCGACCATCTTTCCTTCCGGATTTTCGACACCGAAAGCTATTGGGCAGATTGTTGTATGGCCAATTTCGATAAAGATGGATACGCCTCTATAAAATTGTCGGACTTCGCATCCGATCAAGGCCGAAAGATGAATCCGGCTCATGTCTATCGCGTTGGCATATGGGGATTTGGAAATAACTCTTTTATCCTCGATAAAGTATATCTTACCAAATCCGATGATTTCCATGATTCAGGAATCGGGGTAATTGTGACCGATGACGCATCCTCCCGCGTGGATGTCTATACGGCCACGGGTCTACTTATTCGCCGTAACGTAGAGCAGAGAGAGGCTGCAAAAGGTCTTCCGGCCGGCATCTACATCATCGGAAACCGCAAAATCCTCATTCACGACTAACCGGAAACAACAACTATTGCAAAAAAAGCGGCTACATGGATGCCATGAGCCGCGTGATTTCATTAATCTATCAGGAGGAGATTATTGAGCGTTTTGTATCATCTCCTTGGAGGCTGTGATATATATTTCCACGCGCCTGTTCTGTGCCCGTCCTTCCGGAGTGGCGTTTGACACGATGGGATCTGCTTCTCCCTTTCCTATCGCCGTGAGCCGGCTTGCAGGAATACCCAATTTCTCAAGATAGCTCACCACCGAATTTGCACGTTGCACTGAAAGCCGCTGATTCAATTCCTCGGTGCCGGTATTGTCGGTATATCCAATGACCGTGACATCCGTTTCCGGGAATTGCTTAAGATTGTAAGCCACTTTCGAGAGGGTCGCTTCCGCTGCAGGCGAAAGGGCTGCCGAACCGGTCTTGAAAAGCACGCCGTTGCCCATCACGAGGCGTATAGCGTCAAGATTATTGCTATCCTTCACGGTCTGGATAATGATTGTCGTGTCGCGCTTGTTAGCCTGCTCCCTTATTGAGGCAAGCTCTTTCTCAAGCTCTTTTTTCTGTTGATCCATATGGTTGCCCACGAGCGCACCTGTTCCGGCACCCAACGCACCGCCGACAAGAGCTCCGATCCATGTGCCTTTGCCGCCACCTATCAACGCACCTATTCCCGTACCGACTGCAGCGCCTATCGTGCCTCCGGCTGCCGCTCCCTGGCCTGTCTGGCTCATGCCGTCCCATGTCTGCTTGATGCTCGTGCAGCTTCCTGCGCCTATCATGCTAAGGCAGACGGCAGCTATCAATACGCTTTTTGTAGATTTTCGAAAGTTCATATTTCAAAGTTTTTAATTATTCAATTCTGTGACATCTTTTTCTGGCGTCGCCGTTTGCCTATGTCGGTAAGCACCATCCCGAATATAATTATTGCCATCGCTATAACTTGAATCCAGTGAAGCCGTGCAAGTCCCATAAACACGCTCGCTATAGTGGCGACCACCGGAATCAGATATTGATAAATCGAGACGAGTTCCGGGCCGATATTCTTCAATGCGGGGCTTAGCAGGAAATATGCGAGGAAACTCGGGCATAAAAGGATGAATGCTGCTTCAAGCCATGGCGCCGCGGCGGAGGCGTGATACAAAGGCATCCCCTTGAAACTACCAAGCAGAAAGAGCGCCGGCACTGAGGCAAATAGAAATGTCCATCTCAGCATCGAGATTGGGCGGTAGGTATGGCTCGGCCTCTCCGTAATCACGAGGTATATCGAATAGCACAAAGTCGAGGCGAGGGCTATCAGATTTCCCAAAAGACTATGATTCACGGATTTTGAAGGCCCACTTTTCAATATAATAATCAACGCGCCCGCAAAAGCCACGATTACTCCGAGATATTCCACAAGCGAGGGTCGCCTTTTCTGAAAAATCACCCCGATAAGAATCACGAACACCGGAGGGAGAGTCATGATTATCGACACATCGATGGGGTTGGCATATTTCAAGGAGAGATTCAGCAGATAGATGAAGCAGAATAAACCAACTGCCCCTCCCACTGCAAGACGCCACCAATCGCCGCGTGCAATTTTATCATTCTTTACGAATAATGAGCATATCCAGAATAAAATGCATGCTCCGAGCACCCTTACGGCCGTCACCGCGTCGGCCGACATCCATCCGGGCACGAGAGCCTTGACAACCGGAATGTTCACGCCCCAAAAGATGGTGGCAAGCAATATACATAAGCTCCCCGCCAGGAATTTACCTCCCGACGACTTATCATTCGATTTCGTAACTTTTGTTTCCATAATTTATTAACACCTCGCATTAAACTAAGGTTGAGGAGGGATGTGGTGTATTAACTATTGTTAATAAAGGTTAATCATTTGGCCAGTTCATACTAAAATCTTAATTTTGCAGTGTTGCACAACAGTACAACACTAATTTCGGGTTAAATAAATACAACGCATATGAAAAGAAACATCATCCTTAAGGCATTGGCGGCAGCCACCGCAATCCTTTTCAGCTTTGGCGCAGAGGCCCAGATTTTATGGAAAGTAGAGAAACAAGGGGGAGAGAAGACATCTTATATCCTCGGCACACATCATTTCGCCACTCTCGCCACAGTCGACAGCCTTCCGGGTCTCAACAATATCATTAATACAATCGACAAGCTCTACGGCGAAGTTGATATGCAGATTATGACAGATCCATCTGCCATGATGGCCATGCAGCAGAGCATGATGGCTCCAGCCGACAGTACTCTTGACAAAGTGCTTCTCCCGGCTCAACTCGACAGCCTGACAGCCTATTGGGACGAACTCACGGGAGGCAGCATCCCCTTGGGAATGCTCTATGGCATGAAGCCGGCAGTCCTCAGCGCGCAGATCGCCGCCCTCGTCTCTCAGAAGACATTCCCGGGGCTCAACCCCATGGAGGGAATCGACATAACGATGCAGACACGCGCACGGGCAGCCGGCAAACCGGTGGAGGGTCTTGAAACGATGGATTTTCAGATCAACCTCCTTTATGGTCGTCCCATTGCCGAGCAGGCCGAGAACCTGATGTCGGCAATGCGTGAGAAAGGTGCCGAGGCCAATATGATAAAACTCTCGGAGGCATATAAGAACCATGACATCGATACAATCCTCGCCGTAATGGAGGAGGAGGAATCAAAAGACCCCGGTTCGCTCGACCGAATCTTATTCNNCCGTGCGCGTGTCTGCATCGTTATGCAGGAATGCCGACTGGGTGTCGCAACTTAAGGAAATCATGGGTGCCAACAACGTATTGGTGGTTGTCGGCGCGGGTCATCTTCCCGGCGACAAAGGAGTGCTCGAAGGGCTTCGCAAAGAAGGTTTCAAAGTGACTCCGGTGAAATGACCGAGTGCCGATGATTACTATCGACAACATATCCTATACCTACCCGCGTGAATACCGTCCGGCCCTGGAGGGTATTCACGCCGTGGTGCCTGACGGCATCTATCTTCTTGCCGGGGAAAACGGAGCCGGAAAAACAACGCTGCTGCATCTTATCTCCGGTCTCCGCACCCCTTCCTCCGGTAAGATTTTCGTGAACGGGAATGAGGCCAATCCGATAAATCCATCGGAGCGGGGCGAGACATTCCTTTTTGAGGACAATATCTTCTTCCCCGGCTCTACAATCCGCAAATTTGCGGCGATGCATTCGCGGTTCTACCCCCGCTTCAGCTCCGAAGCCTTCGAGTCGAATCTCCGTGCTTTCGGCCTCACGGGAAACGAGGCTGAAAAGGGGATGTCGATGGGCACGCTCAAGAAAGCCCGGCTGGCATATGTGCTCGCTCTGGGAGTGAAAACCCTTCTGCTCGACGAGCCTTCAAATTCGCTTGATATTGAGGGTCGCGCCATTCTGCGGCGGCTTCTTGTGGGAAATAGCCGTCAGGACCAGACTATCGTGATCGCCACGCATCATGTCGCGGAGCTCGATCCGGTGTTCGACGGAGCCATGATTCTGCGGGGCTCAAGAATGGCATTCTGCGGGAGTGATGAGGATGTGAATGAGCGGTTGGCGTTCACAGTAAGCCGCATCCCCGACCCTGATGCGCTTTACAGCGAGACGCAGGTGGGGAGGGTGCTGAATATTGTCAAGGCAGACGCCGATTATCCCGATACCACACGTCCGGACTGGCGCCTTCTTTACTCCGCTCTTCATTCCGACCGGGCCTCCGAATTAACCCATATATTGAACACTCGGCAATGACAAGTCTAAACTCCATATCCTTATTCAGTTGGCACCGCTGGATAATGCTCTGGCAATATTATCTTCCGCAGCTAAAGCGGCAGTTAATCTCCTATCCGCTGGCTTCGCTGGCGCTGTCGCTGTGCCTGCTTCTTCCCTTGAGCGGCCCGAAGCAACTGACAATATATACAGGAGTCTACATCGCCCTGTCATGGATGCTGGCATTCGCACCCATCGTGTTCGCCAAATTCGGCGACAGCCGGATTATCGATCGGCTTATCCCTGCACTTCCGTTGGAGAAGCTCCTGTTCTATCTCGTCTATCTGCTTATCGCCGTGCCGCTGATGATTATGGTATTCCCTTTCCTTAGCACCGTGATATATCTTCATTGGCCGGCCATTCAGACCCCCGATATGATTCGCGCCTTGAATCTGCGCATGGGAATAATGCACTTCAATGTTCTAATGAATCTCACGGGTAATGCCTCCATCATCCTCACATGCTTCTATTTTGTGATGACCAGCCGGCGAAACCGCTTGCTGAAGGGAATAATCGGCGCGTTCGTGGCCTATGTAGTGCTTTCCGTAATAGGGGGCGTGATGGGATATTACTTCGGAATTTCATATGTCACGGAGCATTTCAATATGGGAATGACCAACGAGCAGGAGAAGGAGTTTATCGATAGAATGATTACTGAGTTTACTACAGCTTCTCCCGCCACAGGATGCCCGACTCCTGAAGTTGCTCCNNCTCCCGCCACAGTACTAATGGCGGCCATTGAGATCGGGTACATAGCGCTACTTATTTATTTATTATACCGCTGGTTGAAGCGGGGCAATCTGTAATGGAGTTCGACGATACGCGACCTATCCACCGTCAGGTGGCCGATTATGCCTATAACCATATTCTCGAGGGGTTATGGACGCCGGAGATGGGGCTGCCGAGTGTCAGGGAGCTCGCGGCGGAACTCGGTGTGAACACGCGCACCGTGCTTAAAGCCATGGAGCAACTTCAGGAGTCGGGCATCATCACTCCACGCCGCGGAATGGGCTATCTGCTCGCTCCGGACGCTGCCGCAAAGGCAAGGGATCTCCTTAAGACAGATTTCTTTGAAAAGACCATCCCGGCGCTCGCCGCAGACATGATCCGACTCGGCATAAAGCCCGAAGAACTGATGCCCGCGCTCGAAACCCTTATAACGTACAAAAAGAAAGATTGATTTTGATTATGGATATTTTACAAGTAAACAACATCTCGAAAAGTTTTACGAATCATAAGGCTCTCGACGATGTCTCGCTCTCGATTCCGGAGGGGTCCATCTATGGCTTGCTCGGGCCCAACGGAGCAGGAAAGACCACCCTGATAAGAATCATAAATCATATTACGGCGCCCGATAGCGGGGAGGTATTGTTCGATGGCCATCCCCTTGTGGCGGATGATGTGGCTCATATCGGCTATCTGCCGGAAGAACGCGGCCTTTACAAAAAGATGAAAGTCGGCGATCAGGCTCTATTTTTCGCACGCCTGAAAGGACTCTCGAGAAATGAAGCCTACACAGAATTGCGCCGATGGTTCGAGAGGCTCGACATATTGAGCTGGTGGGACAAGAAGGTGGAGGATCTCTCGAAAGGAATGGCGCAAAAGGTGCAGTTTATCATCACGGTGCTGCATCATCCCAAACTTCTGATTTTCGACGAGCCGTTCTCGGGTTTCGACCCCATTAATGCCGACATCCTTACCCGCGAGATTCTGCGTATCAACAAAGAGGAAGGCACCACAGTGATATTTTCCACACATAATATGGAGAGTGTGGAAGCCTTATGCGAGAATATCACGCTTATCAACCGTTCCAAGAACATACTGTCAGGGTCCGTAGCCGAGATCCGGGCCGAGAAAGGACGCGGACGCTACAGCGTAGGCTTTGAAGGCGATCCTGGAGCCTTGCTGACCGCCCTCGGCGATAAAATCGAGGAATGGAATCTTTTCGAGGAGCATGGAATGCATAAGGCCATTATGAGAATCAGCAGGGATGCCGACCGCAGGGATGTGATCGACATACTCAACCGGTCGGTTGATCTGATCACTTTCGACCGTGCGCTCCCCTCAATGAACGATATCTTTATCCAAACTGTGAAATCCTATAACTCCCTGCAATGAAATCAAAGATTTTTATAATAATAGGCCGCGAATTTAAAGAGCGCGTAGCCAAGAAAAGTTTTATCATCACCACGCTGCTCATGCCGGTGCTGATGGTTGTATTTTCAGTGCTTCCAGTGCTGATCGCCACATTCTCCACCCCTTCCGACCGCACCATCGCCGTGGCCGATGAGAGCGGGGTAATTGTGCCCGCGCTCCTGAGCGCGAAGATCGACCATATGACCTTCATCCCCGTCTCACAGGCCGACCTCGTATTGAAAGATGATAAATACGATGCCGTCCTTACGATTCAGAAAGATGTGGTTGAATCTCCGAAGAACAGCGTAAAGCTCTACCAGCGTGAGGCCGGTTCAATGGAGGCCGAGAGGATTCTTTCGGAAGTGATCAAGAACAAGGTGGAGGATATAAGGCTCGCACAATATGACATTGATAATCTCGACAAGATTCTTGCCGATGTCAAGGCCGATGTATCGATCCAGACCATCAAAATCGACGATAACGGGGAGGGTAAGACCACTTCCACCACCTTCTCCTTCTTCCTCGGCCTTGCCATGGCTTTCCTGCTCTATATGATTCTGCTGATGTACGGCCAGATGGTGATGTCGTCGATTATCGAGGAAAAATCCAACCGTGTGCTTGAGCTTGTGGTGACATCAGTAAAGCCGATCCAGCTCATGCTCGGGAAGATTCTGGGCATGGGGCTCGTGGCCGTCACGCAGATCGTGATATGGGGCGTTCTGATGTGCGCTGTTTCAGCCTTCCTCTTGCCGCTAATTCTTCCAGAGAGCCTCGGGAGCCAGGTGGAGATGTTCCAGAGTGGCGCCCTCGACCCCTCGGCAGCCTCTGTAGATCTTGACCTGCTGCAAGCCATATCGGTGCTTGGCTCCGTCGGCTTCATCCTGAAGATTTTCGGCTATATCATCCTCTTCCTCATAGGGGGCTTCCTATTCTATGCATCTATCTTCGCTGCCATCGGCTCATCGGTCGACAGCGACCAGGAGGCATCGCAACTCGTATCGTTCGCCACGATTCCCATCATCATCGGCCTTATCGGAGGCATAGCTGCGGCCGAAGACCCCAGCGGCCAGCTTGCCATCTGGCTATCGATGATTCCATTCACATCGCCTATGGTGATGATGATCCGCATTCCGTTCGAGGTGCCCGGCTGGCAGATTGCCGTATCGCTGGTGGTGCTTTACGCTTCTTTCGTGGGAATGGCGTGGATTGCCGCCAAGATCTACAGGATAGGCATCTTCATGCACGGGAAGAAACCTACAATCAAGGATCTTTATCGCTGGAGCACATATAAGTAAGTCCTAATGGCCGCTGAAAAGATAGAGTTGCAGTTTGGCAATGATATGTCGCGCATTGTGCGGGGCATAGCGATAATAATGATGGTTACCAATCATTGCTATCCAGGCAAGATAATACCCTTTGCAGTGCCGTTGTTCACATTTCTTGTGGGCTACGGCTATGCGTTTGCACGCCAACGCAATTATCTTCATTCCCTTAAAAGAGTGTGGCATCTGCTCAGCGGCTTCTGGATAATTCTTTTTGGAATTTGTGTGCCGGTGGCCATATTCTACACACATTATAAATTCGAGCTCAGGCAATTGGCGCTGAATATGTTCGGACTATGGCCGGGATTCAATTTCTATTGCTGGTACATCTATTTCTATATCTTCGCAATGGCACTGATGCCACTGCTTTCGCGGGTGGTTGACCGCTTCGGGCTTGCAGGGGCATTGGTGCTTGTCGCGCTGTTCGGCGGCGCGTACTTCGCCATCCCTCATCTCACGGCCAGCAAACATTTTCTCGTCGGCGACCTCCGCCGCTGCTGCCAGTGGATGCCGCTGCTCATCGCGGCCTATTACCTCGCCTCCCGCCGGATTTATTCCCTACTTCGTTATCACCCGGGATGGAAATCGGCCCTCATAGCCCTTACGGTGATGATTGCCACATATTTGTTGCGTTACTATGAGGCAATCCGGACGGCCGATCTTATCACGGTGCCCATTTTCACCGGAGCCACGGCCATGCTGTTTCATTCAGTAAGGATGAAATGGGTGTCGGTCATCCTCACGGAATTGGGTTTGAAATCCATGAATATCTGGTTTCTTCACGCCCTTTTCTTCACCTTCTCGACGCGCAAATTGTTTCTCCCACTCATCTCGTGGGCAGCGTGGCCTCCATTGCGCATCCTTGCAGTGCTGGCAATCAGCTATATGATGGCGGTGCTTGTGGACCTTATCAGGAAACATGCTTCCCGGCTGCTGATTGCCTTATATCGCCGCATCCACCCGGCATCAAGAAAGCACCATCCTTCAGGGGAATAAATTTTATTATTATTTGGATATATGATGTATCTTTGCATAATATTATGACTACAATAAGCCTTCGCATAGAAAACTATTAGACATCACGGATGATGTGATTCGTACCTTAATATAATAGCAGCCGCCATGGGCATCAACCTAAAAATATATCGATTAAGATTGACTTATCCAAGGATTTCACAAAGGCATCCGGCTGCTGCTGTATCTTCAGCGAAGTTTTCTTCCAGCCAGTGTATCAACTGAAAACGCGCATTTTTTTGTTATGTAGAAAAGATTTATGATTCTATGGAAAAAGCATTGGATATAGAAGCTGTACTCTTGGAGATGGCAGACGAACGCCAGGCTCGGATATTGTTGAGATTCTTCAAAACCGCCCCCGGGGAATACGGCGAAGGCGACAAATTCATCGGGCTCAAAAATCCGCAAGTCCGTCTGGTTGTCAAGGAATGCTGGAAAGACACTCCCATTCCTGAAGCGGAGAAACTCGCTAAATCGCCGCTCCATGAAGTGCGCCTGTGTGGACTTCTGATAATGGTAGAGCATTATCTCAACGCGATGAAAAAGAAAGATCGGGAGGCTATGTCCGCGATTTTTGAGACCTATACTACTCTTCATCCTTATGTCAACAACTGGGATTTGGTTGACTTATCGGCAATAAAAATTGTGGGCAATCATGAAGTACAGAATCCCACCGCGACCCTGATGGATGAATGGATTCGGCCGGATGGTCATACGCTATGGCAACAGCGTATCGCTATGGTCAGCACATGGATGCTAACCCGCAACAATCGTCCTGAAAAGTGCCTCGAGCGGGCAGAGCAATTGTTGTCAAGCCCTCACGATCTTCTGCATAAAGCAGCGGGGTGGATGCTTCGCGAAGTGTGGAAAAAGGGATATAAAGAGGATCTGCGCAATTTTTTGGCTGAAAATGTAACCCGGATGCCCGCTATCATGCTCAGTTATGCGTGCGAGCAGATGTGGCCCGACGAACGCCACGAATGGCAATCAAAAAGAAGAAACCGGCCTTTGTGTGGTGTCATAAATCGAGATATCAAGCAGTAACTCTTAGCATAATACTTATAAAAGACGCCCTAAAAGTTATTTTCAATATTACTAAGTTTAAAACAATCCTGATTATGTTGATATTGCAGTCTTATCAATGCCTGAAGTGCGGGCATATGTTTGTAAAGAGCGAGGGAGGGTTCATACTGAAGCTGGAGCCGGCTGTATGCCCAAAATGCGGGAGCAGAAAGGTAATATCCGTATCTCGTTAAAAATCTGCCATATCGGCTCATGGAAGAAAAGGATATGTTCCTCCCGACAATGAATTTCAGATACGCGAGGCTCTTGAAGACTCTGTTCGCCTTATCAGCAGCAAAAGCAATATCTTTGAGAAAGCCCTTTTGGTACTCGTGGTGATAAACTACATTCAAGCATTCACCGACAGAAACTTAAAACCTCAGCTCGATATTAACCAGTAAAGCCGTCACCCTTTGGGTGTTGCGAGCTATCTTAATGGCTTGCGAGGCCCTTACGGCTGAAGGATAATGCGAAACGTGGTGAGGCGGCGCACGGGGTCGGTCGATAGCGAGAAGGGGAGGGCATGACGGTTCAGAATATCTGCCACAAGCATCAGCCCGAATCCACGGTCAGGGCGTTTAGTAGAGAAGAAGGGTGTGAAGATACGCGAGGCGGTTTCGGGAGCGATGCCGCCTCCATTGTCGATGATTTCCAATTTGGAGTTGTCAAGCCTGATCATTATCTTGCCTTGGAGACCCGACTCCTCTATGCTGTCGGCGGCGTTCTTGACAACATTGACCACAACGCGCTCCATGAGCATAGGATCGATGGGTATGGTTACTCCTTCCCGAAGGTCGATCTCCAGCAAGCAATCGCGGGGAATGAGAGCTTTTAGCGATGGCAGGGTATCCCTGATGAATCCGGCAAGGTCGGTTGGTTCGACATTCGGATCGGGGAGCTTGACAAGGTCGCTGTAGCCACCTACGAATTTTACCAGATTCCTGCAACTTCGCACACTTGCCTCCACCGCCTGCGCCACTCCCGGGTTATCGCGGTTGAGATCACCCAAAGTTTCAAGCACGCTGACCACGGCACCCAATGAATTATTAACCTCATGGCCGATCGTGCGCACGATTCTTGAAATCACATCTCTTTCGGCGCGGACGATCTCTTCGGTCATGGGTTCGAGGAGATAGAAATATCGGCGATGGCCTGAATCCATGAAGCTAAGTTTATGAATTCTTAGAATCATCGTCCCTTCTCCGCGAATCACGCGCTTTTCGCCCACCTTCATCATTGAAAGCTGCGCGGCCACCTTTTCCGATTCCAGCGCCCGGTAGGCTGGATTCTTTTCTACGATATTGCCGTCGTAGTCCGTGATAGCAATGCCGGCCGGCGATACGTCCATCACTTGGGTCAGAAACCGGTTCTGTTCCTGCTTTTTGAGGCGCTCCTCTTTCATGGCGGCCATAAGACCATTGAAGAGATCGGCCACTCGGTCGGCATCCTCTTGCCCCGGCCGGCGTAGTCGCGAACTGAAATCCTGCTCGCGCAGCAAGCTTAGCCCATTCTCTACGGCGCGCAACGGCATGGCGACCGCCCGGTAGAACATACCCACTGTCAGTAAAAACACCACGCCTGCGATAACGAGCCATATCCACGGAATCCTTACGACCGACATCAGGATTATGACAATGGCCTCTAAGACGATAAAAAAGCCGTAGATCTGGTATTTCATTTTATTCCATATTTCTCCATTCGCCTGTAAAGGGCCTGACGGGTGATTCCCAATAGTTCGGCGGCCGTTGCAATGTTGCCATCGGCCTGACGCAATGCCTTGGCAAGGGTTTTGCGCTCCATGGTCTCAAGAGTGTCGACATGGCCGCTGGCGCGCTCATTCTCCTCTGCGGCTGCGAGGGCCTTGCGTATTTTCGCCATGAATTCGCGGTTGCTCCAAGGCTTGGTAACGAAATCTGAGGCGCCGTAACCCATCCCTTCGACAGCAAGAGGCACCGTGGCCCATGCGCTTATGAGAATCACGGAGGTGTCGGGGGCAAGAATCTTGATTTTTCTTAATAATTCGATTCCCTGACGCCCGGTGGTGGAGAGTGTAAGATTCATGTCAAGAATCACAAGTCGCGGAGTCTTTCGACGTATCTCCACCAGCGCATCCGCCTCCGTGGAAGCCGAGCGCGACTCATATCCGCTGATCTTTAGCATCAGCGAGATGGAACTCCGGATAGCCGGATCATCGTCCACAATAAGAATCATAATTTCTATCCTATAAAGTTATAACGGAGTTTATCCATAAATCTTTCCTAATCTTCCCTCACAAGCCTTGCGATGTCGGCATTGATGTCGCTGTTGTGCTCGAAGTCGTGCAGGGTTATGGAACGCAGCTGATACCAGTAATTCCAGAATCTGTATAGCTCGTTGACATATGTCCGGGCAGCCTCATCCTTACGTTGGCGCGAATCGTTGAGGTCGAGAGTAGAGATCCGTCCGATCAGATAGGTATTATAATTGGTTTCGTATCTCTGGCGAGCAATCTCGCTGTTGCGTGCCGCGATTCGCAGTTGTTCGCGCTGGTTGGAGAATCTTTCCACAAGCACGAACACATTCTGCTCGAATTCCATAGATTCTTTCTTGATCCGGCTCTCGATGACGCGGCGGTTGCTCTCGGCCACCTTAACCCTCCCTCTCCTCTTACCCCAGTCGAGCAGAGGAATCTCGAAGCCCAGCTGTGCGAGCTGATTGCCGTGCAGCCGTCCATATGCCGCGCCGAGCTCACTATCCGTGCCGGTATAACCGAGTTGAACGAATATTTCTATTCCTCGCATATCCCCTTTAGCCTTGGCCACGGCATAATCAGCCTCAAGCCGGCGTCGCACCATCGAACGGGCGAAGCTATTATTGGCAAGTGCATAATCGAGTGCTTTGTCGTAGGCCACCTCGGCATCGGGTACGTCAAAGGGCACGACAGGCTCAATCTCGGCGTCGCCATCGAGTCCGAGAAATGCCCTCAGGGCAAACATATCCGCCCGCAGGCTGCTTTGAAAATCGGTTAGCTCCGAGCGGGCCTCCAGCACATTGGCCTCCATCTGGAGAAGATCGTTGCGCGAAATCTGGCCCATCTCTCTTTTTTCCATGGCCACGCGGTAAAGCGTCTCGGCATTCTCGAGGTTCTGCCGCGCTATTGTCACATTCTCCCGGCTCAGAATCAGAGCGAAGTATTGACGGACTGTGGCCAGCGCCACATCTTCCGTGGCACTGATGAAGGCGGCTTTCGCTTCCGCAAAGCGCACAGGCTCGATCTTGGAATTCCATTTCATGGTATTGGCGGCGAAAAGGGGCTGCCGCAAGGTCAGGGCCACCGGAATGGTCATAAATCGGTTGCCCGTATCAAACTGGCGCATGAAATCAAGGCTCGTGATTAATGATACCTGGCCGCCGGTGAGGCGTATGTTCTGGGTCACCGACAATTGTCCCACTGCTTCCAGATAATTCGTGCGGACGAAAGAATAATTACCGTCGGCATTCAGATAGGACGAATAGCGGTCGGCATAGGTAGGGGCTGTGGCACTGAACATGAATTCGGGGAGCTGATCGGCTCGGTACGATCGCCATTGCCAATATGCCGTGCGAAGTTCTGCAAGAGCCACGGCAGCGTCGACCGAGCTTCTGCGCGCCGTGGCAATAGCCTCGTCGAGAGTAAGCGTAAGCCGGTCGGCGCCGCTGGCCGTGACCGAAACTAAAATCCAAAGATATATGATTATCTTGCGCATCTTCATTATTTTTCGCTACTCAAGAATTATTGATCCTTCAAGGCCAAGGCCGGATCTGTCTTCATAGCCTTGCGGGCCGGAACCAATATGCCTATCCCCACAATCAGGGCAGTCAATAAGGGGGATATTGCCATGGCCACCCATGGCGTCCATCCATGAGGAATATCGTTGACTTGGTTCACAATCTCAAGTTTGAGCAGGGCCATGTCCACGAGAAAGGCAATGACAGTGGCCGCAAGGAGCATCAGCATTCCCTCGCCCAGGAAGCGGCGCATGATGTCGCCGTTCTTAGCTCCGCACGTCTTGCGGATTGCAATCTCTCCCACGCGCTCCTGTGTGCGGAACCAGAATGTGCCGAGGAAGCCGAGGAATATGATCAGCAGAAGGAAGATGGTGATGACGACATTCGAGAGGATAGCATTCCGGATATGAAGATGGGCGCTTTCGGCACGCTCATTGAGATTGTTGAAATCCACCACATAGGTGTTCCCTATGCGTTTATCGGCCTTTGTAAGACTTTCGATGAACGCTTTGCCTTGGCCGGGACGTACGCGCAATATTATTTCCCGATAACCCTGTTGGTGGATGTTCCACGGAAGGGCAATCATTCCGTTGCATGACTCATAATCCGACCTGCGTATCGGAGGGGCGATGGCTCCAACGCGCACGATATTGGCACTGTCCCTGCCGAATATCAGGTCCTTGCCGAGAAATTTCTCGGGTGAGCTATTCACCGGCGACCATTCAAAGGGGCTGATAATGTATTCCCCCCGGCGGAGGATGTCGGCCAGTTGTTCAGGAGTCTCTCCATTCGAGCCGGTCCATCTGAACACCAGAGGCACCTCAGGGCTCATCCGGCGTCCATTGCCGTTATATGCGTAATATTTCACTGAATCAGTGGCTTCTTCCTTTTCGCTGAATGTGAGGCCATCGCCGAAATAGTTATAATTAAACGGCGTTGAATTGATACCGATGCCGAGTACTTCCACCTGCGGCTTCGACCGCAGGTTGGCCATCAGCAGGTCGAGGTCGGTAGCTTCATTGTGCAGGCTGTCGGCATAAGGCACATATCCGTCGGATTCTTCCGGCACCACATGCACAGCCGCGGAATAGACATCGTTAGTGTCGTATCCCTTACGGCCATAATTTGAGGCCGCGATCTCCAACAGCATCCAGATGCTCGACCATATCACCACGCTGACCACTGTGAGCTCCACAATCAGCCATATGTTGCTGCGCCATTCATTGCGCATCTGAGAAATAAGACTCCTTTTCATTTTCGTTCGTTGATAGCGTTCACCGGATTCAATCGAGAGGCCTGCCATGCTGGCAGCGATGCGCTTACTATGTTGAGTACCAGGCAGAGGACGAAGGCCCATGCCACGGAACCCCAGTTAATAAGTGCGCCAAGGGGGATCGCCCCGGTAAGTGGGGTGTAGGTAAAGCCGGCCATAAAGCCAGTGTATACCGAGAGAATGATAATGCTTAGGATAAATCCGAGTATTCCTCCGGCAAGCGTCACTATAAGATTTTCATTAAGGATGTCGGAAATGATCCGGGTTCTCGTGCATCCGAAAGCCCTTCTAACGCCCAGTTCGCTTACCCTGCGGCGCATTCGGCTATGCAACATGGAGCTAAGATTGATGGCCGGCACGAGGAGATAGATGAGCAGCTGGAATACGAAAGCCTTTTTCTTATTCGGATCAGGCGACATATTGCTGCCCGTAGGCACTTCATCCACCGTATAGGGCGATTCATGGTAAATGGCACGGCTCTCTTCCTGGGCAAGCTCCGTATTTAGGGCTGCATAGCGTCCTTTCACTTGCTTGCGTATGTATTCCGGATCTGTGCCCGGTTTCAGGAGTAGCAACGCCGCCATCTCTCCATGTCTCGGCCCCCATTGATTGGAATTATCGGAAACGGACGTAGGGAGGAAAACATCGCCATATACATTCACTGCAAGCTCGGAATGGTCGGCTATGACCCCGATACACGTATACCGCTCATGGTTCATAAGAAAACTTGCGCCCACCGGCTCCACATCTCCGAATATTTTTCTCGCCGTGGATTCCGTGAGGACTGCCACTTTGGCCAAAGCATCGGCCTCTGCCTTGGTGTAATATCGTCCTTTGAGCAGAGTGTGGTCGGCGATGTTGAAAAATTCAGCATCCGCTTTACGGGATATGCACGACACCATATCGGCCGTCGGACCTTCAAGCAGGGTGCCCGAGGAGACGTAATGCTGCATGAACGACACGCGTTCCACTCCATCGAGATTGTCATACAGCTGGCGCACGGTCTTGGACCCTATCGTGCCGGAATATACGTTGTCGCCCGGCGAGTTCATGTTCTCGGTATGCAGGTACGCCCCTTTCATCATCCTCGGGCGATTGCTCTCGGGAGCGAAGGGCACACTCGGCATCCTTTCAAGCATGAGCATTGTCATGACAAGGAAGACTGATAGCATTGTGCCGATCAGGGTTACCCATGTCACTACCGGCTGATGCCGCAGATCATAAAATATAAGTTGGAATTTCTCTTTCATCGTATCATTGGATTATGTGGCCGTCGAAGAATCGGATAATCCGGTCGGTCTCCATCGCCTGCATTTCGTTATGAGTCACCATCACTATCGTGGTTCCATCTTCAGTGTTCAGACGGTGAAGAAGTTCCATCACTTCGGCTCCCATCTTTGAGTCGAGATTTCCCGTAGGCTCATCGGCAAGGATTATCTTAGGTTTCCCCACGATGGCACGCGCAATGGCAACCCTCTGGCATTGCCCTCCCGAGAGTTGTGAAGGGAGATGGTGGATACGGTGGCTCATGCCGAGCCTATGGAGCACGGCCTCCACTTCTTTCTTGCGGTGGTTTCCGCTGATGCCGCGGCGGTAGGAAAGAGGCAAGGCCACATTGGAAGCCACATCGAGCGACGGGATGAGATGAAAACTCTGGAACACGAATCCCAAAAGGGAATTACGGATATGTGATAGCGTGCGGTCGGGAAGGCCGTTGCAGTCGCGGCCGTCGAGAGTGACGGTGCCCGTGGTAGGGGTATCGAGAAGACCTATCATGTTAAGCAGAGTGGATTTGCCACATCCCGACGGCCCCATGACGCTTACAAATTCTCCCTCTTCCACACTGAGATTGATGCCTTCGAGTGCAGTGGTCTCGATCTCCTTGGTACGGTAGACTTTCCCAAGGTCTCTTAGTTCAATTATTGCCATATTATGATTATTATTTTAGTCTGATTGATTTTTTGCCTTTGAATTTTTCGGGTTCTGAGGTCACAACCCGGTCGCCGGGTTGCAAGCCGGAAATTACCTCGATGTATTTTGAATTGCTTTCTCCTAATTTTACTTTTACGCGCTTAAGACGATTGCCGTCGACGACGAAAAGGCTATAGTCGCCGGGGCCTTGGAAGAATGTTCCGGAAGGGAGAAGGATCGCACTCTCCTTATAACCATAATCAATTGATATTTCAGTATTAAGGCCGGCACGAACTCGCGAGTCGGAAGGATTGTCGAGAGCAATGCTCACTGGCACCATTCCGTTGTTCGACCGCGGATTGACATTGGTGACGTGCCCCGGAATCCTGTGCGCCCCTATCCTTACCTCGGCCGATGCGCCGACGCTTACACGGTTGCTGTGGCCTTCGGCCACTTCTCCTTCCAGCCTGAATGTGGAGAGATCGCTCACCACGGCAATTTTTTCACCCGCATTTATCCGGCGTCCGATCTCATTAAGAAGGAATGTCACCACTCCGGCGTGGGGAGCCGTGACACGTCCTTGTTCCAGAATATGCCGGGTAAGCTCGATGTCCTTGTCGCTGTTCGAGCTGTTGAGGCTTTTTACCTGTTCGGCGGCCTTGGCCCGCAGATGCTCGTTGGCAAGCCGCTCACGAAGTTGCCGGAGTTCAAGCTGGCCGGTGCGGTGATCGATTTCTGCCTGCCGTACACGCTCTCCCGTGCCGGAGCCTATGGAGTCGAGTCGTCGCTCGTTGCGTACATCGCTTTCCAGACGCTCCACCTGCATCTCCTTGACCTTGATTTGCATTTCAAGCTCGCTTATCGCTGTGGCGTTGTTAAGCTCAAGCTGCCGTAATTCCTGACTCTGGATGTTACGCTCCCCGATAAGTTTGGAGTATTGGGTTTCGGCTTCACGAAGATCCAGCTCAAGAAGGGGAGTGCCTATGCTCACCGTATCCCCCGGATGAACATGCACTTTCAGCAGGCTGCTCTGCACCGGCGAATTGATAATCTCCTCATATGCCGGCACTACACGTCCTGTGGCCCGGACGGAAGTGGTGAGAGGCCCGCGGCTCACTTCGACCAGGGTAAATTCACGCCTGTCTGCCTTTGGCTCCGCAAGAATAAACAATACCACCGTCGCTCCACATATCACCGCCCCGATTCCTGACCATAGCCATATCCGACGGCGTTTTTCCTTTCGCAATTGCTCCTTATCGATAGTCTTATCCATAACATTATTCTTATCGCGAATGAATCAATGATTCGCACCGCAATTATAGCACGAATCGACTTCTTTTTGCAACTCCTGCTGACTGACAATAAGATAGGTTTGCTGAATTGTCCATTTTCGGACATTATTCATATTGATAGCGGCTTTCTTCGATAAGCCGGCTGTCTTTTCCGCGGCCATTCGCATCCATAATATTAGATCGCGCAGCGAGGGGAGAGCAGGTGAGGGTAAGGGTAGAGGGGTTGGGAGGTGAGAGATGGATTTTCATAAACCGCATTATTTTTGTAATTTTGTAGGTTGATTATTATGTCTGTACGCAGACATACCCCAATGGCCAAAAAAATGAATTGCAATAGCAAAGGAATAAAGACAGGGTTACGTCGAATCCTGGCGGGGATTGTGCTTACTTCAGCAACCACATCCGGGGCCGGCGCACTTACCCTCGAGAAGATAAGATATGGTGATTTTTCGCAATGGGTTACCCGATCGATCACGGAATCAAAGATTCTCGGGGGTGCCACAAAGACGGTCTATGCCGTAGGCCCGACCCGCTCGATTAAAGGAAATGTGGCCTACAGTCAGGGCGATTCTCCGTGGGCGTCGAGTAATGTTTATGCCAAGGTTTCAGGAATTGTAAAAGCCTCGAACACCGTCTCGCCGGCCACCATAAATGGCAATAAGGTAGCCAAGCTGGAGACGAAGATGGAGCACGTGAAAGCCCTGGGTATAATAAATCTTGACGTGATGGTCACCGGTACGCTGTTCATCGGAAAGTTGGTGGAGCCGGTATCCTCGACAAGTGATCCCTATGCGAAAATGGAGATGGGGATGAAGTACAACAAGCGTCCGAAGGCACTCGTCTATGACTTCAGCGTTGAAATGCCTAATGTTAATACGCGTGTAAAGTCGACGGGCTTCGGGCGTAAAAAGACACTCAACGGGCGCGATCAGGCGGAAGTCTATGTGCTTCTTCAGAAGCGTTGGGAAGATAAGAACGGAAATATCTACGCACAGCGCGTCGGCACGGGCCGGGAGAGGTATTCAAAATCGATTCCGTGGACTAAGGGGCATGAGCTGCCGATCCATTATGGCGACATCACCCGCGAACCTTTCTATAAGCCGTGGATGGGATTGCTAAGCGGCGACAAGGCATATCATGCTTATAATTCCAAGGGGAAGCTGGTGCCGGTGCAGGAAGTAGGATGGGCGCCTGAATCCACAATGCCTACTCATGTGCTTGTTATGGCTTCCACGACGTGCGGCGAGGCATTCATCGGCACCGAGGGACTTACGATGTATATCGACAATATAGCGTTTGGCTTTTGAGCGAGGCGCATAATACAAGGAAAAGGATGAAGATAGCGATTATAGGATACGGCCGCATGGGGAAGGCTATCGAACGGATAGCCACGGCGAAAGGGGATGAGATCGTATGCCGGATAGATGTGGATAACACCGCGGATTTCGATAGCGAGGCATTCCGGTCGGCGGATGTGGCCATAGAGTTCTCAGTGCCGACAATGGCTAAGGAAAATGTGTTGCGCGCATTGCGTGCAGGGGTGCCGGTGGTGACGGGCACCACCGGGTGGGCCGACTCGCTCTCAGAAGTTGAGGAGGAATGCCGGCGGCTCGGCGGCTCGATGATGTGGGCGTCGAACTTCTCCATAGGCGTGAACATATTCATGGCCGTAAACCGTTATCTTGCGCGCATCATGGATAAATTCCCCGATTACCATCCTCATATCGTGGAGACTCATCATGTGCATAAACTCGATCATCCGTCGGGTACGGCCGTGACACTTGCCGGCGACATCATAGCTGCCGACAGGCATCTGAAAGAGTGGCA
>DAAI01000059.1:41917-45102 GCA_001701105.1 Bacteroidales bacterium GP1
GTTACACCGATGCCCCGGCGGGAATCCTGCCCGTGGAATATATCCGCACGGGCGAAGTGGCCGGCATTCATACCGTTACATGGAACTCGCCCGTTGACGACATCACGCTGACCCATAGTGCAAAGAGCCGCGACGGGTTTGCCGCCGGAGCCGTAGCGGCCNNTGATGAGTCTCCACGATATGAGGATAGCGGCCGCCCGTTGGCTGGTGGATAATCCGGGGGTTCGTTCATTCATAGAAATGCTTTCTGATATTACTGATCATGAACTCACATTCTAACGCTCCGGCCCCTTCACCGCGCCACGAAGAAGGAGAGCCTGGAAAGAGATACAATCTGCATGAGCGACTGCGCCATATCAAGACCACGCGCTGGATAAGGTTTGCAATAGTTTCAATTGTGTTCTTCACATGGGTTATCCTGATGGGGAATCCATGGCTCGGATTAATATGGATCATTCTAATCGACATCTATATCACGCAGTTTGTGCCATGGGGATGGTGGAAGACGAAGAAAGGCCCGGTGCGCAGTGTCATGGCCTGGGTCGACGCCATCGTCTATGCTCTTATCCTGATATATTTCATCTTTGCCTTTATCGGGCAGCAATATGAGATTCCGTCGTCGAGCCTTGAGAAAAGCCTGCTCGTAGGCGACCGGCTGTGGGTGGATAAGACAGTCTACGGCGCACGGGTGCCGCAGACGCCGTTACATTTCCCGCTGGCCCAACATACGATGCCGCTCATCAACACCAAGAGCTATATCGACAAGCCACAGCTGGAATATCACCGTATGCCGGGCTTCAGGAGGGTGGAACGCGGCGACATAGTGGTGTTCAACTATCCGCAGGGCGACACGGTGGCCACGAAGATTCCGAATCCCGATTACTACCAGATTTCCCATGATCTGCGGGCCAACGGCATCGATGATCCGGCCGAATATATCCGCCTTCATCCCGAGCAGTTCGGTGAGCTTGTGGTGCGTCCTGTCGACAGGCGAGAGAATTATGTGAAGCGCGCCATAGGGCTGCCCGGCGAGCGACTGAAAATTGTGAACGATACCATCTACATCAACGGCGAGCCTATTGCGGAGCCGGAGAATGTGCAGTATAATTACATAGTGCGTGTATCAAAGCCGATCGATCAGAACCGATGGCTTGATTTGGGCGTGCGTCTCGAAGATGTGGCGCAGGGGCCGATGCACGATGAATCGCGCGGGATATGGATATATGATGTGCCGCTTACCTACGCCATGGCCGACGCAGTGGAGAGATGGCCGGAGATTGTGGCTCCCCTGATGCGGGAAAGCGACACCGGACTCCTTGACCTCGGGAATGTATTCCCGCTTGGCGCACCCTACGATTGGCAACGCAACAACATGGGCGAGATATGGATTCCCAAGCGTGGCGTGACGCTCCATCTCACCCCCTCCAACTATCCCCTCTATGAGCGGGCGATACGCACATATGAGGGTAACGATCTCGAGATGCGCGACGGTAAGATATACATCAATGGGAAGCAGACCGAATATTATACATTCAAGATGGATTACTACTGGATGATGGGTGATAACCGCGACCGGAGCGCGGATTCACGCTACTGGGGATTCGTACCGGAGGATCATGTGGTAGGCTCCCCGGTGTTTATAATTCTATCGCTCGACAAAGACCGGAGCCTCACGAATGGCAAAATCCGCTGGAACAGGATTCTGAGCTCACCCAACCCCGATAAATCGAAATGGTGATTCCATTTCTCGGGACTGCCGGATGGTATGCCGCATGGTTGCGACATATTCTGGACGGGGCCTCGGATACGGATGCAGTTGCTCCGCGAAGAGCGGANNCGAGGCCTCGCGGCGGCTCGACCCCCGGCGAGATTTCAGGCGTACGCTTATAGGAGAGGCGGGGAATCACACGATGATTTCCGTGCCTCTGGCAAAAGGCCCGGGGCTAAGATTGTCGGATCATGGCAACTGGCCTCATGTGCATCTCGGCACAATCAACGCGCTGTATGGTCGCTCGCCATATTTCCCGCATCTGTTCCCCGAGCTTACGGAAGTATATTCGCAGCGTCCGGATACGCTTCCGCTCTTCGCGGAGCAACTGCATGGATTGGTGCTGGAATGGATGGATATGGAGGCTGTGCGTATGATTGCACTGTCAGAAGGACGCTGCCATGCCGCGGAGCGTGGAAAGGAAATTGCAACATATATTAACTGTAATATATCAATATTAGATGCACTTTTTCGTTTAGGAAGAACCACAGGGCTTGCTCTTGCCGCCTCCCTGCGTTAACAGATCGGAATTATGATTAGAAAGGTTTTGCTTATTATTGCTGTGACGGTGTCGCTGATGGCGATGCCGGGCTTGGTATGCAAAGCCGACGAAGTGCCTGATCTGGAACTGAAGGTAAAAGCCTACAAGGGATATACATATATCGTGGATGAATACGGAGATACATGCCGGCTCACTTACATCCGCGACGTATATGTGTTTCCGCCGATGAAATTCAAGAATAAGAAGGAGGAGCAATTTTATTGGCGCACGGTGCGCGATGTGCGCAAGACGCTGCCCTATGCGAAGCTGGCATTCTCCACGCTCTGCGAGACATATGAGTATATCCAGACAATTCCCGACAAGAAGATGCGTGAGAAGCATCTCAAAAGGCTTGAGAAAGATATTTTCGAGCAATATAAGCCGGTGGTGAAGAACATGACGAAGAATCAGGGAAAGGTATTGCTTAAGCTCATTAACCGGGAGACCGACCAGACATCCTATCATATCGTGAAAGCCTTCTTAGGCTCCTTCCGTGCCGGTTTCTGGCAGACATTCGGCCGCTTCTTCGGCATGAACATGAAAGGGGGCTTCAATCCGAAGAAAAACAAGGAAGATGCCATCATCGACCGTATCGCCCTGCTCATCGAGCAAGGCGCATTGTGACCCGCCCTGCTTATGGCAAGCGCACAATTACGGTAGCCATCACATGATGCCTATATGTATGGATTATCGAGGAGCAGGATAAAACCGCAAGCCTTAGACCCTGTAATTACCTTCTGTTCCTATTGCTTTTGAGGTCGGAGCTCGGATTGGGTCGTCACATACTCGTGGTGTTTTAAGCCGGTATTCGGCTTACGGATCTGAATACCATGGGTCGACTCGGAGTGGCAATGCAGCGCACATTTGAGGCTGTGA
>DAAI01000057.1:0-62611 GCA_001701105.1 Bacteroidales bacterium GP1
TCGGTGAAGTCATTCTCCTCAACGATAGCTTCATTGATCATCACGCCGTCGCGGTAGATGTCATAACCGAGGATTTCTGCCTCAGCGGGTTGACCGGCCGGTATGAAAGTAACATCATCAACCATCAGCATGAACGAGCTTGTAGCACAACTGTTGATAGCGAAGCGACGTGCGCCGGCAGGCAACTCCACTTCATATTTTGTCCATTCTCCCGGCACGAGATTGCCATTTGATATCTGGAGATCGATAAAATCCTCTGGCTCGACGCTTCCGGTGCTGTATAAGACGCGGATTGATTCCGGATATACCTCATTGTAGCTTCTTGCCCAAAATGTGATGGTCTGTGCGCTGCCTGCGAGTTCTGGCGATATAGCCCAGTCATCGGCTTGTCCGTCATCATATCTGAAGAGTGAGAATAGATACTTCGTGCCGCTGTGAGCGGTGAAAGTGTCGTTTCCAAGCTGGCTCTGATCCCAGATCCAGAAAGATCCGGTGGTGGAGCCGGGTGTGATTCCCGGAATGCTGAGATTCTGGAATCCTCCGACAGGACTTTCATCTTTGTCGATGAATATCCAGCTGCCGTATTCATTTGCAAAAGCAGTTGCGTCCTCGAAATCCTCGGTTACGGGGTCGGGCAAAACGTCGTTAAGATTCGGTTCGAGCCAAGTCAATATCACGGCGGTGCCATCACTGTTGTTGTTGGCCTGTAGTTCCGAGGCACCGGGGAGTATCGATTGCTTGGGTTGGATTGCAATCGTGGATGTTGTGGAATTTATGTCGGTGGCATCATTCGGGCATGTTGTCTTGGCATAGTATTCAATCTCCTGAGTTGCTATCGGCGACATCGTGCGAGTGAAGGTTACGACGGCCTGAGAGTCGGCTGCAAGCGACTCGCACTGCTTTGTCTCTACCAATTCGCCATCCTCATATAACTCGACAGTATACTGCTGGATTTCATAAAGGCCTTTATTGGCCACGGAAACTTCAATAGAATATTCCTCTCCGGTGGTAACTTTTTGCGGCGCTTCTATGCCGGATGCTGCCACGTCGTAGGGTACAAGATTGCGGACGGAGTATCCGCTGATGATAAGATAAGGTTTATCCGCCGAGAATTCTCCATAGATTCTGAAGTTGACCCAATCCTGATTCTGGAATTCTTGCGGGAGTTCCAGAACAAGATCCTGATACCCGCTCATAGGAACGTTAACGAGGGTGCTGAGGTCGAAAATCTCTGTTTCCTCAACGCCATAAGTTGTAGCCGATACTCTGATATTTTCGCATGATCCAACATACACATTAGGAATAAATGCCACCTTTGACGCACTCTTCGTGCTGAACGGAGCAAGATCGATGTAAGCCTCTCCCGTTCCTTTCAGTGTTCCAATCATTGCATATTGATTAGGAGCATTAGCATAGTCAGCACCGAGTTTTGACGGATCCTGATAGGCGAGGGTCATCTCAGGCTCATCTTGCAGGCTGCCGTAGATGATGAAGCCATATTCCGGATCCCCATCGGGATATGTTTCCATTGCAGGAATCTGATAGGGGGTACCGAGATTGCATAGGGCTGGATATAAATAATTGTTACGACCGGCCTTGTTTTCCGAAATTACGCTTAATCCGTATGTCGCCAACTGTGCTCCATCGCTGATCGTGAAGTCAAAATGATCGACATCATAACCGATAAGGCCCGAAAGCTGCCACATGTATCCGATGATGCTGGGCAGACGCTGTACGAGATAGTAGGCCACTTCTGCAGGCTCTATATAACCTCCATTTTGACCTGTCGTGACTCTCGACCAACTTAAAGTACCTCCGAAATTAGTCTTATTCGGGATGATGACTACCTTTTCGGGCATTGCCGGAACGTCTACGCCAACCCAGACATTGACACTAACAGGCATTCCGGGATTATTATCCATATAGGGGGTGATCACGATAGGATCGAGGTCGGTTGTGGTGGTTTGCATTGCAGTCAGCTTGACGGTATGCATAGAACCCGGGGCACCGGTAATCTTCTTGTAATCCACAAGATTTTCAATTTCAACGGTGACATCGCCGTGGAGAGGAGTTCCTGCGAAAGTTGTTGTTGGCATTTTGAAGGTTACGGTTGCTTCGAGCGCTCCGTTCTTGCCGGCTGTGGCCTGAATATCTGTCACTGCGGCAGGACCATTGACTGAAACCTTACTTTTCTCAATCCTAAAGTTATTTACGAATAGATACCAATGACCTTTCTCAGAAGTAGCTCTCACTGCCAGATACATCTGACTTCCTTCAGGAGCTTCAAAGATGGCATGATATGTCTGACGATCAGAGGATGTGTGGGTAACGATAATCTCATCGCTGATTTTTGTCATCGACTCCACATCGGCCGATGAACCGACATATAATTCCATAGTCTCGGGAGTGCTTGAACTTCTTGCCCATGCGTCTACATAGAATTCATACAACATACTATGGTCGGCCACCTTAACTGGAGGCATAATCAGAAAATCATCACCCCCTCTTACAAGGCTTGAATAACGGAAAGCCTCGTCGGCGGCTGAATATTGCCATACAGTGCGGTCGGCGTTATTATCGACGATCGTGAACAAGGATACTTGATCCTCTGTCGGGTAGATATTGACAGGCACATTGAAAGGCTGACCGAAAAAGAGATTATTGGAATTTCCTGCTGCAGATGTCATGCCGTTGCATACGGCGTAAACCTCGGCCGTATAGTTTGCGAGTTCGGCTGTGAGGGGAAGGTTTGTAGCACAGCTTGTGCCGGTAATGCCATCAGCCACAAGTTCGCCATTAATCTTTACGGTATATGTGAGTTTATCAAGCTGTAAAAATCCGCCATGCACGCCTTTGGTAACAGGATTCCATGTCACCTGCTGTACTGTCATTTTTACGTTGGTCGGTGCAAGAGGAGTATCGTTGCCAATGTATATAAGCTCCTTAGCTGTCTTGCTGACATGAGTTCCGATAGAGGCTGTGAAGTAGAATGGAATATTCCCTCCCTCTGAAAGCTGAATGTTGCTGGTAAGAGTGCTTCCTGCCTCTGCAGCACCCTTGGCCACGATAATGTCACCGGCCTTTACAAGATAATCGACTTTACCTGCTATCGGGGTATAATCATCATCATTGAAGCATATCGGGAGTTTGAATGTGATCTGACCGAAAAGGGCTCCATTAGGGAATGAGGCAGAGATGAATTCAGGTGCAACCGGTGCCTCCGGGTCCGATGGAGTAGTTTCTGTACAATACATACTTGTGGTTTGAATCACGGAACGCAGCTTGCATACTTCTTTCACCTCGAATGTTTCAGCGTTTATAGCCATCATCCAGCTGGCAGTAGGATAGCCACTTGCCTTCACTTTATTGAAGATGAAGTTATTGCTGTCGGCATCGTAACAGAATCCGCCCTGATATCCGGTATAAAGATCATCAGTGGTGTCTTTAAGGATAGTCCACATTCCTGTTGCCTTGTCAACTTCTACAAGCTGCTTTCCATATCCGGCCATTCCATAGATTTTGCCGTTCACCGGATTGTAGGCAAGGGTCTTGGTATATGGCATTGTGCCGTCGGGGTCGGAAGCCACGAGAGTGCATTCTCCCGTATTGGCATCCATCTTCGACCATCCGAGCCCGGAATATCCGTAAAAAGCCATTTCAGCTTCCACGAATGCTCCTCCCTGAGGAGTCTCGGTGAAAGTGTCTGCAAGATCGATAATGGTTCTTTCCCCGGAATCCCGGTCGGTGATGGTTAGCCAAGCTCCTGTAGGCTGCCCTGTGGATGTCACGGTCCAGTCGATAGCGTACACCAAATTGTCTACTATTCCCATCACCTGAGGCTTAATGGTCGACAACCGGTAGGAAGCGGCTCTTGTCAAATTTCCGTTGGAGACATTAATCCGATAATAAGCGCAATAAGAAGCCGGATACGTAAAAGCTCCGTATAGATTCTCTGTAACCACATTTGATTTTTCGGGCGACTTCAGGGGAGCTGAATCCGAAAGAAATTGTGGGGCAGCATCCCTTTTCTGGGCACTCGTAGAATTAACGGGAGATAAAGATAAATCCAATGCTCCCGGTTCTTTAACGTTGAATACCCTTTGAGTCTCCGGAGTTTCAGCCGGATGGTATTCCCCTATCTTACGGAGAAATCCGTTGTCTTGTGCGCAAAGTGACAGACATAAGATAAGAGACAGACTTATTACAGTCAATTTTCTCATGGTATGAAATTCACTTGCCCGCGGACTCTCCTCGATGGCTATAAGGTTAACGATGAATAAAAGCGTGAGAGTCGTACTTTCCTATCCATCCCGCTATTTGAGGCCCTTGGATTGCCCATTTCGACAGAACGGACAGTGCAGAGACCTCACGCAGATAATCATATCAATCACTCCTATGGCGCGTGAGCGCCATAGGACGACCGACTTACGATCCACATAAGTCATCTACTACTGTCTCCATCTTGATCGAAATTGAAATTTTCCAAGGTTTCAAATAGTCAAGAAAGAGCGTTGAGTAAACGCTTTCTAATATTATAATATGCCCACCCCGATCCCTCGCTGAGGTCACTGCCGGCGGTTTCGGCTGCAAAATTAATAAAAAATCATAAATCTGAAAAAGTTTTTATACCGCAAACATTTCTTCAAATTTTTAACAATTTACTCTCGAATCACCATTAAAATCAAAATTCAATGATCAGCCCAAACGTATCCGGTAAGAAGTAAAAGTAATGATTGGAATGAATTCATGCTTGTGCCTTTAAACGTTGCAAGGAGTATTATGGATTTGGGAAGTGGGTTTGAGGGAGTGAAATTAAAAAAGGCAGCGCGCCGTTAGGCCCGCTGCCACACCCATTGTTTAACTANNTTTATTAATTTTGCAGCCGAAACCGCATTGTTTAACTAATTAGAGATATCTGACTATTATATCTTTAGCTTTTCAGAAATATCTGATTTACTTTATAATCGAATCTTATCTTACGATCACTTTGGCCGTTGAGCGTCCGGCTCTCACGACGTAGACACCTGCAGGCACATTTACGGTGTTGAGATCGGCAGCGTTGCCCTTGGCAACAACCTTGCCGTCGGCCGTGGTGTATGCAAGCAACGGCGCATCTTATGTTTAGAACAGGCAATGGGAGTCGCTATTCGGCGTCCGGGCGAATGGGGAGGCGGAAGATACGCAGAAAGACCCAATATGAAGGGAAGGCCACAAGAATTGCCGCGAGCAAGTGAAGAAGGCCCTGCACCCGGATGGATATGGTCTCAAACGATGGTATAGCCCACTGGATTCCGGCCATGGCGAGGATTGCAAGCGCAAGCGCGGCAAGAGCCGTAAGAAAATAGGGAAGGTTATCGGCGAGCAGCCGTAATGGACTATAGCCTATCGCCCTCCATATGATTAAAAGGGTGATGGCGAATGTTATCATGGATGCGCCAAACTGGCCCCAAACAAGGATTGTAAGCGATTTCGACCATATAGTCACCAATAGAGCCACTATAATGAGGGCATCCTTTATAACTTCAACCGTAAACAGGCGTTTGCCATATCCCAGCGCAAGAAGATAGTTGGAGAGCAAGGAGATAAGCACGACAAATACTCCCCGGAGGGCGAGAATCCGGAACAATGGAATGGCTGCATCCCATTTATCGCCAAAAAGGAGATGGAAGATGGGGGCGCCTAAGATAGCAAGGCCGGGCAAGGAGGCATAAAGGATGAGCGACGTAAACTTATTAATAGTCCCCATGCATTTCTTGTAGGCCGATATATCGTCTTGATATTTAGATAATACCGGGATGAAGGATGCTGTAAGCACCTGAGAGATCGATGCTGAACCCATTTTCGACCATTTGTCGGCCTGGGTGTATACTCCGAGCGAAGTAAGGCTGTAATAAGCTCCGATAATGAAAGAATAGATGTATAGAAAGAAAGTATTTAGGGCGGAAGAAGAAAAAACGCTTACTGCCAGTCGCCACATCGATTTAAGAGAGGCGATGGAAAACGGAGCTTTCGGCCACCAATGCCCTGTGGCCCAAAGCCAAGCGGATTTCACAGCCGCGAGCGTCACCGACTGCCATACCAGCGCCCAAGCCCCGAATCCGGTGAAGGCAAGGACGATGCCGACGCACCCTCCGAGAGTGAGCCCCGCGATATTGGCCACAGCCACCATCTTTACGTTCATCTGCTTCATCAGTTTCACTGTCTGCACCATCCCCAAAGCGTTGAAAATGAATGTGAGGAACATCACTTTCGATAATGGAATCAACCGGCGGTCGCCTTGAAACACGTCGGCAATCAGCGGAGCGCAGAAGTAGAGGATGGCATAGATGAAGATGCTGACCGCTACATTAAACCAAAAGATAGTGGAATAATCACGCTCGGTAGGTTCTTTTTTCTGAAGCACGGCCGAGCCGAAGCCCGAATCTACAAACAGCGTGGCAAAAGCCTGAAACACAAGCAACGCCCCCACAAGGCCAAAGTCCTCTTTTGATAGAATATTTGCCAGCACAATCCCCACAAGAGCATATAGCACCTGCGATGAAAGACGGTCGATCGTATTCCATTTGAGGGTATGGGTAGTCTTAGAGGCCATAGGGGGAGAAGATAATCAGGATTTTATTGATCTTCAGCGACAGGGATGAGGAATCGCTGGCTGATCTCATCGAGCAGGCTAAGGAGTTCATCCATCTTCTCAATCCGGAGCATCCTGATGCGAGTCTGGCGAAAGTCGGGAAGCCCTTTGAACAGCGGGCTGGCCGCGAGATGCCGCCGGATATGAAGAATCCCCCGGTATTCATCGATGCGGTCGACAGATTCCGTGATTTGTCGCTTGAGAAGGTCAAGTTTTTCCGTGACTGGAAGAGGAGTGTAGCTCCCCGTGTCGAGCATTTGCCTTACATCATGAAAAATCCAGGGTGCTCCGAAAGAGGCCCGTCCGATCATCACGGCATCCACGCCATAGTTGTCGAAAGCGTTCTTCGCCAGCTCCGGCGAGGTTATGTCGCCATTCCCAATCACCGGGATTTCCATACGAGGATCGGCCTTAAGTCGGCCAATCAGGGTCCAGTCGGCTTGCCCTGTATACATCTGCGAGCGGGTGCGCCCGTGCACGGCAAGAGCCTTTATCCCGCAATCCTGCAAGGCAGGGCCGAGGTCGGTAATAATTTTATTCTCGCAATCCCAGCCGAGGCGGGTCTTGGCTGTAACCGGAAGCGAAACGGCGTTAACAACACGGCGCGTGATGTCGAGCATCTTCGGGATGTCCCTTAGCATACCGGCACCTGCCCCCTTAGCTGCCACTTTTTTAACAGGGCAGCCGAAATTGAGGTCGATAATGTCGGGGCCGGCTTGCTCCACGATCTTTGCGGCATCTACCATAGCCTCCGGATCGCGTCCATAGATCTGAATGGCTACGGGCCTCTCCGCATCATTGATATTCAGCTTCCGGGTGGTGGATTTAATATCGCGCACCAGAGCTTCCGCAGATACAAATTCGGTATACACCAAGGCTGCCCCCTGCTCCCGGCATATCAGCCGGAAGGAAGGGTCGGTCACATCCTCCATTGGAGCGAGGAGTATCGGACGCTCGCCGAGATCAATGTCTGCAATTTTCATGTCAGAGTGAGTCGTGATAGAGGTTGGGATGCTACGAGGCGCGCGGCATCGAGCAGGCTCTCGGGAGTGACTTGGCGCACGGCTTCAATGGTGTTGTCAAGAGTGTAGACTTTATCGTAGAGGAGCAGAGTGCGCCCGAGAGCCATCGCATCGTTCTCGCGGTTGTCGGCCAGCACGGAAAGTTGACCGCAATACTGCGAGCGCACTTTATCGAAAGCCCGCGGCGAAAGGGGACCTTGCGCGAGACGGTCGATCTGTTCTTTCACGAGCCTCTCGCAACGCTTCACTGTCGATCGGTCGGATCCGAAATAGACATAGAAGGTACCGCAATCGGAGAATGTCACCACATTTGATTCAATGGAATATACCAATCCTCTGCGCTCGCGTATCTGCTGGCACAAGAGGGAATTTAGCGCAGGGCCTCCGAGAATGTTATTAAAGAGCATTAGCGCATGGCGCAGAGGAGTATCCCGGCCGGGAATACGGCACCCGATGATGGTATTGGCCTGCGAGTGGTCGCGGTGGCGTTCTTCCATGAATTGCGGAACTATCGACGGAGCCAGGCGGTTCATAACGGGTTTTGGAAAATTAAGGTCGCCGAAATGCTTCTCGATTCTGCGCAATGCACGAACGGGGTCGGCATCCACGCAGTAAAGAGCCATATTGGAAGGCACATAATATTTCTCGAGAAAGGCTCGTGCCATCGGTCCGGTAAGAGTCCTTACTGATTCGGTGGAGCCGAGAATGTTGTGCGCCATAGAGCTTTGGTCATAAAGCAATTCATCGAACTCATCGAATACCGAGTCTGAAGGACTGTCGGCATACGAATGGATTTCCTCGATAATGATGTCACGCTCACGCTCTGTTTCCGCGGGAGGGAAAACCGAATTTTTAATGAGGTCGGCAATCAGCTCGAGGGCGCGGTCGGTATGTCCGGCGGGGGCTATCGTATATACGAGAGTGAGTTCCTTAGTAGTATACGCATTCAATTCTCCTCCTACGGATTCCATTCTGTTAGAGATATGCCAAGCTTTACGCCGCCGGGTTCCCTTGAATATGGTATGTTCGAGGAAATGGGCAAGGCCATGCGCCCCCCTGGGGTCGTCGCGGCTCCCGGCATTGACAGCAAGCCCGATGTATGACACCGGGCCAGCAGCGTCTGCGGCAACTACGCGCAGACCGTTATCTAAAATATGAGTGTGGATCACTTGTTGAGGCGGGCGTTCTCGCGCTCAATATATGCTTCTATCGAAAGGCCGTTCCCGAGCTGGAAGTTAGGATATTCTTCCTGGATTGTGTTATAGCATCCGAGAGCATCGGCATATTTCTTCTGAGCGTCATATACATTAGCCATCTTCAGAAGAGTGCGCGGAACGATCTGCGGATTTTTGTCGGCCTTCTTGATTGCTTTCTTATAAGCGTCGATGGCTTTGTTGTAATCTTTAAGATTCACATAGCAGTCGCCTTTAAGAACGAGGGCATTTGAAGCGAGGATAGGCTCTGAAGTGGAAAATTTCTCAAGCTGCTCTGCGGCCTCTTTGTATTTTCCTTGCACATAGAATGATTCTGCCGACGACAGGGCTGCGAGCTTGCCGGCATCGGTGCCCCCGAACTCCTCTGAGATCTTTTTATATTGGCCGGCGGCCACAGAGTCATTTCCCATAGCAGTCAGCTGGACTTCATTATAGGCCTCGAAAGCACGATTGAGCCGAGGATTGCGATATATGAACAGATAGCTTAGTACGAATGCGGCCACTATGGCCACACCACCTACTATCCAGAAAATCACTTTCTTGTTCTGAGCGATTTTTTCGCTCGCGCTGCCGAGGTTGGCGTTCAGTTTGTCGAGGGTCGTTTCCTCTTGTTCTTTGCGATTATTTGCCATTGTTTTCTAATGAGTTTCACTTTAAGACAACACCGCCGGGGCGTTGAACACGCAAAATTAATAAAAAAGTTTGCAACTTGCAAAGTTCGCGGCTAAAATCGTGGAATATATGTGCAAAAAGGGAATATAAGAAAGGGTATTATTTGGGATGAGGGCGGTGGAAGATGGTCCGCCATCCCTGCCGGATATGAAACCACAGGTCGAAATGCATCGAGCGCAGAGGAGTGATTACGGGGTGGAATCGCTTCTTGTCGGGGTCGAGGAATATGTTAAGTCGGCCCGGATGACATTTCACCCTTATCTCTTCCGGCATTTCCACGGGGTCTCCGTCGAGATGCGCCGGCCCGGGGACGCGCCGGATGGTGGCATCGGCCACTCGGAAAGTCTGCACCAGCACGTTGCGGTTAATATGGCCGGTGAAAAGCTCCACTCCCAGCAGAGGGCGTGTAAGAGGATTTCCGGCATGAATGATAGTAATATCGAGAAGGCCGTCGCGAATCGAGGCATCCGGAGCAATATAGGCATTGTTGCCATATTGCGATGCATTGCACACTGCAATAAGGAAGGCCTTTACATTCAGCGGGCGTCCGGCGATGGAGATCTCGTAGTCGGTGGGCTTGAATTTTAGATATTCATGGATTGCCGACCGGACATATGTGGTAAGACCTCTCCGCGATTGCGTGGCAAATGCTTCTGATACGGCGGCATCGAATCCAAGTCCGAAAGTGCAGAAGAAGGGCTTGTCGTTGGCCGAACCGTAATCACACGGTTGCGGATAATCGGCGGTTATGATCCGGATGGCATTATCAATGTCGATTGAAAGCCCGAGGTGCCTCGCCAGGCCATTGCCGGAGCCGCAAGGGATGATTCCCAAAATAGTAGGCGAATCGCGAAGTTCGCGGGCCACTTCGTTGACCGTCCCGTCGCCGCCGGCGGCCAGAATCGCATAATAGTGCTTTTCCACGGCCTCGCGTGCAAGCACGGCGCAATGGCCGGCATATTCCGAGTGACGTACGTCGATCGATATGTCGGGTCGGTTAAGCCGNNGGGCTTTCAATCGACATTGATAATGGCTCGGGAATGGAAACGGCTCCCGTGCCGGAATGGGGATTGACAATAAGCATATATTTGTGTTCGGTCATTTATTCAATATCCAATGGGTATGTGGGTGGGAGGAATCGGATAGCGTTGCTCAAGACGAAAAGCGCAGCGAAAAGGATCCCCCCGGTGACATTATAACGCAATTAGGTTTAAAATTAGTTTATGGTTTGTATCATTCCTCTCTGCCGATGTCCTGATATGGAGCTTTCGGAGGAAGGGGGATAAAGTAAATAAAGAGTGTAAAAACAACACGCATCCAAAAGCAAAAGAATAATGAAATGCTTTGGAAGGCTCATATGTGGAGGATAAATAGTTGCAAAAAGTAATATCGGAAATAAAATAAGAGCAAAGAAGTGAAATGAACTGCACTAAATTAAAAATATGTTATAAAACATACAAAAAAATTTTGGAATAGAAAAAAAGGATTGTAATTTTGCAGTGCGCAAGGGCGAAAGCCTGAGCCAACCAATATTGTTTTAACCTTAATACCGAAACTTAGCCTTAGGTCTAATGCCTGAAAAACGGGTAACAATATAAATGCAAACAACAGGGTAATTGATTATTATTTTGACCTTAATCTGAAAAAAGGAGATGCCGACGTGAGTCGTTGTCTTTTAGTCGCGGGAATCTGCTGCNNTATTCCAAAATTTTTTTGTATGTTTCGAAAAATTTATCCTCATCTCCCTGTTTATAAAGTTTTCAAACTTTTGCAATGTCAGCATATAAGCAATTACTTGGAGCCTTCTACCAAAGAATCTTATTTGACGAGATGGCGATGAGAGGGCGTAACTCGAATTGGATGGGGGGAGCGGGGGTGGGTCGAGCATATAATAAGATCGGTCACGGATTCAAGACCCATGACCGATTTCACTAACGCCAAATAATAATTTATTTCAATAGTTTTGCGCGGGTTACTGAGCCATCGGAGTAATAGTCAACCCGGATTACTATGCCGCGGACTGTCTCCGACACTTTGTGGCCCTGAAGATTATAATATTCGGTCCGGACTATTTCTGCATTCATCAACTCAGATTCAACTTCCTCAATTTCAGAGCGTCGCTCGGAATTAAGGCGGAGTGCCGCATGCACAGCAAAGTATGCACTCTTCGGGTTCATGTTGCCATCGAAGATAAGCGGCTTGTTGTTGCGCCAGGAGTCGGCATCCGAGATGCCCCAAAGGAGCACGCCGGTGCAGTTGGATTGTGAGAGGGCGGCGTTGACAATAGCGCCATATTCGGCAGCCTGAATATCGGCCGCGTCGGCGGCTCCCGGATCATACTGCTCAAGATCAAGTTCCGTTACCACTACCTCAAGGCCGAGCTGCTGATAGCGGCGGATGTTGGCGGCTAATCGGTTGGCATTGACGCCGCCGGTGGTGAAATGGCATTGAAGTCCGACGCCGTGGATAGGTACGCCTCTCTCTACTAATTCTTTAGCAAGATTGTAAAGAGCTTCTGATTTGGCATCTCCTTTGAATTCCGCACCATATTCATTGATGAAAAGTTTGCAGTCGGGATCAATCTGATGCGCCTTCTCAAAGGCGAGCTTGATATAATCCACACCTATCACATTCTTCCATACCGAGTTGCGGAGATTATATCCATTAGGATTGCTATATACGATTCCCTGATTGTCGTCGAGCATTTCATTCACTACATCCCATTCCTTCACGCGCCCTTTATAATGAGTCATAACACCCTCGATATGATTATTCATGATGTCGAGAAGCTGGGCCCGGGTGTAGTTATGATTGTTCTTGTAGCCATCTTCAGTCATCCATTTAGGGCATTGTGAATGCCATACGAGCGTGTGGCCCCGCACATACATATCATTTGCCTCAGCGAGTTTCACAATCTGATCGCCTCCGGAGAATGTGAAATTACCTTGCGATGGCTCCGTGGCATCTATTTTCATTTCATTCTCAGCCTCAATCATGTTAAATTCCCGAGAGATGGTCTTCACCCGCGCAGAATTGGAGTCGGTCAGGCTATATCGCCAAGTGGAAGCTGCCACGCCGATACGCTTCCCGGCCTTTTCGGCATAATGGCGAAGCGGCTCCGGATAGTCGGATTCGTTGAGATAATCCACATAATAGTCTGTGTTATCACCCCCCTCGTCGCTGTCGTCGATAATTATCGTGTCGCCCTGACCGGAATAGGTGAGGGATGTAACGGTAGCCACAACCCTGTAGCCATCGTTATCAACAATTTCCTCCACTTTCCATGAGCAATACTTGGGATATTGCACGCGAAAATTCCAGTCAATATTATTGATTCCGGTCTTTGAGCTGGCGGAGAGCAGGGTAAAAGAGTCGCCTTGTTTCAGAGAATGATTCTCCGGCACGACAATCTCCAGTATCGGGGATTTATCGGATGTGGTAAGGTTGATCGTGATGTTGTAATAGTTTACCGCTCCTGTTGCGGTCACCCGGTCGAAAGTGGATGCGGAATTGATCTTCATCTTGAGGCGCGACGACGGGCGTAACCGGAGGGGCACCGCCGCATTTCCGGCATAGTCGGCGAGGGTGAGAGTGCAGGGAGTTCCATTTCCGGGTTCAAGGACGCCGAAAACATCAGTGAGTCCGGCTATATTACCATTGCCTCCGAGACATCCGTCGGGATGGACGGTCACAGCGGCAGTAGTGGTATATGAAGTTCCGACCGCCCCCGGCAAGTTGCCGGATTTCGCGGCCTCGATGTCATTGCAGATGTCAACGCGTCCTCCTATTACGGTCAGACCTCCGGAGATGTTATTATTATTTCCCGTTATCTTATATGCTCCTTTGCCTTCCTTAATGATTCCTACCGGGGCTTTATCGCCCATAGGCGAGATTTCACCGGCGAGTTCGGAATCAGCGCCGGAGCATCCCACGACATAGAACACACGATAGGCAGAATTTTTAAAGTAGCCTGTAATGTGGCTTCCGGGCTCGGTTACGAGGGTGCCGATCCGGTGAGCGCGGGCAGTATTGGAGGAGCCTTCGCTCGCAAGCGTGGCGCCCGGGTGAAGGGTGACTATATTGTTTTCCCAGATATTCGATAAATTCTTCCGGGCGAGCGATTCATTGATTTTGTCGGAATTGAATTTCTTGTTCCCATGAGCCATTACCACGCCATAAAACCCGCATTGTACGTTAGGATTCCATTCAGGCCATGGATATACATGCACATCCCCCGTATATGGAGACCAGTCGGGATAGGTGGCTCCTTTCTCGCTGCCGAGATATGTGCGCTCGCCGCCACAATACATATTCAGCCGACCCTCTCCCTTGAGCGGAGAGGTCCAGTAGGTATATCTCGACGTATATATGTTGAGATGTTTGCCGGCAGGAATCTCAATCGGAGTAGAGAAGCAAGTATATGACGATGATGTGCTGTTAGGATCGCTTATATTCAGCTCGCCGTCTTCATAGATCACATACTCTTCATGGAGGGTGGCCAGATATATATCGTCGATATAATAATCCGTGTTTTCAGAGTTATATCCTATTCGGAAAGCGGCAGATGTGTTACCCTGCGGCACATCGGAGAGAGGGTATTGCTTCGCCTTCCAGGTTGCGACGGGACCTTGCGAAGGCCATCCGTCATCATCGTAGAGCTTATCGGAGCCAAGGAACACGTCGAAATGTTTCCACTCCTCGCAGGGGTCGTTGGGATTACGGTAGGTGTTTAATTTCACTACTTCGTATTTGTCCGTAAGATTAGTGCCTGCAAGCTCCGGGGGTAAGGAAAACTCCACATAATCATTCCAGTTTTTAAGGGTGATGTGAAGCACCTTATTAGAGGCATTTTTCGGATCGGCCTCAACAATAGCCGTAGACTGAATGGGGCTGCCATAGACATTCCACATCTGCACAGACTGTCCGATCTCATAATTCTCAAAATCACATACTTTGTAAGATGCCGCAGTAGCGCACATCACGCAAGCAGTCAATCCTGCGAAGCTGAGTAGCCTTTTCAACATTTCGTATTCAAATTAGGTTAGATATATTTTTGGTTCGCTTAGGTTGATTCGCGTTTCAGGGGGCGGCTTGCATGCCGGATTGAAACGGATGCAAAGATAATAAAGAAGGGAAATAAAAGGAAACATCCGTCGCGGTAAAGCGACGGATGTTACACAAATTAATTATTTTGATAAGGCCGGGAATCCGGTCGTTGTCGGATTCAATTGTTATAAGGGTTATTTTTCAAAACCGCGGAGACGAAGGAGTGCGCCGGCGTCGGGAGTGCGTCCGCGGAATTTCTTGAATAATACCATGGCATCTTCCGTATCGCCCGGCTCCATGATATTCTTTTTGAATGAGGCGGCTGTCTTCGGGTCGAAGATTCCTTTCTCTTTGAAGAGCTCGTAGGCATCGGCTTCAAGCACCTGGCTCCAGAGATAGGTGTAATATCCGGATGCATATCCGTCGTCACCGAATATATGTTTGAAATAGGGAGAGCGGTAACGGAAAGTGATTTCGTCGGGCATACCCAGCTTGCGGGCGGCTTCAGCCTCGAATGCTTTCGGGTCGGCCACTTCGGCTTCAGCTCCATAAAGAAGGTCAAGCAAAGCGGCTCCGGCAAGTTCGGTAACTACAAATCCCTGATTGAATGTGCCGGAATCATTGAGTTTGCGAATCATGTCATCGGGAATGGTTTCGCCGGTCTTGTAATGCTTGGCATAACTCTTGAGCACTTCCGGCTCGAAGGCCCAGTGTTCGGTGATCTGCGAGCAGGTCTCGACGAAATCGCGATCCACATTCGTTCCGGCCAGTGATTTATAGGGAGCCGTGGTAAGCATTCCCTGAAGTGCGTGACCGAACTCATGGAAAGTGGTCTCTACTTCGTCAATGGTGAGCAGAGAGGGGGTAGTGGCGGTGGGTTTCGTGAAATTGCCTACGTTATACACTATCGGGCGTTTCATGGTGCCGTCGCCGTAAAGGCCAGCGCTCTGCAGCTGCTCCATCCATGCGCCCTGACGCTTTGTCTCGCGCGGGAAATAATCACAAATGAACATTGCCACATGCTTGCCTGTCTTGGCATCTACCACTTCATATGTGGCCATATCCTCAATGTATTTCGGAGCATCAGGCACGGGCACCATCTTGATTCCATATAATTTCTCGGCTACGCTGAAAAGGCCGTTAAGCACATTGTCGAGTGAGAAATAGGGGCGAACTTCACTTTCGTCAAGATCGAATTTCTGCTTCTTCACTTTATCGGCGTAATAGTAGTAGTCCCAGGGGGCTATCTTGAAGCCTCCACCATTAGCATCGACATATGCCTGCATATCGGCCACTTCCTGAGCGGATCGCTCCACAGCGGGAGTGAACACCGACATGAGAAGGTCGGACGCTGCCTCCGGAGTCTTGGCCATGACTCGCGATGTCATCATCTTTGCGAAGTTGTCGAAGCCCATCAGCCGGGCCTTTTCGTTGCGGAGCTTTACTATCTCGGAAATCACGGGATAATTGGAGTTCTCTCCGTAAGATGCAAGATTTGTATAACCCTGATATATGGCTTGACGCAGGCCGCGGTTGTCGGCATATTGCAGCACGGGCAGACGGCTAGGAGCATGGAGCGTGAATACCCATAGACCTTTCAGCCCACGTTTTTCGGCTTCTTCTGAGGCCACGGCAATCGAGCTTTCCGGGAGTCCGGCGAGGTCAGCCTCATTGAAGACGGTGACTCCGAATTGGTTGGTGGCGTTAAGGAGATTGCGGTTGAACTGGATATATAGCTTTGAAAGACGATCGTTGATAGAGATAAGTTCTTTCTTCTTATCCTCGGGAAGAGCGGCTCCCTGCTCGGCAAAAGAGCGGTAATATTTCTCGACAAGACGCTTCTGCACTGCATTGAGATGCTGCTTATCGCGATTGTCATATACATATTTAATTTTATCGAACAGCGGCTGCGACAGGTTCACGCGGTTGTTGGCATCGTTAAGCATCGGGATTGCCTCGTCCGACATCGCTGCAAATTCAGGAGTGTTCATGGCCTCGAGATAGTGGTAGAACACGCCCGATACGCGCTCAAGAATCGGGGAGAGATTTTCAAGCGGCAGAATGGTGTTATCGAAGTCGGGCACGGCGCGATTCTTGATAATTGCGCTGAGGTTCTGGTCCTGCTCCTCGATGCCGGCCTTGATGGCTGGTATGAAATCCGAAGTCTGGATTTTGTCGAAGGGAGGAAGTCCGTGAGGATCCTGATATTCCGTGAGGAAAGGATTCTGGCGTTCTTGTGCCATGGCGATTGTCGGTTGGATGGCCAGCAGGGAGAGTCCGAAGGCCAATGCTGTTAGTTTTCTCATATATGTATTAGTTTTTCAGATTCTATATGAAACTTTCACTTGCAAATATAATAAAAAATTTTTACATATCAGCATCCGCAGGATATGGAGCATAAAGGAGTGCCGATGTTATTCGGATTGGCCGGAGGCGGTGAATTGAAAATCGGCTTTAAGGGGATAATGGTCGGAGGTCCGGATGCTTCCCTTTTTAATATTTAGAGGGCGGAGGTTGCCTCGGTAGAATATCTGGTCAAGGCGGAAGAGGAACATATGTTTGTTGTAAGTGATCATCGGCCCGAACCCTACTTCCTGATATGTGTCCTTAAATCCGTTTTTTGTCATAATGCGCCATGCCCACGATTCCGGTACATCGTTAAAATCTCCGCATACGATCACTGGTCCGTCGTACCCCTCGAGCAGCCTGCATAATATCGAAAGCTCCTTGTCGTGGGTGATGGCAGCATTCTTAATCTTTTCTAATATGCTCCCCTTTATTTCCCGTGCGCTCTTCTTGGCTGTGTCGACAGAGCGGATATCGGTAACGACTTCTCTTTCTTCAGCCGTGAGCCGAGGGGATAATAGATGTACATTCACAATTAGCAATTTATGAGCCGGGAAAGTGACCTCGTATAGTGTATAGCAACCGGAATGGCGGTTATATCCGTCGTCTGTCGGTTTTAGTTTGCGCCGCGAAAGAGCAGTTGTGGAAATTTTCTTTATCGGAAATTTTGAAAAAATATGATTATCGACTCCCTTTTCAAATGCATTATATGGATATTGTTTTGCCACCCGCGCTTTCAATTCCTCAGTAAGACCGGGCACATCGCATGAATCCCACCATACCAACTCCTGAAGGCAGACAATGTCGGCATCCTGCTCGAGGATATATTCCACAGCTTTGTTTCCTCCGCCGATCTGCACATTGAGAGCCTGATCCTGCCCATGCAGGAAATTCCAGCTCAACAATGAGAAGGAATCCGCGCCTGCTTCAGGATTACGCGAAAATGCTATCGGACATGCCGCCGAAAGCGGAACCCACACAACAGCGAGAGTTGCAATCCCCAATGCACCCGTTATCCATCGGCCCCTCACAAACCATATCAGTGTAAGTAAGGCTGTAAGGATGCCGAGATAGGGGAGAAGGAGAATTGTCATAGAGGTAAGGCTGAGATATGAAGGGTTCAGACGGCCCGAATAGGCCGAGAGGATTGTAAGCACAAATATGACTATCGAAAAGATGCGTAGCACGGTCCGGACCATCGGACCAATCAAGGGTAGCGACATGGTGAATATCTTTTATCCAAATCCTTCGCATTATCAGCGTCGGAAATAGTCGGGGTTATCTTTAAGCTGTCCGGAAGCCCTGGCAAGCAACGCCTTTTCAGAAGCCGTGAGCGAAGCATAGCCTGATACCCTTATTTTATCGAGCAATCGGTCGATTACTTCTTCCGGTGGTACCGGCATGCCGGCATGGATCTTCTTACCGAACGGAGATTTGCGTTTTTTTGTTTTTTCTTTCTTATTGAAATGAGTCCTCAGTTGTTTTGAGGCCATATAAATCAGAGGGAACATCAGTCCGCCAAGGTGGGCGAGAAAGGCCGTGCCTCCAGGCGCGCTAAGGAGAGTGAGAATCACCGTAGCTATGGCTATCCATTTGAGCCTTACCGATCCCACGGCAAAAAAACGCACATGGCGGCCGGGTTGCCTAAGAGAGGTATAGAGCATTATAGAGAGTGTGGCTGCCGAGGAACCCATCAGGATTGAACCGGCGCCGGGCATCAATGCGCAGGCTGCAAGGTAAAAAGCCGCTCCGGTGAGGCCTCCTCCGAGATATAGTCGGAGAAGAGTGGCGGATGAATCCGTATCAAGGAGGAAGACTCCGAACCATATGAGCCACAGCATATTGAAAATCAACTGCAAAGGATTAATTTGCGTGAACATGTAAGTGGCAGCGGACCATGGTCGCCGAATAAATGCCGCGAAATCTGCCGGAAGCGCAAGAGCCTCAGTCAATAGATTAGCTTGGAATCCGGATATATGCGCGGTCAATAGAGTCAGCCATAACAGTAATGAAATAGTTATATTGACCGTCACGAGCCATGACAGCATTCTGTAAGGTGGAAGAAAACAGCGTGTAAGGAATCTTTGCATAACATCATCAATAGAACGACCCTCCGCGCAGGGTGCCTTTCTTCTTCCATATAAGCAGCAGAATCAATCCGAACAGCATTCCTCCAAGATGTGCGAAATGGGCAACGGTTCCCCCACCGTTTACTCCGAGGAAAAACTCCAGAACGCCATATCCTAACACCATCCATTTTGCCTTGATTGGAATAGGAATGAAGAATAGATAAAGAGGCATATCGGGAAAAACAAAAGCGAATCCGAGGAGTAATCCGAATATGGCTCCCGAGGCGCCGACAGTGATCATGCTGTTTTTCATCTGAGCCATGGCATTGAAGAATCCGGTATCACCGTTGGCCAGCGCTTCATCAACGATGCTGGCCATGTGGTCGTAGGTCAGTCCGTTGAGCTTCGCGATCCCTGCAATGTATTCATGTTTCCATGTCAATGCCCATACTCCTTCCTGAACGAGGGCCGCTCCGATTCCGCATACCACATAATAGAGCAGATATCGTTTGCTTCCCCATACACGCTCCAGGATCGGGCCGAACATAAAGAGCGTGAACATATTGAAGAAGACATGGATGAAGCTGTGGTAGTCGTGCAGAAACATATATGTAAAAATCTGCGCCGGATTGAAGTCGTATCCACCCATATAATGCAATCCGCAGAATCGGTAGAGGGTGTTTTCAGCAAACGATGGAAATAGGAATTCCACCAGCCATATCAGTACATTAATGATGATAAGATTCCTCGTGACTGGAGGAATATTTGCAAATCTTGAATTGGAGAATGCCATATTTAAATAGTATACCCTGAAAAAATTGTAATGTCCATAACCCGGCATCAAGACCGGGAAATCACTAAAGCAACACCGGAAAAGGCCATCATCCGGCTTTTCGCAGATGCCACAACGGCCTCTCCTATCATCGGCGTTACTATGATATAACGCCAAAAAGTGCAAAATCGGTAAAAACATATCAAAAAAAGAAAAAAGGAGAGGAAATAGTTTGATAATAATTGTTAAAGTGTTATATTTGCCCCATAAATGAGAAAAGGAGGCTAATACCATTCATCATACAGCTTCAAGCCATTGTATGTAACCAAAACTGTATGTAACCAAAACAATAGAATTATGAACAAGACAGATTTGATCAATGAGATCGCAGCGAAAGCCGGCCTCAACAAGACAGATGCAAAGAAAGCACTTGATGCAACACTGGAGTCAATAGAGCAGGCCCTCTGCAACGAGGATAAAGTTCAGCTCATCGGATTTGGCACATTCTCTGTTCAGGAGAAAGCTGCCCGCACCGGTATTAATCCCCGCACCAAAGAAAAAATCGAGATCCCGGTTCGCAAGGTGGTGAAATTCAAACCCGCCGCAGATCTCGGCAAATAGCAATCAGCCACATCTGGCGAGGTTATGAAGGGGATGGGTCGTAAAGGCGCATCCCTTTCTCCTTGTTGTATCGGTGGTGATTTCATCATTTAAGGCTTCTGTCATAAGGGATGGGTACCGAAAATATATGGCAAAGATTGTATCACGCCCATATAATCCAAGATCACTCCTCATAGAATAATATAATGAAAGAAATCGATGAAAATATCATCAACCGGAGTAATGATTGGTTTCATGGCGAGTGATTGTTCATGCGGTAAAAATATCAGATGGAGTGGAATTTATGATATTGATATAAAATTACATTTTGGTGACATTGAAGAAATTTATTATATTTGTAATTTAAAAGCATATTGAAAAGATGACAATTGAGCAAACCATATCAGAGGGTGTCACCCAGGCACTGAAAGAATTATACGGTCTAAATATAGAGTCCGCAAAAATTAATCCGGCTCCCACGCGCAAGGGTATAGAAGGAGATATGACCGTGATGGTGTTTCCATATGTGAAGTCGGCAGGCAAATCTCCGGAGAATGTAGGTAAAGAAATAGGAGAATGGCTTGTGAAGAATGTACATGCCATTGAGAAATTCAATGTGGAAAAAGGGTTTCTCAACCTCATAATATCAGCCGACCGGGGTCTGGAGATGCTGAAAACCATGGCAGCCGATGACAATTTTGGACTTACGTCAGCCGGAGAAGATTCGCCCCTCGTAATGATAGAATATTCGAGCCCGAATACCAACAAGCCGCTTCATCTTGGCCATGTCCGCAATAACCTTCTTGGTTACTCGCTTGCCTGCATCCTTGCGGCCAATGGCAATAAAGTGGTAAAGACCAATATTGTTAACGACAGAGGTATCCATATCTGCAAATCAATGCTGGCATGGAAGAAATGGGGCAACGGCGCCACCCCGGAGTCGGCCGGCAAGAAAGGCGATCATCTAATAGGCGATTTCTATGTGGCTTTCGACAAACATTTTAAAGAAGAAGTCAAGGCCATTATGGAAAGCGAGAATATCGACGAGGAAGCTGCTAAGGCAAAATCGCCTTTAATGGCCGAAGCCAGAGAAATGCTGCGCCTATGGGAAAAAGGGGATCCCGAAGTACGCAAACTCTGGGAAATGATGAATTCATGGGTCTACGAAGGATTCGATGAGACGTATAAGCGGTTAGGTGTGGATTTCGATAAGATTTATTATGAATCCGACACCTATCTTGAAGGTAAAGAGTTGGTGCTTAAGGGGCTTGAGCAGGGTAAGATGTATAAAAAGGACGACGGCTCCGTGTGGGCTGATCTTACTCCGCAGGGTCTTGACCATAAACTGTTATTGCGCAGCGACGGCACATCAGTCTATATGACTCAGGATATAGGCACCGCCAAGCTCCGCTTCCGCGATTATCCGATCGATAGGATGATATATGTAGTGGGAAATGAGCAGAATTATCATTTTCAAGTATTGTCGATTCTGCTCGACCGACTCGGGTTCAAATGGGGTAAAGATCTGCGTCATTTCAGCTATGGAATGGTGGAACTGCCCGAAGGGAAGATGAAAAGCCGCGAGGGAACCGTTGTGGATGCCGACGACCTGATGGATACAATGGTGAAATCAGCCTCCGAGACGAGTGCCGACAGATTCAATGACATGGATGCCGAGGAGGCAGCCGAAGTGGCACGCATCGTCGGACTCGGTGCGTTGAAATATTTCCTCCTCAAAGTCGATCCTAAGAAAAACATGACCTTCAATCCTAAGGAATCGATTGATTTCAACGGAAATACAGGGCCCTTCATCCAATACACCTATGCCCGAATCCGATCGATTCTCCGCAAAGCAGAGGCAGAGGGTTATGGCCATGGCGAGCTTGCCCGTCCTAATGAGAAGGAAGCCACATTGATCCGGAAACTCGATGATTTCCGCAATGTAGTGAAAGATGCCGGTGAGCGACTATCTCCCGCGCTAATAGCCAACTATTGCTATGATCTTGCTAAGGAGTATAATCAGTTCTATCATGACTTTTCAATTCTGCGCGAAGATGATGCAAAGGTGCGCGACCTGCGGCTGTTGATTTCAAGGCTAACTGCACGCACGCTCAAATCCGGCATGGGTCTTCTCGGAATAGAAATGCCGGAAAGGATGTAGCCGGAACACATATGGCACGATTCTTGTTGTGTAGTTAGTATGAATATATAAATCTCTTCTAAAAGAAATATTATGCAGTACGACAATCAGGGTTCTACCCCTCCTCCTTTTTACGGGAGTCAAGATGTGACGCGGCAGACAAATGCCGTAATGAGAAAAGTTTATGTGCGTATGTTCATCGGGCTTCTGATCTCGGCCTTCTGCGCATTGGGCGTTGCATCGTCGCGTACGCTTGCAATGGCCTTGTTAGGCAATCAGCTCGTGTTCTGGGGAATGTTTATTGCATTGATCGTGATGGCCTTCATGATACCGATGCGCCTTCAGAAGATGCGTACAGGCACGGTATTGCTCCTGTTCTTACTATATTCGGCTCTGATGGGAGCATTCCTCGCGCCGGTATTCATGGTATATAACCTCGGGACAATAGCCTATGTGTTCTTCATTACAGCCGGTACATTCGGAGCAATGTCGGTGTTCGGCTATTTTACGAAGCAAGATCTATCGCGGATAGGAGCGTTCCTTATAATGGCCCTGATTGGGCTTATTATCGCCTCAATAGTCAATATCTTCCTGCACAGCAGTACTATGGAATGGATTATATCCATCGCAGGAGTGTTGATATTCACCGGACTTACTGCCTGGGATACGCAGCAAGTGCGCCGTATGGCGGAGGCCAACCTTGACCCGGCCATGACCGACAAGCTGGCCACAATGGGTGCGATGAACCTTTACCTTGACTTCATCAATATGTTCCTCTATCTGCTCCGAATTTTCGGAGGTTCAAGAGACTGATGCTCATGACAAGGGAAGATTTTTCCAAAACGGTATTAAGAGCCGTGGAGCGGTATATTGCCGATGAAGAGGTCTTTGACGATCACGCCCAGCTTACGGTGAATCCGACAAATCTGGAGATTGATATAGTCGACGGCGATGAGGACATTCCGGATGATATTGACCAGTATGATGTGATGGATTTGCTAACGATGGGAATGGAAGGACATTGGCAACCGGATGCGGAGGCCATTGCCTCTCTGGCAGAAGAATATATCGACTGAAAGTCGAGATGAATAAATTACGGGCGCCTTCAGCAATGAGGGCGCCCGCAGTATGTGGGGATATCAGAAGATTAGTTCTGGTTCTGTTCGTTGTCGCGACGTGGTCCGCGCTCACCGTCGCGACGCGGTCCACGGTCACCATCGCGACGCGGTCCGCGGTCACCGTCACGTCGCGATCCACGGTCACCATCACGTCGCGGTCCGCGGTCACCGTCACGACGCGGTCCACGGTCGCCATCGCGTCGCGGACGAGCCTCACGCTCCACATAGCCTTCCGGTTTGGGGAGCAACGCCCGCATCGATAGACGGAATTTACCGGTCTTCTTATCAATTTCGAGTAATTTTACACGAACCTTGTCACCTTCCTTGAGTCCGGAAGCCTCCATGTCGTTGAGGCGATCCCAAGAGATTTCGGATATGTGCAGCAACCCGTCGCGGCCGGGCATAAATTCAACAAATGCACCAAAGTCGAGAATCGAACGCACAGTGCCGTCGTAGATTTCTCCTTCCTCCGGCTGAGCCACGATGGCCTTGATTTTAGCAAGGGCGGCTTCAATGCTTTCCTTATCTTTAGAAGCGATCTCGACGCGGCCGATTCCAAGGGTCTCATCTTCATCAATGGAGATGGTTGTGCCGGTCTCCTCTTGAATACCCTGAATAATCTTGCCTTGGGGACCTATCACCGCACCTATCATCTCCTTCGGAATCTCGATTGTCACGAGACGCGGAACATGAGGCTTATAGTCTTCACGAGCCTCGGGGATGGTGTCGTGTATTATCCCGAGAATGTGCATGCGTCCGTCGCGAGCCTGATTGAGGGCTTTCTCAAGCACTTCATAACTCAGACCATCGCACTTGATGTCCATCTGGGTTGCTGTGATACCTTTATCCGTGCCCGTGACCTTAAAGTCCATATCGCCGAGATGATCCTCGTCACCGAGAATGTCGGACAGGATGGCATATTTCACGTTGCCGGCATCAGAAATAAGCCCCATTGCCACACCGGCCACCGGACGCTTCATCTTCACGCCGGCATCGAGCAGGGCAAGCGTGCCGCCGCATACCGTGGCCATTGAAGAACTGCCGTTACTTTCGAGGATGTCGGAGACAATGCGGCAGGTATAAGGGAAATTATCGGGGAACATACGCTTCAAAGCACGATGTGCAAGATTGCCATGGCCAATCTCGCGTCGGCCGACGCCGCGTTGTGCCTTTGCCTCGCCCGTGGAGAAGGGCGGGAAGTTGTAATGAAGGAGGAAACGCTCCTTGCTCTGGTCGAGAACATTGTCGACAATCTTCTCATCAAGAGTTGTGCCGAGGGTGGCGGTCACGAGAGCCTGCGTCTCTCCACGGGTAAAGATAGCTGCACCATGAGGGCCGGGGAGATAGTCGATTTCGCACCAGATAGGACGAATCTCAGTGGTTTTGCGGCCGTCGAGGCGGATCCCCTCGTCAAGAACGCAACGACGCATGGCTTCTTTCTCCACGTCATGATAATATCGCTTCACCATGGCCTCGCGCTGAGCCTCGCTGTATTTTTCAAGCTGCTCCTCGGTCATCTCCGGAAGTGATGCTATGTATTCATCACGGATTGCATCGAACGATTCATTGCGCCAATGCTTGTCGGCACATCCTGCTTTTGCAATGGCATAAGCCTTGTCGTAACATTTCTCGCGTACATCGGCGCGGAGCTCCTCGTCGTTGATTTCGTGGTTATATTCGCGCTTTGCCTCCTTACCGGCTTCCTTCATAAGCTCGATCTGAGCCACGCACTGCTTCTTTATTTCTTCATGGGCCACTTTAAGAGCTTCGAGAAGTTCGGCTTCAGAAACTTCGTTCATCTCTCCCTCGACCATCATGATATTGTCGTAGGTTGCGCCGACCATAAGCTCAATATCGGCTTTCTCAATCTGTGAGAATGTGGGATTGATTACCCATTCACCATCCACCCGGGCTACTCTCACTTCTGAGATCGGGCCGTTGAAAGGAATATCGGAGCATGCAAGGGCTGCAGAAGCCGCGATGCCTGCCAGAGCATCCGGAGCATCATTCTCATCGGCTGAGAAGAGTGTGACATTCACAAAGGTCTCAGCATGATAATTGTCGGGGAACAGAGGACGGAGCACACGGTCGACGAGGCGTGAAGTAAGGATCTCATAGTCGTTGGCACGTCCTTCGCGCTTGAGGAAACCGCCGGGATAGCGGCCGATGGAGGCATATTTCTCTTTGTACTCAACGGTAAGGGGCATGAAATCCACCCCTTCGCCGGCCTCACGGGCCGAGCATACAGTGGCAAGGAGCATCGTATTGCCCATGCGCACCTCTACTGCGCCGTCAGCCTGCTTTGCGAGCTTACCCGTCTCTATGGTGATTTCTCTGCCGTCGGGGAGGCTGATGGTCTTTTTGATAGGATTCATAATTTCTTTATTGTTTCGCGTTCAAATGGCGTTTGCTTAAGCCTCTCTTTCGGCTCAGCGCAAAAACTTTGCAAAGATAACGATTTTTTCTCATTTATCCTTCATAACGCCCCAAAAACCAATGCTACTTACTTCTCAAACTGCCGTTTTCGCTTCCCAGAGAATCGCCTTCGCTGAGCAGAGACACCGGAATAGGAAAAAAGTTTTGCTCCTTATGCATTCTGCATAGAATGCTGCAGGCTACTTCTTTTAAATCTTGATTATGCGCTGAAAAATAATTATCTTTGCACCGTAATAATACCCCCGGATAGCTTGACGAGTCATGGATTACGGGGAATCATCACTGCAAATATATTGCGAATTTATGATTAAACATATTTGGGCTAAAAATACTTCAAAAGTTGCCAATTGCAAGTATGCAATAAAAATCAATAATACATGAAGTTTATACTTTCCCGCAATAAAGAATATGAAAATGATTCCAAAAAATGGATGATAGGTTACGCTGTTTATTCTGGCATATCCTTAAGATCAGCTTGGAGCTCTGAAATATCTCTCTACGGAATAATGCAAGGGGAAATAAATTAGATATTGGATTGATTAATATAATGATAAACCGATAAATTGAAGTTATGAAAAAATGGATATTTATGGCATTGGTTTCCACACTGGGTGCCACTTCGTTTGCCGAAACGGGAGTGATTGTGCAGACGGATGCCTACCGTTGGGAGAATGATACGATCTTCCAGAATGAGTTCCGCGCATGGGCGGCAAGTCCGGAGCATATCATATCAACCTACAAAGGGCGTCCGGGATATTTCACCCGAGCCGGTATCCTGTATTATCTNNTTAATCAATCCAATATCTAATTTATAGAATGATCTCTCCGCCTATCCGGTTCTGAAAACGGATAACAAACTTCATCAGGCCATCTACAATATGGGGCTTGACGAGATGGTGAACGCCGTGGAGCCTGACACCACGCTGCGCACCGGAAAGGAATGGGCCGGCGTATGGACCCGCGATGTGAGCTATTCCATCATCCTCTCGATGGCCGCGCTTCAGCCGGAAGCATCCATGATATCCTTGATGAAAAAGGTGAACCCCTCAGGGCAGATAATACAGGATACCGGCTCGGGCGGGGCATGGCCTATCTCTACCGACAGAATGGTATGGGTGTTGGCCGCTTATGAATTGTATAAAGTGACCGGCAGTCGTGAATGGCTTGAGAAGGTTTACCCCATTGCGTTGAGGAGCATGGAGAAGGACTCGGCCACTATTTATAGCCATCGGGGATTGGTGAAAGGAGAAACATCGTTCATTGACTGGCGCGAACAGAGCTATCCTCGATGGATGCAGACGGCCGACATCTCGCAAAGCGAAGCGATGGGAACCAATGTGATGTATGCCGCGGCCCTAAAAGCCGTCTCGGATATGGCGGCCGAACTCGGTCATCACAAAGTGGCCCAGGAATATGCGGATAAGGCCTTATGGCTGTCGGAGGCCATTGACAGAACTTTCTATATGGAGGAAACCGGCTATTACGGAATGTACACTTACGGCCGAGGAGAGAAAAAGATTGTCAATCCGCGAGCCGAGACATTAGGACTTGCACTGGCCATTCTGTATGATGTGGCATCGCCCGACCATCAGACCGATTTTTCCCAAAACAATCCTACCACTCCTTTCGGTCCGGCTATCTTTTATCCGCAGATCGCCGACATTCCTAATTACCATAACAATGCCCTATGGCCGTTTGTAGGAAGTTATTGGACGCTCGCGCAGGCTAAGGTAGGCAATGAGCAGGGAGTAGTGGAAGGTATCGGCGCTATCTTCCGTCCGGCTGCTCTTTTTGCTACAAATAAAGAAAATTTCAATCTCGACAACGGCGATTATTTCACCGAGCTTAATTCCTCGAATATGCTTTGGTCGCTTTCCGGCAATCTTGCCTTGACCCAGCAGATCCTATTCGGGATTCATTTCGAAAAAGAGGGACTGAGGATAGCTCCTTTCGTGCCGGAGGCTTTCGCCGGTGAGCGCGAGCTTACTAATTTCCCTTATCGCGGTGCGCGTCTCGACATCGAGGTGAAGGGATACGGTGCAAAGGTAAAGACTCTTACCTTCAACGGTAAAAGTCTTAATCCATCCAGTGTGATTCCGGCCGCGGATTTAGCGTCCGGAGGCAAGATTGTAGTCGAGATGGATAATAAGCCTATTGATAAGATGAGAATTAATCGAGTCGCAAATAAGAAGGCTCCTCTCACTCCTGTGACATGGATGGAAGCAGCCAATGATTTGGATAGCAAGGCTACCAACGGTCTGAATCTTCTAAAATGGAACCCAATAGAATATATCGCCGAATATAAAGTGCTTAAAGATGGGGAAGTAGTAGAGATAACCCGCGAAACAGAATATGCCGCCACGCAGCCGGGTCTATGGCAAGTGATAGGCGTGGCCTCCGATGGCACAGAGAGTTTCGCCTCCGAGCCGCGTAGCAATACTCCGACCCGTCAGATTGATTTCAACGATGAAACCACTGCCATGATTTCTCCTGAGATAAAATATCAACCCGCATCGGCTGTGTCAGGGTATAAGGGGAAAGGGTTTGTAGAGACCGACAGGAATACAGCTCCGAGGAGTGTGACATTAGATGTTCCCGAGAAGGGAAGATATTCAATCACCGTGCGTTATGCCAATGGCAACGGGCCTGTAAATACCGAGAACAGTGCATGTATCCGCACTCTTAGCGTCGACGGCAAGAAAGCCGGCACTTTGGTACTCCCGCAGAGGGGTGTCGCCAACTGGAACGACTGGGGAATTTCAAGTCCTGTTTTCGTAACGCTCACACCGGGAAAGCATACGATTTCAATCGACTACCTGCCGGAAGATGAGAACATGAATATCAATACTAATCATGCTCTGCTCGATAGGATTATCGTAGAGCAAATGCATAGATAAAAGAATAAGCCTTAGCTGAATGAACGTTGTCGGTTGCGAGTCGGCCGACAACGTTTGTTGCATTCAACTCCAAGTAAATTTTGAAGTTGACCACGACAACTTTCCACTGCGGTCATAGCCTTGTTTAATAGTGCTTTATCTCTCAATCGTAACAATCCCTCCCACAAAATGTCTCCTTGAATCAACGGCAATTCACAATCTGTGACCCTACTTATATTGGGGCGCCTATTGGGTTACAGATGCCGGGCCTCGCGCACGATAAGGCGAAGGCAATTGTGCTCGACAGGGAATAATATCCGGCTGTAAAGGGATATTAATGGGAGATGGGGAGGCCGGCATCGGCCCAAGCGATGATGCCTCCTTCAAGATTGGTGACTTTATATCCTTTCGCGGCTAATTTAGTTGCTGCATCGGCCGAGCGTTTCCCACTGCGGCAATATACAGCCACCGGCCGCGACTTATCCAATTCTTTCTCTATTTCAGAGATGAAATTATGGTCGAATATGTTGATGTTGACAGCTCCCCGGATATGGCCTGCAGCAAATTCATCGGGAGTGCGTACGTCAAGCAATTGCACATCATGATTCTGAAGAAGTTGTTTAAACTGCGTCACGTTCGCATCGCTATACGGAGCTTTAGTGCGGGCATTCGTGCACCCGAAAAATCCTATCATGGCAATGAGTATTAAAAGGTATTTCTTCATAAGAGGTAATCATGTAGATGTATATTTGTATTACGGAAAAAGAATGACAAATGTTCAAATAGGCCTCCCCCTCCTCACAGCGTTGAGGCAATAAGGCTCGACGGCGGTTATTAAAATGAATGCCAAGGGGTGAAATATCGGTTTTTTTAGCTAAATTTGTGCAAAAATAGAGGTTCGGACATTTATTATGATGCTCCGATACTGTAATTCAGTTAATTCATTCACGAATCAATAAAGGAGGTAGACATGATAAAAGCAGGGAAATGGGCAATGACAGTGGCATTTGTCGCAATAATAGGAATCGGCGGATGTAATAAGAATCCGGAATTTAAGGTAAAGGGTGAGGTTTACGATGGCGACGGAAAGACACTCGTGCTTGAGAAAGCTGATTTCCGGGGCCGGTGGATTCCTCTTGACTCCACACGCATATCGAAATCCGGGTCATTTTCCATCAGGAGTGCATCGCCGGCATCGCCTGAGATCTACCGTCTCTCAATGGGCGATAAATTCATCTATTTTCCCATTGATTCTATCGAAACGGTAAAAATAGAGACAAGTGCCGACAAATTCGGGTATGACTATACTCTGTCGGGCAGCGAGCAAGCCGAATTACTCGGACAATTCGAGAAAGAGGTGCAGGCTCTCGGCAATATCTCCGGAAAAGACCTTACCGACTTCAAGAAAGGAGTATACACTAAGTATATCCAGAATAGCAAGGGGAATATCATAAGTTATTATGTGCTGACAAAGACAATTGAGGGAAAGCCACTGTTCGACCCTTCGGCCAATTCAGATGTGCGTTATTACGCCGCAGTGGCCACCCAATACGATGAATATCGTCCTGCCGATCCTCACGGTAAGATGGTGAGCGAAGCCGCAAAGTCGGCCATGCGCCGCCTTCAATCCGAGAAAGGCAATAAGATTACAGTGGAAGTGCCGGAGTTGAAGATACTCGACATAGAATTGCCCGATGAGACGGGAACGAATGTGAAATTGAGTGATGTTGTAGGGAAAGGCAAGAAGATTATAGTGGTTTTCAGCCTTATGAACGCCCCTGAATCACCGGCTTTCAACAGAGGACTGAATTCTATCCGGACCTCCAAAGGGATCGATTATTATCACATCTCGCTCGATGCTGATCAGTACGCATGGCGTGAGGCGGCACGAAATCTGCCTTGGCTCACGGTATTCGATGCTGCCGGCATGACATCCACAGCGTTACGCGATTATAATGTTGGAATGGTTCCGGCTTTCTATATATATGATGCGTCGGGCAATCTTGTCGACAGCGCATTCTCGCTCGATGATCTAAACAAGAAACTCTGATGGACGACTGGAAAGCCAAATTAGGAGGATTGTTGGCGGAAGGGAATCTTCCGGAAGGTCCGGAGGCCAATGAGGCGACTAAGTCTAATCCTAAGCCGAAAACCCCTGAAGAAGCACTCCATGTAGTGATGGAGCGGAAAGGGCGCAATGGCAAGACCGCCACCATTATAGAGGGATTTAAATGTACAGACGAAGAATTACACCGTCTTGCCGCCGACCTTAAGAGGCACCTTGGCTGCGGAGGGTCGGCGCGTGGAGGCGAGATCCTGATTCAGGGAAATTGCGTGGAAAAAGTGCGCGTGATTCTTCGTGAAAAAGGATATACAGTGAAATAACCACCTCTTTTAATGCTGCATCTTAAGCGCGCATCGGCAGGGTCGGGGAAAACCTACCAGCTTGCGAAATATTACATACGCTACATCATCTCTATCCGCGAGGAGAATACGCGGAATGAACGGCTGCGCACCTTCGCCGAACTCGACGATGGCCTTGGCCGCATCCTTGCCGTGACCTTCACCAACAAGGCCACCGAGGAAATGAAGACGCGTATCGTCGACCGACTGTACGCACTGGCCCATTACGACGGCAGGGGCAAGAAGCCCGATTATCTTGAAGAATTTGCCAAAGAACTGAATGCCTCCGAGCCGGAGGTTTCAAGAGTTTGCCGGGAGGCATTGAGAGTGTTGCTTAAAGATTTTTCCAACTTTAATGTCTCCACAATCGATTCATTCTTTCAGCGTGTGCTTCGTACATTCGCCTATGAGGCCGACTTCTCCGACAATTATCAGGTGGAGCTCAACAGCGGGTTTGTTTCGCAGGTCGGCGTTGACGCCATGCTTGATGAGGTGGACGATCCTGAAAATAATGAGGAGGGTGCAGTGGCCCGTGCATGGATAAATGTCCTCATGGATATGGAGCAGGGCACTAACTGGAACATCTTTCAGAAGAAGCCGAGTGGTAAGTACAAGCCTACGGTCTATGGCGATCTTTTGCAGGCATTCCGTCGCATCGACAATGAGTCATTCCGTGAAAACCGTAAAAAAATCGAGGAGTATCTTGAAAATGCCGAGAATCTTCAGGAGATGTTCGGACGTCTGGAAAATAAATATATGCGGGAGCTCCGGAGACGTTACGACAATATGAGGCACAAAGCCGGGGTTGCACGGAGTCTCTTTCCGAAGGAGGCATGGAACGCCGCCGGAACTACTCCGGTAGGGAAGATTCCGACTCAGATAAAAAAGATTCTCTCCCTGAAGATGACCAACAATAATGCCAATCCTCTCAATGTTCCGGAAACCACTGTCAAGAAGGCGTCGTTGGAATTGGCTGATGGAAAGTGGCCCGCGCGTCTTGCCGCATATAGTGAAGCTCTTGAGGCCTATGAGAAATGGAGTGACACATTGGCCGACCCGAAATTGAAGCTATGGCTGGCGTTGAGGGTGAGTATCCCGTTTCTCGGCCTGCTAAAAATTGTCACCCGCAAGCGAGAAGAATATCTTCTCGAGAACAACGCAGTGGAATTAGGGGAGACCTCGACCATCCTCAATAAAATCATCGGGGAGGATGACACACCTTTCGTGTACGAACGTATGGGCACGCACCTTGACCATCTCCTTATAGATGAATTCCAGGACACGTCAAAAATGCAATGGGAAAATGTAAGTCCATTGATTTCTGAGACCTTGAGCCGGGGCAACGATAATCTCATTATCGGGGATGCGAAGCAAAGCATCTATCGCTTCCGCAACGCAGAGCCGAAATTGATCAGCCGAGTCGTGCCGGAAAAATTCGCCGGCGAAATCGACCTTGGCGACAAGGAGATGAACATGAATTTCCGGAGCGACTATAATATTGTGGAATGGAATAATCGATTCTTTTCCTACGCTGTGGGAGCCATTGCCCGGACAGTGGGGACAAGAAGCGATGATTTCCTCAATATTTTCGCGCCTCTCTACGGCAATGTGAGGCAGGAAGCCCGCTATTCCGACGGAGGATATGTCAGGGTTTATCTCACCGATAAATATGTTCCCGGAGATGAAAATGAAAGTGAGGATGATGTCATCATGCCTGCTAATGACGAGACCATCCGCATAATCCTCGGGGCTCTCCGCCGGGGATATGATATGAAGGATATAGCCATACTCGTGCGTTCAAATGAAAAAGGCAATGAGATAGTGGATTCAATCAGAGCCTATAACAATAGCCGGCATGAGGATCAGCCTAAATTGGAGTTCGTAAGCGAGGAATCATTGCTGATACGAAATTCAGAAGCAGTACAGCAGGTGATCACCGTGCTTGAGAGTATAGCGTCAGGCAGCAAACCGGAGTTAACGACAGATGCCTCCACAGGGCAACGCAGCGGTAATATCCGCGCTCTCGAACTCAGCCTGCTGCTATTCCGCCGGGAGCATCCGGAGCTTAGCGCGGCGGAATGCGCGGAGGCATTCCTCGACAGCGAACCTTCGGGAAGATTGATTGAGGAGATGCTCTCCGAGATGCAGACTCTGGCGCTTCCTGCGCTTGTCGAGGCCGTGATAGCGAAATTCGTGGATGAGCCGGTGCGAAAGCGTGAGGCGCCCTTTCTCGCGGCCTTCCAGGATTGCGTGCTGGAATACTGCGAGGGTCACCCCTCCGACCTTCCTTCGTTTCTCGATTGGTGGAACCGGAGCGGAAAATCAAGATCAATATCCTCACCGGAAGATGTCGATGCCGTAAAGATAATGACCATTCATAAGTCGAAGGGTCTTGAATTCGGTGTGGTAATCATCCCGGAGCTCTTTAAGAGCAACGTGCGGTTAGGAAATTATGTAGGAGGACGCGAATGGATATGGGTTTATACTAAAGCCACCGGACTTATAGACTTCTTCGGAGGAGAAGTGTTGCCGCCTTGGCTGCCGGTGCTGGTAGATGAGTCGCTTGAAGGAACTCCTTTATCAGATAAATTGCACGAGGCATATAATCTTGAGACGATGGACAATCTCAATCTCGCATATGTGGCGATGACCAGGGCGGTGCATGAATTATATGTCTTTACTCCTCGCAAGCCTCATGGCAATAAGTCGGGACAACTGGCCCTCGGGCCTCTGCTTGAGGAATTTGCCTCGGGAGAAGCGGGTGTGCGTATTGTCCAGAAAAACGGAGGAGTATGGCTGGAATATGGCCAATTCCCGGAATCAAAAATCGAAAGGGCAGAATCATCCGGATCCGTTGCCACGACTCTGGAGATAGCCGATTATCAATCAATGGCCACGCCCGATTGCATACGTTGCCGTGAGACGAGCCTGCCGACTTATGCAGATTCGTCCGAGCTCGATCTTGATGATGAGGCAGATCCACGCTCTGTAGGCAATATCTGCCATGCCATAATGGAGAATGTGATTGTGGAGGCTGATCTTGAAAAGGCAATAATGCGTGCCCGCGCCTTGGGCCTTACCGGCCGCAACAGCGTAGAGACGGAGGGAAGGCTTCGCGCCGAGATGATGAAAGGGGGCAGGGAGGTGAAACGATGGTTTGGGGGCTCCGCCCTCCGGGTCATTACCGAACGGCCGGTATTGCGCAAAGGTATGGGATTGAAACGTCCGGACCGCATCATGGTTTTCCCGGATGGCCGGGTGGAGATAGTGGATTATAAGTTCGGGAAGATAGATGATAGCGGGCGGCATTCGCGTCAGGTGCTTCAATATGTGGAGTATCTTAAAAGCACGGGAATGTATCGCGAGGTTCATGGCTGGCTTTGGTACGTCTTTGAAGGAAAAGTAGAATTAGTCCGCTGATTTCACAAGGGCTATACCCAAGACATAAAACACATTGTAATCGATATATGAATATTTTTTTTAAGAATATAATAAATTCGGGCCTTGTATCGTATTTATATAAAGAAATATCAAAAACTCAACAAACAAATCGGATATGAATAAAAATCATTTCTATTTCTCAGCCAAAAGTATGGTATATCCCCTGCTGCTTTTGACCCTTCTGCTTGGCAATTCCTGCGACAAGCAGAGCGAAGGACCTGAAGGTCCTACTACCGATTACACCCAACTGGAGGGCCTGATATTTCCTGAGAATGGAGTATCAACGATCAATGCCGTGTTTTATTCCGGTCCGAGCTCCACATCCAAAGTAATCAGGAGATTCTCTGTAAAAACTCTTATGTAAACAGGAGCAACATTCTTACAGAAGGGCAAAGGGTATATTTCAAGGATCTTGACACGAAAACCCCGGTATTGTGCATTGCAGGCGGCTCCATAGAGTCCACATCTCCAATATCGGGCGAAAAAGCCACATTCCCCGTGCAGAGTCCCATATTCGGCAATAGGGATATAGAAGTCCCCGTAGTAATTGAATATGTAAGTACGGAAAAGGCTACGAACTGGACTTTTAAAGCCAGTTACGAATGCGATATGTATTCGCTCGACATAACCGGTGAGATCCCTTACAAACTCAATTCGGTGAATCTAAATCTTTCTTACCATTTAAAGACTTCTCCTGAGACTTCGGATAAATCTTCCGAGAGATGGTACACTCTTTTCCCAAAGGGTGAATCAAGCGCAACTGATATGTCATCGCCATTTGTAATTGAAGGTGGGGATCAGCTATTCCCGGCATCTACAGGATATACAAGCTCCGACATATTGCAATTTGTGCTAAATGCGCCTGCAATATCAGCCGCAAGTCTCGGGTTTACCAAAAAGGAAGACGTAAATGTGTCAATCGCTCAGATCTACCGTATGATATGTTTCGGCTCGACAAGCGCGGAGTTTGGCAACGGTTATGGCTATGTCAATCCTCACTATTATTACTATAATGACAATAAGATTGATGGTGTGGCCGGGGTATATTTCGACATGACCATGCCCTATTATTCATTCGAGTTTTCCGGCCTATCCGAGAATCATATTAAGGTGATGGTGAATCTTTCCTCCCTTCTTAACATGAGACTCGTGGATCATTCTTGGAACGACCGTCAAGGAATCGGCGGAGCCATATATTATCCTTTGAATACGGATTTGTATAAGTCGCTCAAGTTCGGCATCGCCAAAGCCTTCATCAACTATTCTACCTCCGGTTTGGATCTTGAGTTAGAGCCTAAGGATGTGGCCAAGGGTAAGGACGTAACAGCTTTCCTTACCGATACTAATGTTTCGCAATCATTGCTCGTGGCTCTAATGTCGCTCTATTCCTCCGACAATGATAACATCGCCCGACTGAAGAATGCGCTCCAAGAATCGGAATATAAGGCCAACACGGAGCAGATTGTCAACGTAGTTTCCAACCTGAATGGTGAAATAGAGAAATGCAATGGTTTCAAGTTTGGGTTCCGGTTCAACAACTATCTGGAAGTCAATGATTATACTCTGGAAATTTATAAAGGCATTTGGGGTGACATAGGTTTGATTTTCAATTGGTTTTAAACCATAGTTTTCCGTTGCGATAAATAATACTCCTGCCGTCCTCGTCCATGATGTCGGCAGGATATTTAATAACCGATTCTGTCATGCCTATTCCGCCAAAATAGATTAAATCCCTTCGCAAAGAGCTGAAGAATGCAGAGATAGAATTGGCTGATAAATAAAATTTGGAAATTTGGGGATAATAGGCTAAATTTGCAACTCAAACCAATATATAGAAACTTTGGACATAGATCCTTTGCCGGCCGAGGTGACGGCCGGTATATTATGTAGCTCCGGCATTATGTTTAATGCACCCGACAATTGGGTGGGCTGGGGTTTTATGATTTTGGTGGCGGTGATATGCCTGATGATATCAGCNNTGCGAAGGGATTTAATCTATTTTGGCCGTATCGGGCAGCGAGATAGCCTATTTCGGACTTACTCCCAAGGATATAGAAGATCTTGAGGAGAGCGATAACCCTAAGGACAAAAAGGCTGTCGATCTGCTTTCCCACACAGAGCAATTGCTTGCCACTATCCTTATTGCCAATAATCTGGTGAATGTTACGATAGTGGTGGTGCTTACTTTCGCCATCTCGGAGACCGTGACCTTTACGAACGTATATGTTAATTTTCTGTTGCAGACCGTATTCCTGACCTTCCTGTTGCTTCTTTTCGGAGAGATATTCCCTAAACTTGTGGCAAAAGGGCGTCCTCAGAAATGGGTAAGGGCATCGGTAGGGGGAATGACCCTTCTCTATAATGCTTTGGCGCCTCTCGCACGGCTGATGGTGAAATCCACAGTAGTGGTGAATAAGATGATTACCAAGAAACAGCAGAACGTGACTACCGATGAGCTTGAGAAAGCTCTTGAGATCTCCGATGTGAAGGAGGGCGATGACAAGGAGATGCTTGAGGGGATTCTGTCGTTCGGGGAGAAGGATGCGCGCGAGATAATGATAAGCCGCGTGGATGTAACGGATATTGAATACCATGACACATGGGAGAATGTAGTGAAAGTGATCATCGAGTCTGGGTATTCGAGAATCCCTGTCTATGATACCAATCAGGATTCAATCCGGGGTGTGCTTTACAGCAAGGATCTCTTGCCCTGGATCGACAGTCCGAACCGTCCGAAATGGCAGACGCTGATCCGTGAGGCATATTTCGTGCCTGAATCGCGGATGATAGACGATCTCCTGGAGGATTTCCGCAAGCGCAAGGTGCATATGGCTATCGTGATAGATGAATATGGCTGTACTCAGGGCATCGTGACTCTCGAGGATGTAATTGAGGAAATTGTCGGCGAAATAGATGATGAATACGATGAGCAAGACAAAATGGTAAGGAAGGTGGATGATGATTCTTATATATTTGATGCCAAGATTCCGCTTGATGATTTTTGCCATATCCTTGACATCGATTCCAACCTCATAGAATCACTTGGAGACGCCGAGACCCTTGCGGGGCTCATGCTGGAGATAAAAGGGGATTTCCCTACCATGAAGGAAACCCTTAAATTTGAAAATCTTGAACTGAGGGTAATGAAGATGGAACGCCATAGAATAATGGAAGTGAAGGTAAAGGGGCTTCCGAAGGCCGCGGAGGAATAATCCGCATCTCATCCCGGAAAAACAGGAGAAATGGAAGAAGATCTGGTATATTGGCGGCATCCGTCGGTGCCATGTATAAAGATAGAGGAGATTTCAGAAGGGAATCGTTATAAGGGAAAGGCGTGGTTTGATGCGGCGCGTCAGATTTATTGTGAGAATGGCAAGGATGAATATCGAGATATTGGCCATTATCCATCGGGAGCGCCGTTCCTCTACGGCGCCGACACGCGCGTATCAATATCGCATTGCCCCGGTATGTTCGTAGTGGCTACGCTGGCTCCGACTCCTGATGCCGATCTAGCGGTATTCTCACCGGAAACGGCACTGGGAGTGGATGTTGAACCTCGCAATAGAGCTCAGGTTAAGCGCCTGCGGGATAGATTCCTCAATGACGATGAACTTGCACTGATTCCTGCTGATGATACCGAGGCCAATGTCCTTGCATGGACGATAAAGGAGGCCTGTTATAAGGCAGCCCTCACGCCGGGGCTGGATTTCAGGAGCCGGATAATAATCAATCGCCTTCCAAAATTCGGACCCTCTGTGCCCGTCTATGATAAGGAAGAGTATGATTATTCAGGACAAGGGCAAGGTTTCACAATGAAGGATTATGGAAAGGCCGGTGTAGTATTGCCTTCGGGAGAAATAATCGAACTGACGATTTATTCCTATCTTTCGGATGAATATATAGTTACGCTGGCTTATATGGATGAGTCGGCAAGGTTTACCAAAAAGACAGAAAAATCCGGCCATAACGATAAACTGCAATAAATGCGCAGTGATGTGTGAAATAATCTAAATATTGCCCCCTTATGAATAAATATAGGAAAATAATTTTGCGATAATGGAATGAATTGGATAACTTCGCAACCAAATACCCTATGGAACTCCTCTAACACAATGTAATTTAAGAAAAATACATCAAGGCAATATGGACATCGGACAAGAAATCAGGAAACGCCGCCAGGAATTGCGTCTGACCCAACAGACATTGGCCGACATCTCCGGGGTCAGTGTCAGGATGATAAAGTCGATAGAAGGGAACTACGCCAATCCCTCGATACGAACAGTGGAGAAGCTGTTGAAATCCTTGAATTTGAGTCTTGAGATAATGGAGACTCGCAATGCGCTCGATTCCTGAATTGCATCCGGCAGCCTTAACGGGCGACGGCATTCGGCATCCGACCGATGCAAACAGGAAAAGATATAATCATTCTATCACCCATACCCTCAGCACTATACCATCCTGAAGGAACGACTGGGGGCGACATACGAAGATGCGGTCGTTAAGCCAGGCATAAGGTGAATTTACGTCGCATTCAAATTTTGGTGAAGTAGTGAAATAATATCCTTTATCATTGTCGATATTAAGTCCTTCATTGGTGACATTGATCAGGGTGGAGTCTGGAGTAATTATTGAATAAATAGCTTTCAATTCCGCCTTTTTACGCAATGTGTCGACCAATTGATAATCTGCACCACCCGGTATTATCCGGCCATTTATCAACCCCGTTACATTCCCTCCGGTAATTGGTATTATTATACGCTTTCCATGCGCCACATTTCCGGCATCAATCGGTGCGCCTATCTCAGCGTGAATATCGAACACATGTCTTAACTCCGGGGCCCCTCCCTTCAGGGTAATCGGATTGGTTATAAATAATATAAAGAGAAAACCGAGCAATTTATTCCATACTCCAGACTTGCCCGATTGAAATCTTAATTGAGTGCGGGGTCTTGACTTAATTTTCATGGCTTATTACGACAACTATTGGATAATAACGGATTAACTAATCTTTTCTTGACGGATTTTTAGGAAACCATCCCTTCTTAACCCGTTCCTCCTGCTCGAACACTTCCTTTATAGTCCAGAAAGAGGAAAATGCAAATACCCCGAGAAGTGTTGATAAGATTATATCGCTAACAATAATCGAGCCCGCTATTCCAAGGATTCCTAATATCAGGAACCACCACCAGCATCTGGTGCCGAAATAATATTCAGCCTTGATTACTATTGGATGAAAAATCCCGATTATGATAAAGGTAAGGATTCCTATAGTCAGTCCGGATAAATGATAGTGGGATAGGAATTGTGTCATGCTATAAACGTAGTCTTTAAATGAATGATGCTATAATGCTTAACGTCATTTCCTCGGAATTAATTATGCGTTGCCATCGCGGCAACGCATAATTTATCAGAGGTCTTACGTAATTATCGCTGCAAAATTACAAATAGCCGTCTTATCCTGCAATACCCAAAAATGACTAATCTCAGTGAATGAGCCGATGCTTTACAAAAGGAGCCGTAAGGAAAAAATTCCCTATTTCTGGGTATTGCCGGAGGTGGTATCAATCTATAATTTTGCAATGTAAATTCTAACCTTCATAAGCGTCATGAGCAAGATTTTGAAGATATTGATAATCATTAGTTTTTGGCCATGCTGGGTTATGGCACGGCCCCTTACGGCAGATTCCGTGCCATCGCAGGAACGGCCCCTGAAATGGTATAATAGGTTTCAGGTCGGTGGCTATGGAGAGGCGGTGATGACAAGGAATTTCTATAGCGACAGTTATCTCCGTTACATCACGCCGGAGAATTACCGGAATCAGGCTCACGGCCGTTTCGACATTCCACACGCCGTGATATATCTCGGGTATGACTTTGGAAAAGGATGGTCCATGGGCACGGAAATAGAATTTGAACATGGCGGAATAGAATCGGCCGTGGAATTTGAGAATGAAGAAGGAGGAGAATATGAAACGGAGTTGGAGCGCGGTGGAGAAGTGGCTCTCGAGCAATTCTGGCTTCAGAAGTCATTCCTGCCCCAACTAAATCTGCGTGTCGGAATGATGATAGTGCCGGTAGGGCAGACAAACGCCCATCATATGCCGACGGAATTTTTTGGAGTCTATCGCCCGGAGGGAGAGAACACGATAATGCCATGTACATGGCGTGAAGTCGGAGTTTCGCTGTGGGGAAAAGCAGGGGCTTGGCGGTATGAGCTTATGTTCATGCCCGGACTCGATAGCGAGAGGTTCGGCAATCAGAGTTGGATACATGATGGCTCTGCTTCTCCTTATGAATATAAGATAGCCAATGTATATGCCGGGGCATTCCGGATTGACAACACTTCGATAAGAGGCTTGCGGATGTCGCTGGCAGGATATATCGGCAATAGTTTCCGCAATACGATGGCGCCTACCGCTAATGATAAGAATGCAGGGATACATGGAACCGTGAGCATCGGTACTTTTGATTTCTGCTATTCCGATTTCGGCCTTATTGCACGCGGTCATTTTGATTACGGACATCTTTCGGATTCCAAAAGGATAACATCCTTTAATATGTCGATGCCTTCCAAGTCGCCTTCTAAAAAGCAGAAAGTTGCATCCGATGCAATATCGACCGGCATGGAAATTGGATATGATATTTTCTCATTATCCCGCCGGCTTCGCGCCTCCCGACAGAGATTCTATGTCTTCGGCCGGTACGATTATTATGATTCAATGTTCAGGATGGCGGATAATGACCTTGACGACAAATGGTGCGGTCGCCAGAGATGGGCTGTGGGGGTGAATTATTATCCGATTCCCCAGATTGTGGTAAAAAGTGAGTATTCTGTCGGAATCCTAAGGAAGCCCTATAACAACGAGCCCTCACTATCAATTGGGATCGCTTATTCAGGATGGTTTATAAAATGAAAATATAAAAAATGATGAAAAAATTAAAATGTACAATTCTCGCGGTGCTTGCGGCCTCGGTAATCGGAGGATGCACCGGAAACGATGAACTCATGGACGACACATCGTCAAAGGAAACAATGCTTGAGAAAGCCGCGGAGGCTTATATCCGGAATACTGTGCTCCCCACATATAAGGGGATGGCTGATGCTGCCATCGAACTTTATGACCGGTGCGTTGAGATGAGCCGGCTGCATGAGGAGGGCAGGCTGACCACTGCCGAGATAGCATCCACCGCCACAGCTTGGAAAGATTCGCGGCGTTACTGGGAGCTTTCCGAGGCTTTCCTTTTCGGTCCGGCGGCTGATCATAATATCGACCCCCATATCGATTCATGGCCTCTGGATAAGGATGCGATGGATAATCTTCTCATAGCTATCCGGGGAGGGGCCGACTACAACATTGAAAATAATTTCGGTTACGGACTATTGGGTTTCCATGCCATTGAATATATGCTCTTTGAGCTTTCCCCCGATGGCTTGACATCGACCCTTCATTCTCCGGTTTATACTTCCGAAGAAATGAAATATCTGTTGATGGTGGCGGAAGATCTGCGGAATCAATGCGTCTGTCTGGAGGCCTGTTGGGCAGGAACGGAAAATATCACTCCCCAAAAGCAGGAGATTCTGGATGATAATGAGCTTGATAAGAGTAAAAACCATGGCTGGATGATGATAAATGCCGGAAAACCGGGTTCCATCTATAAGGCTTTCCAGGATGTTGGGGAAGAAATCATACAGGGCTGTATAGACATTGCCGACGAAGTGGGGAACACGAAGATAGGGCGTCCACACAGTGGCTCGTCGCTTGATGACAGGAATTATATTGAATCGCCCTATTCACTCAATTCAATTGAAGATTTTCAGGACAATATTCGGTCAATAGCCAATTCGTATTGCGGATCTAAGAACGGGGATGCCTCGATTTCCGACTATATCAGGAGCGTGGATCAATCACTTGACGAGCAAACGCGCGATGCCATCGTGAAGGCTATAGAAAAGATCTCCATGATTCAGGAGCCATTTGCCAAGAATGCCCGCGGCAATGATGTGGCGGAGGCAATTGAGGCTTGTAATTCACTTGTGGGGATTCTTGAGAAAGTATATTCCAAATTATCCGATTGATGAACATGACTCCTAAAAAATTCTCTCCATTATTGATCCTTGCGGTTCTTGCTACATCCTGTACGGAGGAGGAGATCTTGCGTAATGAACCATTGGATCCGGATGCCGATTATCAGGAATGGCACTATCCCGGAGGAGAACTCGGCACGACATTCCTCTCCACATCCAACGCTCTTGAGCAGCCGTCGCCTGCAGTGGAGAAAGGAGGCCTGTACCAAAGTTTCAAAAATGGCGAAGCACTTTTTGAAAAACCATTTATGACCAATGCCTCGGGCGTTAGATCCGGTCTTGGACCGGCTTACATACGCACCTCGTGCATACATTGCCATCCCGGTTACGGGCATGGCAAACGCCTTCCGGTCGGGGAGTTCAAGACCGACGAGATAGGCAACGGATGTCTGCTTGTGGTGTATAATCCGTCGACAGAAGCCTATGTAAGCTGGCTTGCAGGAATGCCGCAGGGTCATGCAACGGCACCCTTTACCGCTCCTTTGGATGAAAGTCAGGTTACGGTGACTTGGCATGACGCTACGGATGAATGGAACAATAGATTTCCCGACGGCGAGACATATCAGCTCCAATATCCGGAAGTGAAGTTGCCGCCAAGTGCTATATATGCAGTGCGCCAAGGATATGAATTGCCGGAAGACTATGAAGTAAGACTTGAAAGTACCATCGGAATTTACGGCACCGGGCTGCTTGATGCCATCGATGATGCGGATCTCCTTGCCCAGTACAGGCAAGAAGAGCGTGACGGATTTCTCCCTAACGGACTTAACGGGGCATATTTCGCCGGCGGAGAATGGAAAAGTCAATATATCAACACATTGCAAGGTGATGGTACTCCTTATCCCAGAAGATTTACCTATGCAATGTCGCGTGGGCCGTTGCAGGATGCCGCAGGAGCCAATGCAATATGGAATATTACTAATGTGACCCGATCCGACCGACGGTATCATTATCTTGATGCTGCCGGAACATGGGCCGGATATTCAGCTAAAGACCCTGTGGTGCAAGCCGGTTTTGATGATTATCTCGTGAAAATCGATCCGCGCCATGAACATCCGGAATGGTGGGAAGGGGATATGGAGCAGCGGATTCTTACATATCTCACATCCAAAAATCTGCCGGTGGAAATGAGTGATGATGAATATGTGGATCTGATGGTATGGCATAGAGGGCTTGGAGTTCCGGCAGTGAGGGATACCGACAATAAGGAAGTGGCCAGAGGAAAGCAAATATTTGAAGATATAGGGTGTGCATATTGTCACCGGCCATCGTGGACCACAGGTGCCGACGTGGTGCGAGATCCGGCACAATTCTTCCGGGGCAACGAATTGCCACGCTATCCTTACCAGAAGATATGGCCATATACAGATATGGTTCAGCATAAGCTCTATATGGCCAATGATATCCGCACAGGATGGTGTCGCACCACTCCCCTCTGGGGACGCGGTCTGCATCAGCGTGTGAATGGCACCAATACAGCAGATCGGTTGCACGATTGCAGAGCCCGCACCACTATGGAGGCCGTAATGTGGCATGGATTCTCACCCAAGAGCGATGCGAGATGGAGCGTAGAGAAATTCCGCGGATTGAGTAAAACCGACCGCGATGCGGTTATTACTTTTCTCGATGCGATATGAGCCAAAGATTGATCCGACGCTTGAAAGCCCTTCCTCTCCCCGCAAAGGGATTTCATCTGGCATTCCTTGTGATTATAGCCGGAGCCTTGATCACATGGAGCAGCGGACAACACGGAAAATGTAAGATTGAGAAAGATGCCTCTCCCTGCACGAGATTTATTCTTGATAACGGGGAGGAGGCATCACTCCCTTTTTCCGTGGAATTGCGCGAAGCATATGTGGAGTATTATCCCGGAACTGCTTCTGCCGCTGATTACGTCTCTATTCTCCGGATCAATAGAAGTGATGAAAAACGAGTGTCGATGAATAGAGTTCTTGAAATACAGAAATACAGGTTCTATCAGACTGGCATAGGCGAAAATTATTCATTATTGACAGTCAATCACGACCCTTGGGGAATAGGGGTGACATATTCAGGATATTATTTGCTTTTCATATCCATGATTCTATATCTGTTATGGCCGGATACGCGGTTGCGCCGACTTATAAGCAGAGAGCGTGCATTGTCAATGACTGTACTGATATGCGCAGCGGCCGGGGGATGTTTTGCATCTCCCTCCACAACTCCGGCTACCATCCCACCCACGTTGGCAAGGCACTTCGGAGAGATGAAGGTGGACTGGGACGGCCGGGTCATGCCAATTCAGACGATGGCCCGCGATTTTTGTCTCAAAGTATATGGAAACGAAAGCTATAAAGGATTATCCTCGGAACAGGTGCTCGCCGGATGGATATTCTATTATGATTACTGGAAAAACGAACCCTTCATTAAGATTAAACAGCCTGTGGCTGAATTGATCGGAGCCAAAGAGAATTATGCCTCGTTAACGGACTTTTATTCACGCGAGGGATATAAATTGGAGAGCGCGCTTTCGGATAATATCAGCGATAAGAATCTGCATGAAGCTGATGAGAAAATAGGATATATAACCCAAGTATGCACGGGAAAAGCAATAAAGCTCGTTATGGATAAATCGGATGAAGGAGCGGATGTCGCTGAGGTATCATCCGGTTTTCTAACAGCGTTCAATAAAGAGCTCTCCCGACGCCAATGGAAGAACGCCGACAATCTTATCTTGGAGGTTAAGAGTCAGCAGGTTCCTGTGAAAGTGGAGTTACTCTACAATCGTCTCGGCTCACCGTTGGTTCCCGGAATAATTGCCCTTATCACAGCATTAATATGCACCGGCATTCCTGCGTTGCGCAGGATCAGGCATATTTCTCCCGGGGCGATGCTATGTGGCCTGACTCTGGCGTGGATTACCATGGTGTTAGCCCTAAGGTGGATGATAGGCGGTCATGTACCCTTGACTAACGGATATGAGACAATGCTTGCAATGGCATGGTTATTACTGATTACATCCTTTATTGGCTATGCAACGCACCGGGATGTGATGGGGGGATGCGGGCTGGCGGCTGGCGGATTGACACTATTGGTAGCTTATATTGGCCGGGCCGGAGCTACTGTAAGTATGTTGATGCCAGTACTCGCGTCGCCGTTACTGTCGGTGCACGTGCTGCTCGTGATGGCGGCCTATGCGTTGATGGCAATGATCACTATTATTTCTGCTCTAAGTCTCATTACCGGGAACGAACAATATGTTCGACTGTCGCGGGTAATGCTCTATCCGGCTGTGTTCCTGATGGCGGGAGGAATTTTTATCGGGGCGATATGGGCCAATCAGACATGGGGGCGATATTGGGGCTGGGATCCTAAGGAAACATGGGCGCTGATAACGATGCTCGTGTACGCCGTTCCATTTCATTCAATGTCGCTGCCATGCTTCCGCAGGCCAAAAATATTCAATACATATATGATGATCGCCTTCCTAAGCGTCCTTTTCACTTATTTCGGTGTGAATTATTTTATGACAGGCATGCATTCCTATGCCTGATTTCGAATGCCGGCAGTATTAAGGCAAAGGACGCAAAAATCTTCAGCTTTGCGAAAGTTATTGCAGGATTGCGCGAAAATGTGTATCTTTGTGATTTAAAACGGGGAGGAATGTGCACTATGCAGTCTCCGGAACAATAGAAATTAAGAACATTTAATATAATGGCAAAGCAGGAAGATGTGTTTAAGGCGATTATCGCCCATGCCAAGGAATACGGATTCGTATTTCAGTCGTCGGAGATATATGATGGCCTGTCGGCTGTATACGATTACGGTCAGAACGGAGTAGAACTAAAGAACAATATAAAAAGATATTGGTGGGAATCGATGACGATGCTCCACGACAACATCGTGGGAATCGATTCGGCCATATTCATGCACCCTACAATATGGAAAGCGTCAGGCCATGTGGATGCGTTCAACGACCCCTTGATCGACAACCGCGACAGTAAGAAGCGTTATCGCGCTGATGTGCTCATCGAGGATGAGATTGCCAAATTTGATGAAAAAATCAATAAGGAAGTAGCCAAGGCCGCCAAGAGATTCGGCGAATCGTTCGATGAGGAGATGTTCTGTAAGACCAATGCCCGCGTGCTGGAGCAGGCCTCCAAGCGTGACGAATTGCAGAATCGTTATGCAGAGGCCATGAACGCCAACGACCTCGCCGCTCTGAAGCAGATAATCCTTGATTATGAGATAGTGGATCCGATAAGCGGCACACGCAACTGGACAGATGTGCGCCAGTTCAATCTTATGTTCAAGACTGAGATGGGTTCCACATCCGATGGAGCCATGGATGTGTATCTTCGTCCGGAGACTGCACAGGGAATCTTCGTGAACTACCTTAACGTTCAGAAGACGGGGCGTATGCGTATCCCATTCGGAATCGCTCAGATAGGGAAGGCTTTCCGTAATGAGATTGTGGCTCGGCAATTTATTTTCCGTATGCGCGAGTTCGAGCAGATGGAGATGCAATTCTTCGTGCGTCCGGGGGAGGAGATGAAATGGTTCGATTATTGGCGCAATACGCGCCTCGCATGGCATAAATGCCTCGGTCTGGGCGACGATAAATATCGCTATCACGACCACGAAAAGCTGGCTCATTACGCCAATGCCGCAACCGACATCGAATTCCGGATGCCATTCGGATTCAAGGAAGTAGAAGGAATTCATTCACGGACCGACTTCGACCTATCGCAGCACGAAAAATTCTCCGGGAAGAAAATACAATATTTCGATCCGGAGCTTAACGAGAGTTATGTGCCATATGTGATAGAAACTTCGATCGGAGTCGACCGGATGTTCCTCACCGTGTTGTGCAGTTGCTACGAAGTTCAGCAGCTTGAAGGAGGTGATAGTCGTGTAGTGCTTCATTTCCCGGCTCCGATAGCTCCGGTGAAATGTGCGGTTCTTCCTTTGGTGAAGAAGGATGGTCTCCCGGAAAAGGCGCGTGAGATTCAGCACAGACTGCGGTTTGATTTCACTTGCCAATATGAGGAAAAAGATTCGATCGGCAAACGCTATCGCCGTCAGGATGCAATAGGTACTCCTTATTGCATCACTATCGATCATCAGACCCTCGAGGATGGTACAGTCACATTGCGTCACCGCGACTCGATGGAACAGAAGCGTGTGTCGGTTGATGAAGTTGAACGTATTCTTACCAAAGAAGTAAGCCTCAATAATCTTCTGCGGAAACTGGCAGAAAATTAAACCGGCGTATGCAACTAAATATAAAGGATATGAAAAAGATAATAATGACTATAATGGCCATAGTGGCCGTAAGTTCTCTCTCAAGCTGCAATTATAACAGCCTCGTGGAGAAACAGCAGGGTGTGGATCAGGCATGGGCGCAGGTAGAGAATCAATATCAACGCCGTTCGGATCTTATACCCAATCTTGTCAACACTGTAAAAGGATATAGCCAGCACGAGGAGGAAACCTTGGTGAAGGTGACAGAGGCAAGAGCCAAAGCCACATCAATAACCCTTAGTGCCGACGACCTGACGGAAGAGAATCTTGCGCGTTATCAGCAGGCACAGAATGAGCTGTCGTCGGCCTTGAAATCGCTTCTGGCAGTTTCGGAAGCCTATCCCGATCTTAAAGCTAACGAGAATTTTATGAATCTGCAGGTGCAGCTGGAGGGTACCGAGAATCGCATTGCTACTGAAAGAATGCGATATACGGAAGCTGTGAAAGATTATAATACAAGCATAAAGAAATTCCCTACGATGATTTATGCGGGTTGGTTCGGATTCAAAGAGAAGCCCCAGTTCAAGGCAGAAGCCGGGGCCGAGAAAGCTCCGGAGGTAAAATTCTAACAGATAGCCCCCATGAAAGTAAGATTGATAATCCTGGCATTGTTGACATCATCGGTGCTTACATCGTGTCTTAAAAGCGAGCTTGACGAATATGACAAATGGAGAAAACTGAATGATGCTTATGTGAGCGGAATAATTATATCCGAATATCCTCCGCTTACACTCGACTGGGCACCCTTCAATACGGTATATGTGAAATGGCACAACGACAGAAGTCTTACAGCCGCCAATCTCCAGCCATTGTCAAACTCCACGGTGAATGTGAAGTACGAGCTTGAGGATATTGATGGCCAAGTGCTTGGCACGAGCTATAAAGCTAATGGCGACAGTCTGTATCAATCAAAACCAAGCGATAACATCATAGGATTCTGGACCACCCTCACTTCCATGCATGTAGGCGACTCGGTGACTGCCATAATACCCTATGATTCAGCTTATGGGTCGACGGCGACAGGATCGGTAAAGCCCTATTCAACATTAATCTACAGAATTAAACTCGTCTCGATCAGCTCTTACGAGAAGTAGAATTGAGCTGAAGCGCGACATTAATCAAGGAAAGAATGAGAATCACTGGAATAGCCATAGCCATTGTTTGTGCGATGGGAGCCGGCGCCTATACTATCAATGAGTATAAGATGGCTCCGGAGGCGTTGTTACGCGTGCCGCAGTTACCCGACTCCGTGCAGAAGGAGAATCCGTTTAAACAGGAACAGCTGCTCGCCTCGCGGCATATTTCGTCGCAATGGCCTGAGACAGCAGGATGGACCACCATGTTGCCGGATTCGGCGGGTGTGCTTCACCTTGTAACCCAGGCCACAGCTCCCCGGCTAAATACATTCTCTACCAGGCTCCGCGCCGAAAGATTCGCTAAGGGAACACTGAAATTAAAATCTACTTCTCGGGCAGAGGTGTCGGTCAATGGCGAGACCAAAATCAAGAAGCATACGGCTGATTCAGTGGCAACCGAAGCTACAGCTCCGGTGACTCTGCTTCCGGAGGAAGATTATTCTTTGATTGTCAATATTCTTGGAATGCCCGATGACAAGAGCGCACCGGAATTCAGCCTTGAATTCGTTCCTGACGACGGCTCGGCAGATGTTAAGGTAACGGCAAGTCCCGGATTAGAACGCAGGGTAGGACCTTTGTCGACAATGCTCGGAGAGCGTGTGGCTTCCATGTCGCTATCGCCCGACGGAGCATATCTCATTACAAATTACAGAGAACTGGTTAACGCAAAAGATACGAAACGTCGCTCCGTTCTGACCGAGACAGCCACAGGGCGCGTTCTTTCCGAGAGCATCGAGAATGGCGCTTCATGGATGCCGAGATCTAATACTCTTTATTTTACAAAGAAAGGTGTTAAGGACTATGATATGTACGCTTTGCAAGTGCCTGCAATGCAGACTAAGAGGATAGCCGAGGCAATTCCGGATGAATCCCCTTATGTGTCGCCCGATGAAAAATATCTCGTTTACTATAAGAAAGTCGACGGAGAAAAATCGGAAGGAATCATGCGTAGGATAAAGACACCCGACGACAGGATACCCGGCGACCGCGACAGATATTATCTGATGCGTTACGACATAGATACCGGAGTAGAGACCATCCTTACATATGGAGGAGCAACCACATCACTGCTCGACTTCAACCGCGATGGCTCGAAACTGCTATATTCCACATACTCGCGTCAGCCGGATAAATTTCCATTCTCAACAATCAGCCTCATTGAGATGAACATGAACTCATTTGCCACGGATACAATCTTAAAAAATGTACCGGGCTATGTGAATGAGGCATATTATTCGCCGGATGCAAAAGAATTAATCGTGCTCGGAGGTCCGGATGCGTTTGACGGCGTCGGAGCAAATTATGCGCCTCACGAGATAGGGAATAATTACGATGGACAGGCATATATTCTCGACATCGCAAGCAAGAGAGTTCGTGCTGTGACCCGTAACTTCGCCCCGGCAATTCTTGGCGTGATTTGGAATGCAAAGGACGGCTTGATATATATGCGTGCCGAAAACGGATTTTATAATGAACTTTATACGCTCGATCCTAAGAGCGACAAGATAACGCGCCTTAATGTCGAAGTGCCGAATGTCCGGAATTTCTCGATTGGCAATAATGAAGCCCATTGGCTCGCATATTATGGGGGTGGTTTCACTGAGGATGCTTCCGGCTATGTGATGAACCTCAAGACCGGGAAAAGCACTGTAGTCGCCACTCCGCATAAGGATTGGCTTGGAAATACAAAATTCGGGCAGATGGAGCCGTGGAAATTTACGGCATCAGATGGCACAGTCGTTGACGGATATATGTGTCTGCCCCCCGATTTTGATCCTGAGAAAAAGTATCCTCTGATCGTATATTACTATGGGGGTACTTCCCCGTCACAAGCCACTTTTTATCATCTTTATTCTCCACAACTGTTTGCATCGCGCGACTATGTGGTGTATGTGCTCAATCCAAGCGGTACGACAGGCTACGGTCAAGAATTTTCCGCCCGTCATGTCAATGCATGGGGTAGGCGCACCGCCGATGAGATTATCGAAGGTGTAAAGAAATTCTGCGAAGCACATCCTTTTGTGAACGATAAGAAGATCGGCTGCCTTGGCGCCTCATATGGTGGCTTTATGACCCAATATCTGCTTACAAAGACCGATATATTCGCAGCCGCAATGTCGCACGCAGGAATATCGAATGTTACGAGTTATTGGGGAGAAGGATATTGGGGATATTCCTATAATTCAGTGGCAGCCGCCAAGCATTATCCATGGTCAGACCCGGAACTTTTCACCAAGCAAGGCTCGCTCTTTAATGCCGATAAGATTCACACGCCATTGTTACTGCTGCATGGAACGGTAGATACAAATGTACCGATAGGGGAAAGTATTCAGATTTTCAATGCTTTGAAGATTCTGGGACGTGAAGTGGAATTTATAACTGTCAAGGATGAGAATCATGTGATCAGCGGCTATAATGAAAAGCTGGAATGGCATAATACCATCATGGCCTGGTTCGCCAAATGGTTGCAGGATGATCCGAGATGGTGGAATGAAATGTACAATTAAAATAAAAGGGGCCAATTGATGAAAAAGGCAATATTTGCAATAATTAGCGCCATAGTCCTTGCAACGGGGATGGCGGCATGCGGGACAAAAACCGACAAGGGAGAGGAAGCCGCGGCCGACATCGAGGCTGCGATGATAGAAGGGCGCGAAGCAGCGCGCAAATTCCTCAACCGCCCATGGAAGGATACCACCGAATTACAGTCGCAACTTCTTGAAGCCCGCGCCGGCCAGTCAAAATATGTCACCACAGGCCGTCCTCGATGTGCAGCCACCTACGACTCGGCATTCGTNNGTTGCAAGGACTATGGCGCTAATTCGTGTCGACATTGCGTACTGTCAAACCCGATGTAGCAAGAGAATTGGAAAAGGCCTCCCGGAAGTGACTTCCGATGATTAATCTACAGGATGTTATTCCTATGAACTATTCGGAGGAAATAAAAAATTTATTAGATGAAGAGGCGGCGGCTATCAACCGCCCCTCCTTCATTTNNGCGGTTGAGGAATTTGCGCGCTGCATCCTCCTTCATTTCAGAGGATCCGGTGCAGTTTCCGCGTCGGTTCAGCCGTCTGCAGGATATAGAGATAGCCTCCTTCCTTTCGGCCACAATAGCATGGGGCAACAGGAAAATGATATGTCGTGATGCCGACAGGATGTTCGCGCTTCTGGAAAATGAACCATACAATTTTGTCATGGATAGGGGTTATGAGGACATTGACCCGGATATCAATATTCATCGCACATTCTTCGGCCGACATATGCGCCAATACCTCAATGGGCTGCACAACATATATTCGAGATATGAAAGTCTGGATGCTTTCAGCCAATCGATCAGGGCCGGGGAGGATGAGGCTCCGGCATGGCGGCTTGTCGAGGGAATGCAGAGATTATTTACCGATGCCAATGGCGGGATTCCGTGCGAGAGGTGCTTGCCTAACGATTTAAAGAATACAGCTCTGAAAAGAATAAACATGGCATTGCGCTGGCTTGTGCGGGATGACGGGATTGTGGATATGGGAGTATGGAAATCTATTCCGAAGAATAAGTTATATATTCCCCTTGATGTCCATGTGGGCAACACTGCAAGAAAATTAGACTTGCTCACCCGGAAATCCAACGACCGTAAGGCCGTGGAGGAACTTACAGCTACATTGCGCAGTATGAATCCGGCTGATCCGGCTCTCTATGACTATGCCCTCTTTGGAATCGGGATCAAGGGTAAGGAAATCAACGGGGAGAATAAGATAAATTTGACTAAATGAGGAGAATATACATATATCTATTGTCGGCTTTATTGCTGATGACACTATCAGATGCAGATGCACAGAGTCCGAAAAGGGAATTTCGTGGAGCGTGGCTTCATGTGATAGGCCAGACTCAGTGGCAAAATAAGACTACCGCCCAGGCAAAAGAATACATCTGTCAACAGCTCGACCGGCTACAGCAAGCCGGCTGTAATGCGGTAATCTTTCAAGTGCGCCCCACGGCAGATGCTGTGTATAAATCACAACTTGAGCCCTGGAGTGCATGGTTAACAGGTAAGCGTGGCAAAGCCCCCGATCCAATGTGGGATCCGATGGAGTATGCGCTTACTGAAGCCCATAAACGCGGGATGGAGTTTCATGCCTGGCTAAATCCTTATCGTGTCACATCCACCGCCAAGGAGATCCTATCGTCCGACCATCCGTCGAAAAAGGAACCGCACCGGTTTTTTCAATATAACGGCCAAGTGTTGTTCGATCCAGCCTATCAGGAAAACCGCGATTTCATCTGTAAGGTGGTTAGTGATATAGTGAGTCGTTATGATGTGGATGCTATTCATATAGACGATTATTTCTACCCTTATCCGGCTCCCGGGAAAGCCATTCCTGACGACGCTTCATATAAGAAGTTTGGAAACGGCATGAACCGCGGCGACTGGCGGAGGAAGAATGTGGATTTACTGATAGAACAATTGCATCACACGATAAAACGCGAAAAGCCGTGGGTGCGTTTCGGGGTAAGTCCCTTCGGGATATGGAGAAACAAGAAGTCGGATCCGCGGGGCAGTTCCAGTACGGGACTTCAGAATTATGACGACCTATATGCCGATGTCCTGTTGTGGGCAAAAAAAGGATGGATCGATTATCTTGCCCCACAGCTTTACTGGAACCTTGACCATCCGGCAGCCCCGAGCCGCAAGCTCGTGGAGTGGTGGAATAATAATGCCAATGGAGTGGATATTTATGTTGGGCAGGATGTAAAACGCACTATGGATACACCCGATCCGGCCAACCATTCCTCCAACGAACTCGATACGAAAATAAAAATGAGCCGTCAGCTTCCAAATATCAAAGGAAATGTATGGTGGCATGGTTATTGGGTAACGGATAATTATAAAGGAGCGGGGCGTCTCCTGGCGGATAATTATCAATCGACTATCGCACTCCCCCCCGCTTATAAGGGACCCGGTGACGGACCAAGACCCGTTGATAAAATAAAAGTCGTGAAGCATGGGGCAACCGAGATGCTTGAATGGGACGCACCCAAGAGGGGCTATGAAGAAAAAGCGGAAGATGCGGTTAGATTCGTGGTATATCAATTCTTCAACGGTGAAAAGACCGATACATCGAATGCCGAAGCCATAGTGGCCCTTACTCCTTATACCAAGATGAAGATTGATCCGAATGAAAGGGGAGTGACTTATGCCGTGAGCGTGCTGGATAGGCTTAACAGAGAGTCGAAGCCGGTTTTCCTTTACGTGAAATAACCCAAAATCGCCATTATGAGAAGAATTCTGTTATCCGTCTTTCTGGTTGCTATGTTGTTCGCCGGACTTAAAGCAGAGACTCGCTACGCCGGGGGCGATATCTCATTATTGCCTGAATATGAAAAGGCGGGCGCACAATATAAAGATACCGAAGGCAAACCAATAGCCGATTTAATCCCCTGGCTAAAAGAGCAAGGGATGAATGCGATGAGAGTGCGATTGTTTGTCGATCCGGCGGCATATACGGGAAGTGATAAGGATCCGAACGCATGTCAGGACCTGGAATATATTAAGCCGGTATGCAAACGAATAGTGGATGCCGGGATGGATCTGATGCTTGATTTCCATTATTCCGACACATGGGCAGATCCCGGAAAGCAGTGGACGCCGGAAGAATGGAAAGATCTAACCGACGAGCAATTGTATCAACAGATTTATGAATATACCAAAGGAGTGCTCGCTGAACTCAAGGCCAATGGCATCGTGCCGGCCTTTATCCAACCCGGTAATGAAATAAGCTACGGAATGCTTTGGGGGCCTGTAGGTACTCCCGAGAATGATTTGAAGAAAACATATATAGGCAGCGACAAGAACTGGGATCGATTCTGCACGCTATTGCGTCAGGCTATAAAGGCTTGCAGGGAAGAATGTCCGGATGCAAAAATAGTGATTCACACCGAGCGGGTGGCTCAGGTGAATGTGCAGAGCAATTTTTATGCCATGATGAAAAAGTTTGGGGTGGAATACGATATTGTCGGCCTTAGCTATTATCCTTATTTCCATGGAAACATGGCGACTCTCAGGAATGCGTTGGCAGCCGTTGAGAAGGATTGTCCCGACAAAGATATAATGATTGTTGAGACAGGCTATTCGTATAAATGGCCCGTACCCGGCACTACCCATGACAATAGCACGACATGGCCTTATTCCGAAGAAGGGCAGAACAAATTTATGCATGATTTAGTGGCAGAATGCGAAGCGCGCCCGAGTGTAAATGGAATTTTCTGGTGGTGGATGGAATATAATGCTTATGACACTACCCTGACAGGATGGTACAATGCTGCGTTGTTCGATAGCACAACCGGCAAAGCTACGAAAGCTCTTACCACGCTTGCCTCTTTCGCAAAAGATTCAGGCATGCTGACCATATGCCCGGAAGGTGGGGCTGAAGTAAAAATATGGTATAATCTTCAGGGAATCCCTTCGGATCAGCCCGGAGAGCATGGGATTTTTATCCGAAATGGGAAGAAGATTTTGCGCTAAAATGAGCAAAATTATGATTAAGGTGTTATAAAGATAAAGACTATAAACATCGCAATTATGAAGAACATATATACCATAGCAAAAGGGATGCTCCTAAGCCTCGGGCTTGTGACAGGAGTCGCAGGGATGATGGCCCAGAATAGCCTTCCGGCTCCCGGAAGCGGTGGAAGTTTTCAACCTAACACCGGAGGTATGGGACCCGGTGGGGGAGGTATGGGTCCTGGTGGAGGATTTGGATGGAATCCCGGGCCGCCTCCATCAAACTGGGGAAGTCCCTGGTATAGCGGTTGGAACAGCTCGCCCACTATCGTGGTGAATCCTTCGACTAATTTCCAGAATCAGGGAACTGCCAAAGTGATTGCATGCGGTTACGACGTACAGGGAGTCTGGAGGGTTGTACCTTTATTGGTAAGCTATCAGTATAACGGTGTCCAGTATAATGTGAATGTACTGAATGCCTGGAACCCATGGACCGATATGTGGGATAAAGGAGTGGATGTTCCGGCGTATAGCACGGACTATGTCCTCCGTAACGTTACCTACGACTATTACGCAGTTCTCTCAACCGGTACCTACTATTTTAACCTTTAGAGGGTATTATACAAAAATTAGAGCTGCTTAAATAATGAATATAATTCTCCGGCAATTGTGTGTGAAAACACGATTGCCGGAGAAATTATTAATTTGTGCAAACGTGGGTGGCTGATATCACTATGATAATATAGGAGCAGTTAGCAGTCTATTCTTGAGGCGATATAATTTGCCATTTCAATGGCATTCTCACACCCAAGAACATATTGTTTCCCATCTTTAAGTTTCACGACAATACAACTGTCTCGGCTGCCATAATATCCAATGTATTGTCCGATCATGATGTCGCTGAAATAACCCCAATAACCAAAATATCCTCCACTGGCACACAGCCTCAATCCTCCGGAGGAGGGATAGCAAGTATCTACGGCCTGGATAGAATCATAGGGAAAGACTTTTGGTGATGATAGGAGCCGATGAAGAATAATTCCTGACTTGGTCGCTTCAATAGATCGGGGGCAAAAATAAAGTCCGGCCATTGTCACACCACCCATAATGATGCAGAATAGAATCAGTTTCTCAACATTATCCCTCACTATGAATATCCCCACTACGAAGAGTATCAGGACGCCTGCAGTGATAATCAGCGAATATGCGCTGAATCTGACTTTTTGTTTCATATCGATATCGTTTAATCGGTTTCTTCAAGAATGAAAATGCATTCTACCGGCTTGCCAAAAAATCGGCTTATTTTGAGTGCTAATGGCGTTGACGGAAGAAACCGGTTTTTCTCAATCGCCACTATTGTCTGCCGGCTTACTCCTACAGCATCAGCGAGTTGTTGTTGTGTAATATTCACCTCTGCGCGTTCCACTTTAATCCTGTTCTTCATCTATGCTCATCTTGTTGTGCCGATACATCTCCATTCGGAAGATACATACGAAAAGAATTGGAAGAAGCACAAGATTTATAACGGCGAAGTCAAGGTAATGTACCCCATTAATCAAAATCGTAAAGCCCACAAGCATAATAACATATATATAAATTGAGTTCAGAAGAGAAGCAAGACGAATAGACTTTGTCATTTCATCTTCTCCCTTCTCTTTAGAACATACAATAAACAATGCGCCAAGTGCAATACCTATAATTACACTATCTTTTACAATAGTTTCAGGGAGAGGAGTGAAAGAAATCACATCAAAATATATAAGGATGCCCATCGCCAACGATGGAACAAACATTATCCACCCTATCAGTTGAAATATGTGAGGGAAAAGAAAAATTTTCATAAGCATAAGAATTAATTAGAGTTCTAATGATAATGCAAAGTTATATATTTAATTTTATAAAAGCAAGTAAACTTTACATTATGTAAATAATATTTTACAATATTAGTGAGTTTTCGTGGTTATGAACGATGAAGTTCCGCAAAGGATTGCTTATCAATGAGGGAGAAGAATGGTATAAGACGGTAGAAAACTTGCAGAGACAGGAAGAAAAATTGTATCTATGAAAAAGCCTTCAAATTCAAAACATCATTCTCAACAATTGGTATGTTACCTTATAATAGGACGGGGAATAAGAATGGCAAGTATGGGATGGATACGTCCGGGCGATAAGGGGAGAAAATAAGAGTGCCCGGGCAGAATTGCCGAAGGCACTCTTTGCGAATTTTTATATAGCCTTGTTGATTATCTCGTTAGGGCTTGGTGGCGTTGAGTAGGTACTGAGCAATCTGGACGGCATTGAGGGCCGCTCCTTTCTTGATCTGGTCGGCCACAACCCAGAAGGTGAGTCCATTCTCATTGGCGAGGTCTTTTCGGAGTCGGCCAACGAACACAGGGTCTGTTCCTGCTTTGTCGAGAGGCATGGGATATATGGGCTCTCCATCGGGTCCATTCTCAACGAGCACCACTCCCGTGGCTTTGCGGAATGCCTCGCGTGCTACTTCAATCTCGATCGGCTTCTCGGTCTCAACCCATATCGCCTCGCTATGAGCGCGAAGCACCGGAACGCGCACACAAGTGGCCGACACGGCCATATCGGAATGCATTATCTTCCGCGTTTCGTTAAACATCTTCATTTCCTCCTTTGTATATCCATTGTCGGTGAAGACATCCACATGAGGAATCACATTGAATGCGAGTTGATGTTTGAATTTTTCAACGGTTGGCTTTTCTCCTTTCAGCGATTGGTCGGTCTGAAGAATCAGTTCATCCATAGCGGCTGCCCCGGCTCCGGATGCTGCTTGATAGGTGGCTACATGTATGCGGCGTATCGGCGATATGTCCTGAATGGGTTTCAGCGCCACCACCATCTGAATTGTAGTGCAATTTGGGTTCCCTATAATATTGCGAGGATGGCATAAAGCATCAGCGCCGTTGACTTCCGGCACCACCAGGGGCACATCGGGCTCCATACGGAAAGCCGAACTATTGTCGATCATCAGCGTGCCATGGCGTGTGATTACCTCAGCATAACGCCGGCTTGTGCCTGCTCCGGCTGAAGTGAAAGCAATATCGACTCCGGAAAAATCACTCTCCTCCGACAAAAGCTCAATCACATATTCATTGCCTCGGAATTGTCTGGTCTGGCCTGCCGAACGCTCTGAGCCGAAAAGACGCAGTGTGTTTACCGGGAAATCCTGCTCGTCAAGGACTCGGAGAAATTCCGCTCCTACGGCTCCGCTGGCTCCTACTATCGCTATGTTCATGGCAGCGTTCAGCACATTCCGGAAGCCGTAACCTCGGAAGCTATTTTCTTTACCAAACCCTGCAATACATTCCCGGGGCCAAGTTCGATAAATTCGTCTGCCCCATCTGCCACCATAGCCTTTACATCCTGTGTCCAGCGCACTGGCCCGGTGAGCTGCTTGATAAGGTTTTCCTTAATCTCAGAGGGGTCAGTATGAGGTTTGCCATCCACATTCTGATATACGGGGCATATAGGGGTATTGAAAACGGCAGCCTCGATTGCCTCTGCCAGTTCTTCCTGAGCCGGTTGCATCAGGGGGCTATGGAACGCGCCACCCACTTTCAGGCGCAAAGCGCGTTTTGCGCCAGCCTCTTTCAGCCGGACGCAGGCTTCGTCGACCGAGTCGATAGCTCCGGAGATAACCACCTGTCCCGGGCAATTATAATTGGCGGGAGCTACAATGCCATCGACGGAGGCACAAATTTCCTCAACCTTTTCATCCGGGAGGGCGAGAACGGCGGCCATAGTCGATGGCTGTGCCTCGCAAGCCTTCTGCATGGCTCCGGCACGCTTGGCTACTAATTTAAGCCCTTCTTCGAAACTCAAAGCACCGGCTGCCACAAGGGCGGAAAATTCTCCGAGACTATGACCGGCCACCATCGAGGGCTTGAAATCTTCGCCAAGGCTCTTGGCGAGAATCACGCTGTGAAGAAAGATAGCTGGCTGGGTTACCTTTGTCTGACGCAGATCCTCTTCCGTGCCTTCAAACATCAGGTCGGTGATCCGGAATCCTAAAATTTCGTTTGCCTTCTCGAAGAGGGCACGGGCTTCTTCATTATTATCGTATAGGTCTTTGCCCATCCCTACGTATTGGGCACCCTGACCGGGGAAAACATATGCTTTCATTTCTGTGAATTGATTATTCGGTTAAGTCGTTGACCGACCTTAAATTCTGTCGACATTAATTTCACTGCAAAATTAATGAAAAATTTCCGTAATAGGAAATTCCCTGACTCTGCCGGGGCATTAATGATGAAAAAACGATATTATAGGGATATAATGACAAAGATTGCGCCTTGAGATGAGACGCAACCTTTGATATTATTGATAGGTTATTTAGAGTTTTACACGCTTGGAATCCCAGTAGAGGTAAGCGATAAGCAGAGCGTAAGCCACAAGACCGAGCCCCTGGGTGAGTTCGTATGAACCGGGCGTGTGATATTCGAATCCGCAGAAACGTGTAAGAGCGGCAAACACTCCGAACAATGCACCTCCGGCAATGAGGCCGGAAGCGAGAAGAGTTCCCCGGTCCTGACGTTTGGCGCATAGATCTTTATTCTTTGAAGAATGGCTTACGAAATAGCTTATGGCACCTCCGATAAGCATGGGGGTGTTGAGCTGAAGGGGTATGAACATTCCGAGGCAGAATGCAAGGGCCGGAACTCCGAGCCAGTTTAGAATCAGGGCAAGGATGGCTCCTACCATATAGAGAATCCACGGGGTATCGCCCCCCATCATAAGCGGTTCGATCACCTTGGCCATTGCATTGGCCTGTGGGGCTACGAGCGCATTGTCGCCTGTAAAACCGTAAACCTTGTTAAGCACGATGATAACGCCACCCACTGTGGCTGCGGATACGAGTGTGCCGAGGAATTTCCAGCTCTCTTGCTTCTTGGGAGTAGAGCCGAGCCAGTAACCTATCTTGAGGTCGGTTACGAAGCCGCCGGCCATTGAGAGGGCCGTGCAGACCACGCCGCCTATCACCATCGATGCCACGATTCCCGATGTGCCTTTAAGCCCGATGGCTACGAAGATGGCGGAAGCGATGATAAGGGTCATTAGGGTCATGCCCGATACCGGGTTGGAGCCTACAATAGCGATTGCATTGGCTGCTACGGTGGTGAAGAGGAAGGCTATCACCGTGACCACAACCCATGCCACCAATGCCTGCCAGAAAGTATGAATCACGCCAAACCAGAAGAAAAGAAGCACGGCGATAAGGGCGAGGGCTATGAAGAATACTATTTTCTTCATCGAGATGTCCATCTGCCAGCGTACAGGGCGTTCCGTGGCGGCGCCTCCCTTGAATTCGCGTCCGGCAAGACCCACAGCATTGCAAATGATAGGCCATGATTTTATAATGCCGATTACTCCGGCCATGGCGATGCCGCCGATGCCGATCATACGGGCGTAATCCTTGAATATGGCTTCGGGAGCCATGGCAACGAGTTCTGCACTTCCATATGTGCCCATCAAGGGAATCACTATCCACCATACGAATATTGACCCGGCAAAGATAATGAAAGCATATTTAAGACCTACAATGTATCCGAGTCCGAGGAGGGCTGCGCCGGTGTTGACGCTGAACACGAGTTTTGTCTTTTCAGCGATGGCCTGACCCCATGAGCAGCAGGTGGAGGTGACAGTCTCGGCCCACCATCCGAAAGTGGCCACGATATAGTCGTAGATTCCTCCGATAAGCGAAGCGATGACCAGAGTCTTTGCCTGGCCTCCTTCGCCGGAGTTGGCGGCCTGCTGGCCGGAGATGATCACCTGGGTTGTGGCTGTGGCTTCCGGGAAGGGATATTTACCATGCATATCTTTCACGAAATATTTCCGGAAAGGGATGAAGAAGAGGATGCCGAGAATACCCCCGAGGAGAGAGCTAAGGAATATCTGGTAAAAGTCGACAACGATGTCGGGATATGTATCCTGAAGGATATAAAGCGCGGGCAATGTGAAGATGGCACCGGCGACAATTACTCCAGAGCATGAGCCGATCGATTGGATGATCACATTCTGCCCGAGGGCATTTTTCTTTTTCAACGCTGAGCTGAGACCCACGGCGATGATGGCAATAGGGATTGCGGCCTCGAATACCTGCCCCACTTTAAGCCCGAGGTATGCCGCCGCGGCACTGAAAATGATTGCCATTACCAGACCCATTCCGACGGAGTAAGGGGTCACTTCCTCCTGATCGTGGGCCGGTTTCATCACCGGCACATATTCTTCATCGGCTCCAAGCTCGCGGAACGCGTTCTCGGGCAGACCGGTGTCGGTGGTGTAAACTTTGTCGTCTTCTTTCATGATATTGTTGTTTTATTGATAATCAGCCTTAAAAAGTCGGGTCTCGATAGCCGGTTTATTTCCGGTGGATTCCGGAGTGAGCCCCCGGATATTCCCACTCGCAACAAAGTTACAAAAAAAGCTGATAATATCCAACATCCCCGACTCCTTACTCTGCTGAAAAAAAGACTGAAAAAAGAGGAGGCTTAAAGGCCTCCTCTGCTTTATGAGTTTATAATGCAAATTATTTGCGGGCGATCTTCTTGTAACCGTAAACTGCACGGTCGCCGAGCTCTTCCTCAATGCGGAGAAGCTGGTTGTACTTGGCCATNNNNGTGGGAATATCCGGGGGCTCACTCCTGTCCCGCATTGGTTGCCACGGCGATGTCGGCGATTGTTGAGTCTTCAGTCTCGCCGGAGCGGTGGGAGATCACGGTGGTGTAATTGTTACGCTGAGCCATCTCGATTGCGCGGAGAGTCTCCGTGAGTGAACCAATCTGGTTAACCTTAAC